>NZ_JBIUYA010000012.1:0-186233 GCF_044744285.1 Pseudomonas sp. NPDC087336 | reverse complement strand
GGCGCGGTGTGCGCCGCGCCGTTCGGCAGCGCGAGCATCCTGCCGATCACCTGGATGTACATCCGCATGATGGGCGGCGCTGGCCTGAAACGCGCCTCGCAGCTGGCAATCCTCAACGCCAACTACATTTCCCGGCGCCTCGAAGAGCACTACCCGGTGCTGTACACCGGCAGCAACGGCCTGGTGGCGCACGAATGCATCCTCGACCTGCGCCCGCTGAAAGACAGCAGCGGCATCAGCGTCGATGACGTGGCCAAGCGCCTGATCGACTTCGGCTTCCACGCCCCGACCATGTCCTTCCCGGTGGCCGGCACCTTGATGATCGAGCCCACCGAAAGCGAATCCAAAGAAGAACTGGACCGCTTCTGCGACGCCATGATCCGCATCCGCGAAGAAATCCGCGCAGTGGAAAACGGCACCCTGGACAAGGACGACAACCCACTGAAAAACGCCCCGCATACCGCGGCGGAGCTGGTCGGCGAGTGGTCGCACCCGTACAGCCGTGAGCAGGCGGTTTATCCGGTTGCCTCGCTGATCGAAGGCAAGTACTGGCCGCCGGTCGGCCGCGTCGACAACGTCTTCGGCGATCGCAACCTGGTCTGCGCCTGCCCGTCGATCGAAAGCTACGCTTAAACGAATGAGGGGGGCATTTATCTGCACCCGATTTCAATAACACCACAAAACCCTGTGGGAGCTGGCTTGCCAGCGATGAGGGTGGATCTGTCGACATTTCTGTTGCCTGACACACCGCCATCGCTGGCAAGCCAGCTCCCACAGGATCGTGACCAGCCCGAAAAATTTCCGCCAATTCCTATAACAAGAAACCGGAGAACAACCATGTCGTTAAGCGTGTTCGACCTGTTCAAGATTGGCATCGGCCCCTCCAGTTCCCACACCGTCGGCCCGATGCGTGCTGCCGCACGTTTCGCCGAAGGTTTGCGCCGTGAAGGGCTGCTCACAGCGACCGCTTGCGTCAAAGTCGAGCTGTACGGCTCACTCGGCGCCACCGGCAAAGGCCACGGCAGCGACAAGGCTGTGTTGCTCGGCCTGGAAGGCGAACACCCGGACACCGTGGATACCGAAACCGTCGCCGCCCGCCTGCACGACATTCGCGGCAATGGTCGCTTGAACCTGCTGGGCGAACACAGCATTGCGTTCAATGAGAAAGAACACCTGGCGATGATTCGCAAGCCCTTGGCCTATCACCCCAACGGCATGATCTTTCGCGCCTTCGACGCCGCGGGCCTGCAAATCCGCAGCCGCGAGTACTACTCGGTCGGTGGTGGTTTTGTCGTCGATGAAGACGCCGCCGGTGCCGACCGCATCGTCGAAGACGCCACCCCCCTGACCTTCCCGTTCAAAAGTGCCAAGGACCTGCTGGGCCACTGCACCACCTATGGCTTGTCCATCAGCCAGGTGATGCTGACCAACGAAAGTGCCTGGCGCCCGGAAGCGGAAACCCGCGCCGGCCTGCTGAAAATCTGGCAAGTGATGCAGGACTGCGTCGCCGCCGGCTGCCGCAACGAAGGCATCCTGCCCGGGGGCCTGAAGGTCAAGCGCCGGGCAGCAGCGCTGCACCGGCAACTGTGCAAGAACCCCGAATCGTCACTGCGCGATCCACTGTCGGTACTGGACTGGGTCAACCTGTACGCCCTGGCGGTCAACGAAGAAAACGCCAATGGCGGACGCGTGGTGACAGCCCCGACCAACGGCGCGGCCGGGATTATCCCGGCGGTACTGCATTACTACATGCGCTTCATCCCCGGCGCGAACGATGACGGGGTGGTGCGCTTTCTGCTGACCGCCGCGGCCATCGGCATCCTGTACAAGGAAAACGCTTCGATCTCGGGCGCCGAAGTCGGTTGCCAGGGCGAAGTCGGCGTGGCCTGTTCAATGGCGGCGGGCGCCCTGTGCGAGGTGCTTGGCGGCACCGTGCAACAAGTGGAAAACGCCGCGGAAATCGGCATGGAACACAACCTCGGGCTGACCTGCGACCCGATCGGCGGGCTGGTGCAAGTGCCTTGCATCGAACGCAACGCCATGGGTTCGGTCAAGGCCATCAATGCCGTGCGCATGGCCATGCGTGGCGACGGGCAGCACTTCGTGTCCCTCGACAAGGTCATCCGCACCATGCGCCAGACCGGCGCCGACATGAAAAGCAAATACAAGGAAACCGCCCGTGGCGGTTTGGCGGTCAACATTATCGAGTGCTGATGCGCGCTCATCTTCACACTTCTCCAGGAGCTGAATATGTCCACCGAACAACTGTTGAAAACGCCGCTGCACGCGCTGCACATCGAACTGGGCGCGCGCATGGTGCCGTTCGCCGGCTATGACATGCCGGTGCAGTACCCGCTGGGTGTGATGAAAGAACACCAGCACACCCGCGAGCAGGCCGGCCTGTTCGATGTCTCGCACATGGGCCAGATTCGCCTGACCGGCGCCAATGCCGCCAAGGCCCTGGAAACCCTGGTGCCGGTGGACATCGTCGACTTACCGGTGGGCATGCAGCGCTACGCAATGTTCACCAACGAGACCGGTGGCATCCTTGACGACCTGATGGTCGCCAACCTGGGCAACGACGAACTGTTCCTGGTGGTCAACGCTGCGTGCAAGGACCAGGATCTGGCCCACCTGCGCAAGCACATCGGCGACCAGTGCACCATCGAGCCGCTGTTCGAAGAACGCGCCCTGCTTGCCCTGCAAGGTCCGGCTGCAGTGACCGTGCTGGCACGTCTGGCGCCAGAAGTGGCAAAGATGACCTTCATGCAGTTCGCCCGCGTGAAACTGCTGGGCGTGGACTGCTTTGTCAGCCGCTCGGGTTACACCGGTGAAGACGGTTTCGAAATCTCCGTACCGGCCACCAACGCCGAAGCCCTGGCCCGCGCCCTGCTGGCCGAACCTGAAGTGGCGGCCATCGGCCTCGGCGCGCGCGACTCCCTGCGCCTGGAAGCCGGCCTGTGCCTGTACGGCCATGACATGAACACTGACACCAGCCCGATCGAAGCCAGCCTTTTGTGGGCCATCTCCAAGCCGCGTCGTACCGACGGTGTGCGCGCCGGCGGCTTCCCTGGCGCAGAAAACGTGTTCGCCCAGCAACAATCTGGTGTTACCCGCAAGCGCGTCGGATTGCTACCGCAGGAACGCACCCCGGTGCGCGAAGGGGCTGAAATCGTCAACGAAGCCGGCGAAATCATCGGCAGCGTTTGCAGCGGCGGGTTCGGACCGACCTTGGGCGGCCCATTGGCCATGGGTTACCTCGACAGCGCCTACACCGCTATCGATACGCCAGTATGGGCAATTGTTCGTGGGAAAAAGGTGCCTTTACTTGTAAGCAAAATGCCATTTGTTCCGCAACGCTACTATCGCGGCTGATTGACTGTTCCTATAAGTAACGCGGTTGCGCTTACACTGCACTAATGTGTAACGCAACCGCCATAAAATAGTGCATCGTTTGGCTGTAAGCTTCGATTATGAACTTTGCTTATAACGATCGAAAACAATTGAACACCGCCAGCGCATAAGCCCGTGCTAGTTGTCGGGTGTGCCAGCAACCTGAGCAAATCCGGGCCTCTCACAGGGCTTGTTTTTTCTCCCGTAGTTGGCGTAGAGTTTGTTCACTGTGTTTGCATGGGTCGCTTGGAATCGTGACCTGGGCAGTAGCCTACAAGTTAGCTACATCCCGTTCGACGTCTTCTTACTCTCCTGCAACCAGCCCCAGTACTCTTTCATCAGAAGGAGACTGTCATTAATTTTTGCGTCAAAGGAAATAAGAAATGTCCCAACGTCAGAGCGGTACCGTCAAGTGGTTTAACGACGAGAAAGGTTTTGGTTTTATCACGCCTGAAAGCGGTCCGGATCTGTTCGTGCATTTCCGCGCCATCCAGGGCAACGGCTTCAAGAGCCTGAAAGAAGGCCAGAAAGTGACTTTCATCGCTGTGCAGGGCCAGAAAGGCATGCAAGCTGACGAAGTACAAGCAGAAGCTTAATCTTCTGTAACGAAAAAGCCTCTGATGCTGACATCAGGGGCTTTTTTGTGCGCGTAAATCCGTAAAATGGCTTCTTTTGCGTCCAGAGGCTGCCATGTCGAAACACCTGCTCAAACCCCAGGGCGACTTCCCCGCCGTCGGCCTGGGTCGTCGCCTGGCAGCGATGTTTTATGACTTCCTGCTGTGTACGGCCCTGCTGATCGTCACCAGCGGCGTCTACAAGATGATCCAGATGGCGATCATCGGCGAAGAGAAAATGCGCACCCTCACCGAAGCGGGCGCGCTGGACGGCGATCCACTGCTTTCAACGGTGCTGCTGTTCGTACTGTTCGGCTTCTTCGCCAAGTTCTGGACTTACTCAGGGCAGACCCTGGGCATGCAGGTCTGGGGCGTGCGCGTACAGAATGCCGATGGCTCGTCCATCAGCCTGTGGCAGGCGCTGTTGCGTTTTGTGGTGTCGATCGCGTCGTTGCTGTGCGTGGGCCTGGGGTTCTTTTGGTCGCTGTTCGACAAGCAGAAGCGCAGCTGGCATGACATGTATTCCAATACCCAGCTTGTTAGGATCCCAAAGAAAACCAAGTAATTCAGCCATACGAAAACCGTGGGAGCGAGCTTGCTCGCGATGGCGGTCTGTCAGTCAAATATATGTTGACTGATACTCCGCTATCGCGAACAAGCTCGCTCCCACAGGTTTTTTTGCTGAATGAGAGATCTCAGGCGTTCCCAGCCAGCTTCATCCGCGCCGCCTGCGTAAAGTCGAGCATTCGCTTCAACGGCCGAATAGCCTGCGGAATCAACGCCGGATCAACAAAGATCTCGTTCGTACCCTCCTTCAAGCTCTTGAGCGTGCGCTCAAGGGTGTTCATCGCCATCCAGGGGCAATGCGCGCAGCTGCGGCATGCCGCGCCGTTACCGGCCGTAGGCGCTTCGATAAAGACCTTGTCCGGGCACAGCTGCTGCATCTTGTAAAAGATACCGCGATCGGTAGCGACGATCAGGGTCTTGTTCGGCAGGCTCTGTGCCGCCGCGATCAATTGGCTGGTGGAGCCAACGGCATCCGCCAACTCGATCACCGAGGTCGGCGACTCCGGGTGCACCAGGATCGCCGCATCCGGATACAGCGCCTTCATGTCTTCAAGCTGCTTGGACTTGAACTCTTCGTGAACAATGCAGGCACCGTCCCACAGCAGCATGTCGGCACCGGTCTGACGCTGAATGTAGGTGCCCAGGTGCTTGTCCGGCCCCCAGATGATGGTTTCACCGTTATCCATCAGGCTTTCGACGATTTCCAGCGCGCAGCTGGAAGTCACCACCCAGTCCGCGCGGGCTTTGACCGCCGCCGAGGTATTGGCGTAAACCACCACCGTACGCTCCGGATGCTGGTCACAGAACGCAGAAAACTCATCGACGGGGCACCCAAGGTCCAGCGAGCACGTCGCTTCCAGGGTCGGCATCAGGATGCGCTTTTCCGGATTGAGGATCTTGGCCGTCTCGCCCATGAATTTCACACCGGCGACCACCACCGTCTTCGCCGGATGGGCGTTGCCGAAACGGGCCATCTCCAGCGAGTCGGAGACACAGCCTCCGGTCTCTTCGGCCAGGGCCTGAATCACCGGATCGCAATAGAAATGCGCCACCAGCACCGCGTCCTGAGCCTTGAGCTCGGCAGCGATGGCGGCACGATAATAAGCTTCCTCGTCGGCGGTCAGCGGCTTGGGCTGCTTGGCGTCGAGGTGGGCTTGAACCAGAAGGCGTTCGGAAATCTGCGTCATGTTCGCAAGACCTGCAGGCGCTTAAGCGCGAAAGTCGAGTATACACCCCGGCTCTGGACCCAAGAGGTACCGCCGGGAGAGTGAGTAATCATCAGAGCTTTGAAGAGGCGCAAGGCTACAGAATATCCGCGGGATGCAAAAGATGATTCTGACCTGAGCCATGCAGTGCTGGCCGGGATCGGCGAACGCACAAATCGCAGGCAAAAAAAAAACCCGGAAATCCTCACTTGCGTGGGCCTTCCGGATTTTCTAAACCGCCAAAAATGGTGGGTCGTGTGGGATTCGAACCTACGACCAATTGGTTAAAAGCCAACTGCTCTACCAACTGAGCTAACGACCCGCTGTGTGGTGGCGCGTATAATACTGATTTTTAAGGACTATTCAACACCTATTTTAAAATAATTCAAAAATAAGGTGTTGGGTCGCTGATTCCGGCCGCCGCAAAGCCTTCTGCGCGCAGTCGGCAGCTGTCGCACTTGCCGCAGGCACGGCCGTCATCGTCGGCCTGATAGCAGGAAACGGTCAGGCCGTAGTTCACGCCAAGCTTTACACCTGCCTGGACGATCTGTGCCTTGCTGAGGTTTTGCAGCGGCGCCTGAATGCGAAAGCCCTTCCCTTCCACGCCGGCCTTGGTCGCCAGATTGGCCATGCGCTCGAAAGACTCGATGAACTCGGGCCGGCAGTCCGGGTAACCGGAGTAATCCACCGCATTGACGCCGATGAAGATGTCCTGTGCACCGAGCACTTCCGCCCAGCCCAGCGCCAGGGACAGGAACACCGTGTTACGCGCCGGCACGTAAGTCACCGGAATGCCTTCGCCCAACTCTTCCGGGATATCGATGCTACTGTCAGTCAGCGCCGAGCCGCCCATGCCATTGAGGTTAAGACCGATGACCTTGTGCTCGATTACACCCAGGTCGCGGGCGACGCGTTCGGCGGCGTACAGTTCAGCGTGAGACCGCTGACCATAGTCGAAGCTCATGGTGTAGCAGCTGTAGCCTTCGGCACGCGCCATGGCCACGACAGTTGCCGAATCCAGGCCGCCGGACAACAGGATGACCGCACGTTTTTCAGCAGTGTTCAGTGGTTCAGTCATTTCAACGCCCCGGCTCATCGTTCCAAAGATATTTATGCAGCTGCAATTGCAAACGCACTGGCAGGTTGTCCGCCACTACCCAGTCCGCCAGATCTCGAGCATTGAGATCGTGGTGGCTTGGCGAGAACAGGACTTCACCGGCGCGCTGATCCAGACCGTACTGGATCAGCTTGGACACGGACCAGTCATAGTCCTCCCGCGAGCAGATGACAAATTTCACCTGATCGTTGGGCGTCAGCAGCTCGATGTTTTCGTAACGGTTGCGGTGCGCTTCCTTCGAACCCGGGGTTTTCAGGTCGACAACGCGACTGACCCGGGAATCTACCGCCGAGATATCAATCGAGCCACTGGTTTCCAGTGACACTTCGTAACCGGCATCGCACAAGCGCTTGAGCAATGGAATGGCATTGGGCTGGGCCAGGGGTTCGCCACCGGTGACACAGACGTAACGCGGCCGAAAGCCGGCTACCTGCTCGAGGATATCGTCGAGGGTGCGAATGGTCCCACCGGTGAATGCGTAGGCGCTGTCGCAGTATTGGCAACGCAGAGGGCAACCGGTCAGGCGCACAAAAACAGTGGGCAGGCCAGCAGTCCGCGTTTCACCCTGCAACGAGTAGAAAACTTCGGTAATTCTCAATGTGTCTTGCATAGTCGCCACGGGCGTAACAGCTAAACAGGCTGTCCGCCTCCGTCAGGCACTTCAAGGAACCCCGGCAATGCGCAGGCCCCAAAAAGCGTGTTTCATAAAATGGGCGTGAATTCTAACGAAAAAACCCGCGGCAAGCGCGGGTTTCTTCGAAACGGGTCTAGCAGCCCTTACATTTTCTGCAGGTCACGCTGGGCCAGCTGAGCGGCGGAAGTGCCCGGATACTGGGCCACCACCTGCTGCAGAATGCCTTTTACCTTGTCAGGATGACCGAGGCGGCGCTCTACATCAGCGAGCTTGTACAGCGAGTCAGGCACTTTGGCGTGCTTGGGGTACAGCTGCGAAACCTTGGCAAAAGCCTGACCTGCACCTTGCAGATCGCCTTTGGCCAGGTTCACTTCGCCCAACCAGTACTGGGCATTGCCAGCGTACTGGCTGTTCGGGTATTTGCGCAGGAAAGCGGCAAAGGCCTGGCTGGCCTTGTCGAAATCCTTGGCCTTGATCAGGTCGAAGGCAGCATCGTAATAGAGCTTTTCCTTCGCCGGATCCGCCGGTTCGCTACCCGCGGCGGGTGCTTGAGCGGCTGCCGCTCCTGCACCTGCAGCTGCGCCAGCTGCTGCACCGGGGGCATTCAAATCGCCACCGGTGGAAGAATTTTCAGGCGTCGCGGCAGGTGCAGCACCGCTACCTATGCGCCGATCAAGATCCTGGTATCGCTCCAGGCTTTCCTGCTTCATGCGCGCTACATCATTTTGCAGAACCTCGATTGCACCTTGCTGGCGCTCGATCTGTTGCTGCATGGATTGCAGTTGGTTGAACAGCTCGCCCTGTGCCGAGACAGGGGCCGAAACCCCTCCCCCGGCATAGGCGCCGTTCGTACCGTAACCTGCAGGCGGATAACTGGTCCCGCTATTGTTATAGCCGGAGTCGTTTTCGACCACAGGAACCGCAGCCCACGCCGCAAGCGGCGCGAGGCTGAGAGCCAGAACAGTTACAGCACGACGGCACGTTCGCATGGCGAATTACTTACGCAGTTCGACGCGACGGTTTTGAGCCCAGGACTGCTCGTCGTTGCCGGTAGCAACTGGACGCTCTTCGCCGTAGGAAACCAGTTCCAGCTGAGCTGGGGAAACACCTTGCAGTACCAGGTAGCGCTGAACGGCTTTCGCACGACGCTCGCCCAGTGCCATGTTGTACTCACGAGTACCACGTTCGTCGGTGTTGCCTTCCAGAACAACGCGAGCGCCGTTTGCTTTCAGGTCTTTGGCGTGAACGTCCAGAGCGCGCTTGGCTTCTGGCTTCAGGTCCGAACTGTCGTATTCGAAGTAGAAAGTGGTGATAGCGCGCAGTGCAGCTTCTTCGCTCAGGGAGCCGTCAACTGCACCAGTGTTTGCGCCGTAACCAGCGTTTGGATCTACCGCGCCTTCACCGGCATTGTCGCCGCCTTTGGACGAGCAACCTACAGCTACAGCCATGGCCAGTGCCAGCGCAGCAAATTTACCAAACTTCAGCATTTCCATCGTGAAACTCCTAATGAACCCCAGTGTGTTAAGTACAACGTATAGCGCCGCGTCAGTTCAGGTAAGGGGACCAGGAAGGTTCTCTGACTTCGCCTTGAGCGGTAGGAAGCGGGAGCCTTACGCGTCCATTGATAGACACGAGCATCAAGACTCCCCGGCCCTGCTGGCGGGTGGCGTAGATTACCATGGTGCCGTTGGGCGCGACAGTGGGCGACTCGTCCAGAGTGCTATCAGTGAGGATTTTTACGCTACCGCGTTGCAAATCCTGGGCCGCCACCTTGAAATTGGTGAAACCTTCCTGACGATGGATCATCACCAGGGTCTTTTCATCGGCCGACAGTTTAGGGTTGGCGTTGTAGTTACCGACGAAAGTCACGCGCTCGGCACCACCGCCACCCGCGCTGGTCTTGTAGATCTGAGGCTTGCCGCCACGGTCGGAGGTGAAGTAGATGGTCGAACCATCCTTGCCCCAGAACGGTTCGGTGTTGATGCCCTGACCGTTGGTGACACGACTGATCTGACGCGAACCCAGGTTCATCACGTAGATGTCCGGGTTACCGTCCTTGGACAATACGAATGCCAGGCGATTGCCATCCGGCGACCAGGCTGGCGCGCCGTTCAGGCCTTCGAAGTTGGTGATTTGCTCACGGCGACCGGTGTCGATGTTCTGCATGAAAATACGCGGACGCTTCTGCTCGAACGAGACGTAGGCGATGCGCTTGCCATCGGGAGCGAAACGCGGCGACAGGATCGGCTCGCGCGATTGCAACAGGGTCACGGCACGGGCACCGTCATAGTCCGAACGTTGCAGCGTGTAGCGCGTGTTCTTTTCGGAGAAGCGCTCGGCCGTCACGTACAGCAGACGAGTCGAGAACGCACCCTTGATGCCGGTAAGCTTTTCGAACGACTGGTCCGCGATGTAGTGCGACATGTCGCGCAACTGATCGACGCTGCCCGATACGCTGCCGGTGAGCACTTGTTGCTCGGTGGCGACGTTGAACAGGGCGTATTGAACCTGCAGGCGACCGCCCGCTGGCGCAATGCTGCCGACCATGACGTACTGGGCGCCCAGCGCCTTGAAGTCACGGAAGATGATTTCGCTCGCCTGGCTTGGCTGGCTGATCATGTTCTGTTTTGGAATCGGCGAGTAGTAACCCGAGTTGCGCAGGTCGTTACCGATGATTTCCGCCATGTCGTCCGGCAGCACGCTACCGCCCTGGTTGCCGAACGGCACGACTGCGATCGGGGTAGCCCGATCGCTGCCGCTGGTGACCAGAATGTTTTTCTCATCTGCCATCGCGATCCCTGCCATGCAGCAGATCACGACGAGCATTCCTCGAAGGAGGTTTCTCACGGGGCTAGATCCTCAGGTGTGAATGTCATCTTGAATGAACGATACGGAGCAAAATCGCTCGGCTTCATTCCCTGCATTTCTGTCAAACGTCCAATATTCTTCACTGCCGCTACGGCTGAAGCGTCAAACGGACCGTCGCCACTGGACTTGAGCACCTTGACCGAAGTCACCGTACCGTCCGGCAACATGCCGATTTGCAGCTGAACCGTCATGCCTTTGCGAGCCGAAGGTGGACGGGCCCAGCCTTCCGCTGCACGCACTCGAATCAGATCATCGAAGCTGCCGGCGACTTCGTCGCCCTGCTCATCGGCCAAGGCCTGCTGACGCTGAGGCGTGTCGGAAAGCAAATCTGCCAAGGCCTGGGCCTTCTTGTCTTCGGCGGATTTACGTGCCGCGTCCTGCGCTTTCTTCTTCGCAGCATCGGCAGCAGCTTTCTTCTTCGCTTCTTCGGCGACTTTCTTCTTCGCCTCTTCAGCTTCAGCTTTCTTCTTGGCGTCTTCGGCGGCTTTCTTCTTCGCGTCTTCGACGATCTTTTTCTTCGCTTCTTCAGCGGCCGCTTTCTTGGCCTCTTCTTCAGCAGCCTTCTTGGCTTCTTCTTCCGCTTTCTTCTTGGCTATATCAGCCAATTGTTTCTCTTCTGCCTTCTTGGCTTCGGCGGTCTTCTTCGCTTCATCGGCTTTCTTGGCTTCGTCGGCCTTCTTGGCCTCGTCAGCCTTTTTCGCCTCTTCCGCTTTCTTCGACTCGTCGGCCTTCTTGGCTTCCTCGGCCTTTTGAGCCGCTTCTTCTTTCTTTTGTTCCGCAGCCTTCACCGCTTCCTGTTCGACCTTCTTCTGTTCCAACTGCTCGACTTCGGTCTGGCGCGCGGCGGATTTCTTCGCCTCACCCGCAATCTTCTGATTGGTCTGGGTGGTAGCCTGACTTTTCGATTTCAGCTGGTACAGGGTCGCCTGGACAATCGGCTTGGCCGGCGGCAACTCCGGAGTGAAGGCAAAACTGACGAACAGCATGCCGAACACCAGCACGTGCAAGCCAATCGCCCAGACACTAGGCCAGAAGTAGCTTTCCGAGGCGGACGGCTCTCGCTGTTGCTGCATCAGGGCGCCTCGGTAATCAAGCCAACATTACCGACGCCGGCTTTCTGCAACCCGCCCATCGCGCCCATGACAGACCCGTAGTCGACGCTCTTGTCGCCACGAATGAAGACCTGGGTACGCTTGCCGCCTTCGTTGCCCACGCGAATGATCTTGGTCACCGCGTCAGTCATTTGCGGCAGGGTCATGGCGCGGTCTTGTTGCTTCTCTGTATCGACTTCGCTGCCAAGGTTCCAGTAGTAGGTCTTGTCAGCCTTGATCGAAATGGTCAGGACCTGGGTGTTGTTGTCTTGCGGCAAGGCTTCGCTGGAAACCTTCGGCAGATCAACTTTCACGCCCTGATTGAGCATTGGCGCGGTCACCATGAAGATGACCAGCAGCACCAACATCACGTCGATGTAGGGCACCACGTTCATCTCGGCGACCGGCTTGCGCTTTTTGCGAGCTCGAGCGATTAAAGCCATTGGAAATTACCTGCTTATTCTTCGCTGGTGTGCACTTTGCGGTGCAGGATCGCCTGGAATTCGTCGGCGAAGGTGTAGTAACGGCCCAGCAAGGTTTCGCTGCGGGCAGCAAAACGGTTGTAAGCGATAACGGCTGGAATGGCAGCGAACAGACCTATCGCGGTGGCGATCAGGGCTTCGGCGATACCCGGTGCCACGGTGGCCAGGGTCGCTTGCTGGGCAGTCGCCAGGCCACGGAAGGAGTTCATGATGCCCCAGACGGTACCGAACAGACCGATGTACGGGCTCACGGAACCGACGGTGGCGAGGAACGGCAGGCTCTGCTCGAGCTTTTCTTCTTCACGGGAAATGGCAACGCGCATGGCACGGGCCACACCGTCCATGACCGCTTCCGGGTCAACGCCTGGCTGCTGGCGCAGACGGGAGAATTCCTTGAAGCCGGCACGGAAGATCTGCTCGACACCGGAATCCGGGTCCGGGTTGCTACCGGCCTGACGGTAGAGTTTGGACAGGTCGATACCCGACCAGAAGCGCTCTTCGAAGCTCTCCAGGGCGCGTCGACCGGCGCGCAGCAGGTTGCTGCGCTGAAAGATCATGATCCATGAGGTCACCGATGCGGCTACCAGGGTCAGCATTACCAGTTGCACCACGATACTGGCATTGCTGACCAGGCTCCACATGGAGGAATGGTCGACGACGTTAGCTTCCACGCTTTATCTCCTGCTTTGAGTGTGTACCCGCGCCGCTCACGGCGGCAAAGGCCGCTCGCAGAGCTTCGGGAATGGCCCGGGGTTTTAAACTTTCAGTGCGCACACAGGCCACAAGAAACTGCCCTTCACAGAGCAGTGCATCATCTGTGGCCCGCCTGACCTGCTGCTTGAAGCGCAAGCTGGCACGGTTCAATTCGACTACTTCAGCGCTTACCAGCAGCTCGTCATCCAGTCGCGCCGGCGCGTGATAGCGCGCTTCGCTGGAATGCACGACGAACAACAGGTCCTCTCCGGCAAGCTGCGATTGGGCAAAGCCCAGCTCACGTAGCCGCTCGGTTCGAGCCCGTTCCATAAACTTGAGGTAATTGACGTAATACACGATGCCGCCCGCATCGGTGTCCTCGTAATAAACGCGACAACGATGTGCGAAAGGCTCAAGCCCGTTTTGCGCGCGCATACTCTAGTGCTTACTCCTCGGGTTGCCAATCCGGCCAGGCAACTGTTTTTCAATGTTCTGCGGCTTTCGCGCAAAAGTACGGTCCTGGGACCACACAATGCCCGAAAAAATCAGCTCGCAATGTTAATTAATCGTCCACGGCATCAAGGAACTCGTCTACCACGGGCATTTCGCCCAATCGTGACGGAATGTTTAAGCCGAAGTGCAGGTACGCATGCCGCGTCACCACCCGCCCCCGCGGGGTACGCATGATGTAGCCCTGCTGGATCAGATAGGGTTCCAGCACGTCTTCAATGGTGTGGCGCTCTTCACTGATGGCCGCCGCCAGACTGTCGACCCCGACCGGCCCGCCATCGAACTTCTCGATCATGGTGAGCAACAGGCGTCGATCCTGGTGATCGAAGCCACGTTCATCGACGTCCAGCAGGTTCAGGGCCAGGTCGGCGATCGGCTTGGTGATATGGCCCGTGGCACGCACTTGCGCGAAGTCCCGCACCCGGCGCAGCAAGCGGTTGGCGATTCGCGGCGTACCGCGGGCACGCCGGGCGATTTCGAAGGCGCCTTCCGGGTCCAGTGGCAAGCCGAGGATGTTCGCCGAGCGGCTGACAATCGTCGACAGGTCGGCGTTGCTGTAGAACTCCAGGCGCTGGACGATACCGAAACGGTCGCGCAACGGGTTGGTCAGCATCCCCGCCCGCGTGGTCGCGCCGACCAGGGTGAACGGCGGCAGATCAAGCTTGATCGACCGCGCAGCTGGCCCTTCGCCGATCATGATGTCGAGCTGGAAATCCTCCATGGCCGGGTACAACACTTCCTCGACAATCGGCGACAAGCGATGGATTTCATCGATGAACAGTACGTCGTGAGGCTCAAGATTGGTCAACAGCGCCGCCAGGTCGCCCGGACGCTCGAGGACCGGCCCCGATGTGCTTTTGATCGACACGCCCATTTCCTGGGCGATGATATTGGCCAGGGTGGTCTTGCCCAGGCCCGGTGGACCGAAGATCAATGTGTGATCCAGCGACTCGCTACGCCCGCGCGCAGCCTGGATGAACAGCTCCATTTGCTCGCGAACGGTTGGCTGGCCAATGTACTCGGCCAGGCTGACTGGGCGAATTGCCCGGTCCTGGACTTCCTCGCGATCACGGGGGGCACCCGTGGCGGCGATCAGACGATCAGCTTCAATCACTTAGATCATTCCCTTCAGGGCACGACGAATCAGGTCTTCGCTGCTCAAGCCTTTTTCCTTGATCGCGGAAATCGCCTTGCTGGCTTCCTGCGGCTTGTAACCCAGGGAAATCAGCGCGCTGACCGCATCGTTTTCGGCGGTATTGACTGGCACAGGGGCATCCGGCTGGTTGGGCACCAAGGCAAACATGGCCGGTACGGTTTCCCAGGCCTTGAAGCGATCCTTGAGCTCCACCAGCAAGCGTTCGGCGGTTTTCTTGCCCACGCCCGGCACCTTGGTCAGCGCCGAGGTATCCTGGGACTGCACGCAACGCACCAGCTCGTCGACTTCCAGGCTCGACATCAAGGCCAGGGCCAGTTTTGGCCCTACACCATTGAGACGGATCAACTCGCGGAAAAAGTCTCGCTCACGCTTGCCGACGAAGCCATAGAGTAACTGCGCGTCTTCGCGTACGACCAGATGGGTGTGCAGCGTCAGCGGTTCACCGACCGACGGCAGGCGATAAAGCGTGGTCATGGGCACTTCAAGCTCATACCCCAGGCCATTTACATCCAGAATCAGGTGCGGCGGCTGTTTCTCAGCCAGTGTGCCGCGCAAGCGTCCAATCACGTTACAGATCCTTGAGCGTTGGCCAGCCCTGGACCAGCGACTGACAGAACAAGGGTTTTGCACCGACAACCCAGGCGCATGCCCCTCATTTCAGAAAAATGATTGCTGATGCTATCAGAGACGCAGGCGCCCGCCACGACTGCGTGCCGCGCCCAGCCCATGGGGCAGCAGGCTGGAGCGGGTGTGCGCATGGCAAATGGCAATGGCCAGGGCATCGGAGGCATCGATTTGCGGTTTACTGGTCAGCTTCAACATGTGCATGACCATCATCTGCACCTGCTCTTTATTGGCCGCGCCGGTGCCGACTACAGCCTGCTTGACCTGGGTGGCCGTGTATTCGGCGATTTCCAGGTTTTCTTCCGCGCCGGCCACGATGGCTGCGCCTCGGGCCTGCCCCAGCTTCAGGGCGGAATCGGCGTTGCGGGCCATGAACACTTTTTCGATGCCCATGGTCACCGGAGCGTAGGTCTGGATGATTTCCCGCACGCCTCGATACACAATCTGCAGGCGCTCATGCAGCTCGCCAGCACCGGTGCGGATGCATCCGGAGGCCACGTACTCACAGCCGCGACCGGTATCGCGCACCACACCATAACCGGTAATGCGCGAACCGGGGTCGATACCAAGAATTAAAGTCATAACGCCTGCAACGCTGATGCAAATATCCAAGGAAATTGTAGGAGCTGGCTTGCCAGCGAAGGCGGCCTCAAGACTTTCACAAGTTCAAGGGCCTCTTCGCTGGCAAGCCAGCTCCTACAATGAGGGCGGAGCATTCAGGTTAGTTGTGCGGCGACCGATTCGGGGATATCGGCATTGGAGTAGACGTTCTGCACGTCATCCAGGTCTTCGAGCATATCGATCAGCTTGAGGACTTTTTCCGCGCCTTCCAGATCCAGTTCGGCACTGGTGGTCGGCAGCATGACGATTTCTGCGTCATCACCCTTGAAACCGGCCGCTTCAAGCGCGTTACGCACGGCATAGAACCCGGCGAACGAGGTGAAGACATCGATGGAACCGTCTTCGTTGGTCACCACGTCATCGGCATCGGCTTCCATGGCCGCTTCCATCAGCGCGTCTTCGTCAACGCCCTGGGCGAAGGAGATCTGCCCCTTGCGCTCGAACAGGTAGGCCACCGAACCGTCAGTACCAAGGTTGCCGCCGCACTTACTGAACGCGTGACGAACCGCGGCCGCAGTGCGATTGCGGTTGTCGGTCATGCACTCGACCATCACCGCCACGCCACCCGGGCCGTAGCCTTCGTAGGTCAGCTCGACCATATCGTCGGTATCGGCAGCACCGGCACCACGGGCTACAGCGCGATCGATAATGTCGCGGCTCATATTCGCACCAAGGGCCTTGTCCAGCGCCAGGCGCAGGCGTGGGTTGGAGCCCGGATCGCCACCGCCCTGACGGGCAGCGACGGTCAGCTCACGAATCCACTTGGTGAAAATCTTGCCCTTCTTGGCATCCTGACGTTCTTTGCGGTGCTTGATGTTCGCCCACTTGGAATGACCTGCCATAACTCGCTCCGAATTCTCTTTGACACATTGCCCGCTGCGCTGCATCGCGCCGGCCGACAAACAAAAATCTTGATTGCTCTACGTATGTAGAAAGGGCGCATCCGAAGATGCGCCCTTCAGGTGAGCCTTACTCTGCCTTTGGCGTTTCGCGCAGACGAATGTGCAGTTCGCGCAATGCCTTGGCATCGACCTGACCCGGTGCCTGAGTCATGACGTCTGCCGCGCTCTGGGTTTTCGGGAAGGCGATCACTTCACGGATCGACTGGGCGCCGGTCATCAACATCACCAGGCGGTCCAGACCGAAGGCCAGGCCACCGTGCGGCGGCGCGCCGTATTTCAGGGCGTCGAGCAGGAAGCCGAACTTCTCTTCCTGTTCCGCTTCGTTGATACCCAGCAGACGGAACACCGATTGCTGCATCTCTTTACGGTGGATACGGATCGAACCGCCACCCAGTTCGGTACCGTTCAATACCATGTCGTAGGCACGGGACAGGGCGCCAGCCGGGTTGGCTTCCAGCTCTGCCGGGGTGCACTTAGGCGCGGTGAACGGGTGGTGCAAGGCGGTGAAGCTGCCGTCGTCGTTCTCTTCGAACATCGGGAAGTCGACGACCCACATCGGCGCCCACTTGCAGGTCAGCAGCTCCAGGTCGTGGCCGAGCTTGATCCGCAGCGCGCCCAGGGCTTCGCTGACGATCTTGGCTTTATCAGCACCGAAGAACACGATATCGCCATCGACCGCACCGACGCGATCGAGGATCACGTTGAGGTTGGCTTCAGGAATGTTCTTCACGATCGGCGACTGCAGGCCTTCGACGCCTTTGGCGCGCTCGTTGACCTTGATGTACGCCAGGCCCTTGGCACCGTAGATACCGACAAACTTGGTGTAATCGTCGATCTGTTTGCGCGGCATGCTTGCCCCGCCTGGTACTCGCAGAGCGGCAATGCGGCATTTAGGGTCGTTGGCCGGGCCGCTGAACACCTTGAAATCGACTTCCTTGAGCTGGTCGGCAACGTCCACCAGTTCCAGCGGGTTACGCAGGTCTGGCTTGTCGGAACCGTAGCGGCGCATGGCCTCTTCGAATGTCATGTGCGGGAACTCGCCGAATTCCAGACCCAGCACTTCCTTGAACAGGTTGCGGATCATTTGTTCGGTCAGGCCCATGATCTCTTTTTCATCGAGGAAGCTGGTCTCGATGTCGATCTGGGTGAATTCCGGCTGGCGGTCGGCACGCAGGTCTTCGTCACGGAAGCACTTGGCGATCTGGTAGTAGCGGTCGAAGCCGGCGACCATCAGCAGTTGCTTGAACAGCTGCGGCGATTGCGGCAGGGCGAAGAACGAACCGGCGTGGGTACGGCTTGGCACCAGGTAATCACGCGCGCCTTCAGGGGTGGCGCGAGTCAGGATCGGCGTTTCGACGTCGAGGAAGCCGTTTTCGTCCAGGAAGCGGCGGATGCTGGTGGTCATGCGCGAACGCAAACGCAGCTTCTCGGCCATTTCCGGACGACGCAGATCCAGGAAGCGGTAACGCAGGCGGGTTTCTTCGCCGACGTCGGAGAACTCGTTCAGCGGGAACGGCGGGGTTTCCGACTCGTTCAGCACTTCCAGCTCATAGCCCAGGATTTCGATCATGCCCGACGCCATGTTGGCGTTGGTGGCACCGGCCGGACGCAGGCGAACCTTGCCGGTGATCTTCACGACGTATTCGCTGCGCACGCGATCGGCAGCGGCGAAGGATTCAGCGCGGTCCGGGTCGAACACCACCTGGGCCAGACCATCACGATCACGGATATCGAGGAAAATCACCCCACCGTGGTCACGGCGACGGTGGACCCATCCGCAAAGGGTAACTTCCTGGCCTTCCAGGCTTTCGTTCAGTTGGCCGCAATAATGGCTGCGCATCATGGTAGTGGTTTCACTTCTCGTAATTCGACATTCGGTTGCAGACCTTGCGTCGATCCGCTGACGGATGACGCAAGAGCTCGCGCGTGTGGTTCAACTCAGGTCCCGGACCCTAGTCAGCTTTGTCGCCGCCGGCCAGGTTCTTCTTGGAACCGGTCTTGAAATCGGTCTCATACCAGCCGGTGCCGCTGAGGCGGAAGCCTGGCATGGACAGCATCTTCTTAAGCTCTGGCGCCTGGCACGCAGGGCAGTCGACCAACGGTGCATCGCTGATCTTTTGAATGGCTTCCAACTGATGACCACAGGAAGCACATTGATAATCGTACATCGGCATGGGGGTTGTCTCGGCGATCAGATTGCTACCGCGCACGCTGGGTTTTGCGGCAAAGAGCGGGATTATATCCATTAAATGCAGCCTGTGCAGCCGTAAGACTGCACAGATCGACACACTGCCCTTTGATTCATCGGGCTCAAGCCATGACCGGGTAACGCCCCTCCTTGAGGCTATGGACAACACAGACCACCCGCACCAGCCCGCTGAAATTTCTCACCCCGCCATGGCGCAAATGCACCTGGCGATCGACATGGGACAGCAAGGCGCTGACCGAGCAGCTATTGGCCCTGGCCATGTCGGCTAAAATATCCCAATACACCTGCTCAAGCCGCAAACAGGTGGCAAAGCCATTCAATCGCACCGATCGGGACAACGGCCGGGCCAGCCCCATGTCGAACTCACTGACAAATGGATCGACCCTTATATCCCTGGCCTGTCCGCCCCGCCCCTCATCTCTCCCGCCTTCATATTCCATATCGCTGACACTCCTTTGCCATTTGCGGTTTCTATAAAAGCAATTTGATTGCTTATAAAAACGCCAGGGCAAAGTTATAGCCAGATGACTTTATGACCATCCACGTAGGATAAGCCAACAACGGAAGGCAGATCAGGGAGAGCGTCCTAGTCCGGCGCTTTTCCCACAGCAACGCGCGAATATTCGCTCAAGCAACAGGCCGCCCTTCTGACGGAAAGGGGCGCGCGAACAGCAATGTCATCCACGCGCCGACTTATCATTGTTCCAGCAGCGCGCGGAGCATCCACGCGGTTTTCTCGTGGACCTGCATGCGCTGGGTAAGGAGGTCAGCCGTAGGTTCGTCGCTGACTTTATCGAGCAACGGGAAAATCCCCCGGGCGGTGCGCGTGACTGCCTCCTGCCCCGCCACCAGCTGCCTGATCATATCTTCGGCAGCCGGCACGCCTTCTTCTTCCTTGATGGACGACAGGCGCGCGTAAATGGAATAGGCGCCGGGCGCCGGGAATCCGAGCGCGCGAATTCGCTCGGCAATCGAATCGACCGCCAGGGCCAACTCGTTATATTGCTCCTCGAACATCAAATGCAGGGTGCGGAACATCGGACCGGTGACGTTCCAATGGAAGTTATGGGTTTTCAGGTAGAGCACATAGGTGTCCGACAGCAGGCGCGATAGTCCGTCGACGATGGACTTGCGGTCCTCTTCACTGATACCGATATCGATTGCCATGTTTTTCCCCTAAAGGTGATGAAGTTCATCCAACCAGTGCAGGACCACTCTAGCAAGCCTGCCGCCAGGCTGCAGCCCGGATGCCCTGCCGGGCGACAGCAAGGCCTCCGATGCACCGCTGGACTCCTTGATTTGAGTAGGCTGCAGCTTTGCTGTTAAATAGACAGCGTGTCGTCAGTGCCTATTTTTTCGGGCGCTGCGCATAGGCTGATACCGGGTACGTGTCCAACGCCTCTTATTTATTCCGAAGCGAACCGTGCGCCATCAGCTCTTCCTTGTGAGCTGTCTTAACGTGAGTTAATCAAAATGTTGAAAATCGTCCACCTGCTGATAGGCGTAGCGGCCTTGCTGCTGTCCTTCATCCCTAGCCTGCGATCCGAAGCCCTGCCTTACCTGCAACAACCCGATGCCTTGTACCTGGCCTTTTTTGGCCTGCTCAACCTGACGCTTGCCCCGGTTATCCCTTACTGGAACAAAGGCCCGCGCCATCAACTGCAGAACCTGGTCAGCGCCCTGCTGGTGTTGGCTGTCGTCCTGCAAACCCTGACACTGATCGCGCCAATGCCGGTCATTGCCGGCCAGCCTGCCGTACTGTTCAGCCTGGTTGCGGCCCTGATCGCCGTTGCCCTGCATCTGGCCATCAGCTTCTACAAATCGTCACCGGCCGCCGCTTCGCCCAGCTATGACATGAGCAACCGCGATACCGGGACCGTCAAGTGGTTCAACACCTCCAAAGGCTTCGGCTTTATTTCCCGCGACTCCGGCGACGATATTTTCGTGCACTTCCGGGCCATTCGCGGTGAAGGCCATCGCGTACTGGTCGAAGGCCAGCGCGTCGAGTTCTCCGTCATGAATCGTGACAAAGGCCTGCAAGCCGAAGACGTCATCGCCGCCCTGCCGCGACGCTGATCAAAGGCATAAAAAAACCGCGAACATGTTCGCGGTTTTTTTATGCCTGCGCTTCTACTGCTACTAGTAATGCGGCGGTGGCGCTTCTTCTTCGAAAGACTCGAACTGGCCGACCATTTCCTCTTGGCGCTTGAGCAGCGCGGCCATTTGCAACTGCAGGCGTTCGACCACCCGCTGTTGCGCCACCAGGACATCATTCAATGCCTGGATGGTGTCATCCTGAAACGCCAGTCGGCTTTCAAGGTCGGTGACGCGCTCTTCAAGGCTCATGGCTCAACCCTCCTCAAACGTAAAGTCATCGGTCAACACCAGGCGCAGCCGTTCGCGAATCGCCGCGACCTGCTCTGCACTGTAGGGCTTGGCCGGGTTTTTGCCCCAGACCGGCGCAGGCCAGGCTGCGTCTTCATGCTTGCGCACGATCACATGCATGTGCAACTGACTGACCACGTTGCCCAGGGCTGCGACGTTCAGCTTGTCCGCATCGAACGAGTCCTTGAGCAACTCGGCCAACGAGGTCGTTTCCTGCCACAGCTGCTGCTGATCGGCGACACTTAACTGAAATATCTCGCTGATATCGTCCCTGCGTGGCACGAGGATGAACCAGGGGTAGTTCGAATCATTGGACAACAGCAACCGACAAAGCGGGAAATCGCCAATCGGTAGTGTGTCTTGTTGAAGTCGTGGATCTAAAGCGAACACTGCACATACTCCCGCCAGGTCATCATTATTCAGCTTAGCGCCCATCCAGAGAGATCGTACGCCAGGCCACTGGACGGCAGCATACCTTGCCAGCTTTGCAGCGAACCACCGCCTACGCTGTTCGAAGATCCACAAATGGTACATGCGCGCCCCGAGATGAGACATTTCCTGCGAAAAAGCACCAATACAGGACCAGCGCGCCGCAAAAAACGCGGAAATGACCAGAAAGCCAGTGACCGCTCACGCCACGTAAAAACTACCACTGCTTGAATTCAGTACAGTCATTGAAATTTTTTGCACCAAAAGCGCACAGTACGTCTACGCTGAGTGCTTCGCATATCCGCCATTTACTCACTGGCGGGGTGAACCGGTAACGCTTTTGCATGTCACGCGGCCAGACATGGAGGTCAAACACGATGCCCACCCTTGCGTCAAGCCTGAAATAAAGCAGCATGAGCCCCCGGTTTTATGAGGTTTTTACCGCTTCAAGCAGCCAGACAGAAAAAAACAGCGATGGAGTTCTGATTTGTGCACGCTTGTTGCATTGATACCCACATCGTCTATAAGGCACCGCGGGAAGCGGCCAGCCTTAAGACCAAAAAAAACAGTGGCAGGGTAGCCCGATGGAGATTCAAACGTTTCACCAGGGACTCTTTTTATCGATGCGCCAGTCCAGAAAAACAGCATTAAAGTTGTCAGTCCGGTTGCATCGGGGCTGTAAATTTGCGACATCTAGCTAGCCGTGTACGACAGGGTCGTAAAGAAGCTGAAAGGATAGATGCGCAAGTATCGCCAACATTGCCGGCGTGATATAAGTTTGCGCCGACACAAAAAGAAAGAGCCGCCCAGATAATAAAACAGGTGGAGCGGCAGTACTCTTCTAAAAACCAAAGGAGCAAATCACGATGCGCGTGATGAAGTGGAGCATGATCGCACTGGCTGTTGCAGCAGGCACCTCGCAGTTCGCAATGGCGTCCTCCCAGGACGAGTCCAAGGGTTTCATCGACGATTCGAGCCTGAAACTCAAAACCCGTTTTGAGTACATGAACCGCGACTACAAGAATGGTGCAAGCAACCCTAGTTCCGGTACTGCCGGCTATCGTCAGGATTCCGGTCTGAGCCAATTGCTCACCTACGAGTCGGGCTTCACTCAAGGTATCGTTGGTTTCGGCCTCGACGCCATGGCCATGGGTTCGGTCAAGCTGGACGGCGGCTCGGGCAAGCGCGGTAACGGCCTGTTCGCCAACGACAGCGATGGCAACCCGGAAAAATCCCAGGGCAAGGTTGGCGGTGCAGTGAAACTGCGTCTGTCCGACACCACCCTGAAATACGGCCAGCAATTCGTTGCCAGCCCTGTATTCGCTACCGACGACAGCCGTCTGATCCCGGAAGTCGCTACCGGCACCCTGCTGACTTCCAAGGAAATCAAAGGCCTGGAACTGAGCGCTGGTCGATTCACCGCGCTGAGCAAGCAAACCGGTATGGCTCGTGACAGCATCGGCGGCGTGTCTGATGAAGATGGCAACCACGGCAAAGGCCTGAGCGGCGGCATCAACATCTTCGGTGCCAGCTACGCCTTCACCGACAACTTCAGCGCTGCACTGGCTGCATCGGATGCCGAAGAGTACTTCAAGAAGTACTACGCCAACCTGAACCTGACCCTGCCGATCAACGACGAACAGTCGCTGAACTTCGACCTCAACGCCTACAAAACCAAAGGCGATAAGCGCGGCGACACCATCGACTTCCTCGGTGACGGCGTTCTGGGCGTGGACAACAACCTGTGGTCCCTGGCAGCGGCCTATAGCCTGGGCGCTCACAAGTTCACCCTGGCCTACCAGCAGTCGAGCGGCGACAACGCTTACTACTACGGCGTTGACGGCAACAGCACCATCTTCGTATCCAACTCCATCCAGATCTCCGACTTCGTGGGCCGCGAGGAGAAATCCTACCAAGCTCGCTATGACCTGAACATGGCGACCTACGGCGTACCTGGCCTGAGCTTCATGACCCGTTACGTAATGGGTGACAACATCAAGACCAACGGTCTGGGTGAAGGTAAGGAAAACGAGTGGAACCTGGAGTCCAAGTACGTAGTACAGGAAGGTCCAGCAAAAGACCTGTCGTTCCGTGCTCGTTTCGCCAACTACCGTTCGAACGGTGCGTACAGCGCCTATTCGGCTGACAACTACGACACCCGTCTGATCATTGAGTACCCGCTGAACATCCTGTAATCAGGGTGTAAGACCGGTAGTCTGTAGATCAAGAAACCGCCCACCTCTTCAGGTGGGCGGTTTTTTTATGCCTGCCACATACCAAACTCTGCAGCAAGCAACTTCCGCGCATAACGTTAATACTTTTTTCAATGAGCTCATCAACAGCCACAAAAAAACCCAAGAGACTATTCACCTCTTGGGTTTATGTAACAACCAACAAACAGGCTTACTGTACTGCCGCTTCCTGAACCACGCGAACTACACGCTGAGGAAATGGAATGTCAATACCTGCCGTTTTCAACCGATCACGGGACTGTTCATTAAACATGAACAACACATCCCAGTAATCCGCTGTCTTCACCCAGACCCGCAGGGAAACGGTGATCGAACTGTCACCCAAGGTCGAAATGACTGCCTGCGGTGCCGGGTCGACCAACACGCGCGGATCCTTGGCCAGTTCCAGCAAGACTTCACGGGCCTTTTGCAGGTCCGCTTCGTAATCGACACCCACATCGAACACCACCTTGCGGGTTGGTTGGCGGTTGGTGTTGGTGATGATGCCGTTCGACAGGTTGCCGTTAGGCACGATGATGGTCTTGTTGTCGCCGGTGCGCAGCACGGTGTGGAAGATCTGGATGCTGTCAACGGTGCCGGCAACCCCCTGGGCTTCGATCCAGTCACCAATTCGGAACGGACGGAACAGCAGAATCAGCACGCCGCCGGCGAAGTTCGCCAGGCTGCCCTGCAACGCCAGGCCGATGGCCAGGCCCGCCGCACCGATGGCTGCCACGAACGACGTGGTTTCCACACCGATCATCGACGCCACGCTGACGACCAGCAGGATCTTCAGAATGATGTTCGCCAGGCTACTGATAAAGCCTTGCAGCGCAAGGTCCGCGTTACGCAGGGCGATCAGGCCACCGAGCTTTTGCGTGACCTTGTTGATCAACCACCAGCCGATCGCCAGGGTAATCACTGCCAGCAGCACACGGCTGCCATATTCCATGATCATCGGGATCCAGGACTGGGACACCCTGACCAGGTTGTCTACTTCAGCATTTAAGTCCATCTGCGTTCTCCTGCATTTTTCCGGCTACCCGGCTCGCGAAAAATAAAGCGGCAGAAAGACCGAATCCTGTGCGGATTGATCGTTTCTGCCGTTGCTTGGGCCTCGGACGCCGAAAACGCCTGGAGGTTCCCGCCTTGCACGTCAGTCGCGGAAGTTGTTGAACTGCAGCGGCATGCCGAACTCCTTGGCGCGCAGCACTGCAATGGCTTCCTGCAGGTCATCACGCTTCTTGCCGGTGATGCGCACTTGCTCACCCTGGATGGCCGCCTGGACCTTGAGCTTGGCGTCCTTGACGTGGGCGACGATTTTCTTCGCCAGCTCCTTGTCGATGCCTTCCTTGAGCACAGCGTCCTGCTTCATCAGCTTGCCCGAGGCGAACGCATCCTTGACCTCAAGGCACTGCACATCGATCTTGCGCTTGACCAGGGCCAGCTTGAGGATCTCAATCATCGCTTCGAGCTGGAAATCCGCTTCAGCGGTCAGGTTGACGGTCAGGTCCTTTTCCTTGAATTCGAAGCTGCCTTTGCCTTTCAGGTCATAACGACGATCGAGCTCCTTGACGGCGTTCTCGACCGCGTTGGTGACTTCGTGTTTGTCCAGTTCGGATACCACGTCGAACGACGGCATGTAATCTCTCCAATAAATAGGGCGCGCTCGATCAAGAGGGAGCACGCCTGGCTTGCGGTTAAAATCCGCGCTGATTATAACGGGTCTTTCCGATCATTCACTGCGAGCCACCCATGCGCGCCTTAAACAGAGCAAAAAGCTGATGTCCACCACCTGGCATGTACTAGGCGCCGGTAGCCTCGGCACGTTGTGGGCCACTCGTCTGGCTCGGGCCGCAGTGCCGGTGCGCCTGATACTGCGTGACGCAGCCCGGCTGCGGGCGTACGAGGCGGCAGGCGGCTTGACCCTGGTGGAACATGGCCAGGCACAGCTATATCCAGTGAGCGCCGAAACGGCCGACAGCCTCGCGCCGATTAATCGACTACTGGTCGCCTGCAAGGCCTACGATGCGGAACTGGCCGTGGCACAGCTGGCACCCCGACTGGCGCCCGGCGCCGAACTGATCCTGCTGCAGAACGGCCTGGGCAGCCAGGACGCCGTGGCGGCGCAAGTCCCGCAGGCGCGCTGCATTTATGCGTCAAGCACTGAAGGCGCCTTTCGCGACGGTGACTGGCGTGTAGTCTTTGCCGGGCACGGGTTTACCTGGCTGGGGGATGCCGGCCATCCCGTCGCCCCGATCTGGCTGGACGACCTCGACGCCGCGGGCATTCCCCATGAGTGGAGCACCGAGATTCTCACCCGGTTGTGGCGCAAACTGGCACTCAACTGCGCGATCAATCCGTTGACGGTGCTGCACGATTGCCGCAATGGCGGGCTGCAGGAGCACCGCTGTGAGGTCGCCACCCTGTGCGACGAACTGATCGAGCTGCTTGAGCGTTGCGGCCAGCCGGCTGCTGCGGAAAATCTGCAGCAGGAGGTCGAACGGGTGATTCACGCGACCGCCGCCAACTACTCCTCGATGTACCAGGACGTCAGCAGCCGGCGCCGCACCGAAATCAGTTATCTGCTGGGTCATGCCTGTAAAGTCGCCGCACGGCATCAACTGAACCTGCCGCACCTCAATCAGCTTGAGTCGAGGTTGATCGCACGCCTGCAAAGCCTTGGATTGCCCAGCGACTGAGCAGCGGCTACGCTGGCCACTTGTTCCTTTGCAGCGATAAACCTGATGCCATTGCGCCAGCGTCTTGAAAACCTCCCTGTCGGCCAGAAACTCCTGGCCGCCCTGTTGGTGCTGTTGACCACTGTATTGCTGGTTGCCAACCTGACCTTTATCAGCGCCGCCTACTACATCTCCCAGGAAAGCATGGCGCCCCAGGCCCTGCAGACCATCGGCCGACTGATCTCCAACCCGAGCCTGGTGGCCGAGGCGCTACAGTCGCCGCAAAGCGCCCAACGCCTGCTCGATGAGCTCGACAGCTATTCCCCCCTGCGCGCTGCAGCCCTGTATGACGGCAAGGGCGAGCGCCTGGCGCAGTTGCAGCATGGCGATCATCTGAGCCTGCCCAAGCACTACCGGCACATCGATTCCTGGCAAGTCACCGAGTTTCGCAGCAACCAGGTCATCACCCTGCCCCGCCCCGGCACCGCACCCGGCCACCTGCTGCTGGTGGCCAGCAGCGAGCTGCCCATGGCGTTCTATACCGGGACCCTGACCGCCAGCCTGGGGATCCTGATTTTCAGTGTGCTGCTGTGGCTGGTCATCGCGCGACAGATCAAACGCCTGATCACCCGGCCGATTCATCAGCTGGAGGAACTGTCCCGGCAAGTGACCCGTGAAGAGAACTACGCATTGCGCGCCTCCCGGGGCAATCACGATGAAATCGGCAGCCTGGCCGAGGCGTTCAACACCATGCTCTCGCGGATCGAGGCCCGGGAGCAGCAACTCAAGCGCGCCCGCGATGACTCCCAGGCCGCGTATGACCAGGCCCAGGGACTGGCCGAAGAAACCCGCCACACCAATCGCAAGCTGGAACTCGAAGTCCAGGTACGGAGCAAGATCGAGAAAAAACTCACGGGTTTCCAGAATTACCTCAACAGCATCATCGACTCCATGCCATCGGCGCTGATCGCCCTCGACGAACAGCTTTACGTAACGCAGTGGAACCAGGAAGCCAGCGCCCTTTCCGGTACACGCCTGGACGAAGCCTTGAACCAGCCGATCTTCCTCGCCTTTGAACCGCTCAAGCCCTTTCTGCCGCAGCTCAAGCAAACCGTCGAGCAGCACACGGTGGCCAAGATCGAGCGCGTGACCTGGGTCAAGGACGATGAGCCCCGCCACTACGCCCTGACCTTCTATCCGCTGATGGGCGGCGCCGGGCGTGGTGTGGTGATCCGCATCGACGACATCACCCAGCGCCTGTCCCTCGAAGAAATGATGGTGCAGTCGGAGAAAATGCTCTCCGTCGGAGGCCTCGCCGCGGGCATGGCCCACGAAATCAACAACCCGCTCGGTGCGATCCTGCACAACGTGCAGAATATCCGCCGCCGGCTGTCCCCCGATCTGCCCAAGAACCTGGAGCAGGCCGAGCAGATCGGCATCGAGCTGTCGACCGTCAACCAATACCTGCAAGCGCGCGAAGTGCCACAGCTGCTCGACGGCATCCAGCAGGCCGGCGCCCGGGCGGCAAAGATCGTCACGCACATGCTCAGTTTCAGTCGCCGCAGCACCCGCCAAATGGCCCCGTGCGATCTGCCTGCGCTGATCGACCAGGCTGTGGAAATCGCCGGAAACGACTTCGACCTGGCGATCGGATTCGACTTCAAGGGCCAGGCGATCATTCGCCAGTTCGACCCGGCGCTGGGGCCGGTACCCGGCACCGCCAACGAGCTGGAACAGGTGCTGCTCAACCTGCTGAAAAACGCCGCTCAAGCCATTCACCAGCGTGAAGACGACAGCGAACCAGGGCGGATCATCCTGCGCACCAAGCTGAATCCGCCGTGGGCGGAGATCCAGGTCGAAGACAACGGCATCGGCATGAGCGAAAGCGTGCGCAAGCGTACTTTCGAACCGTTTTTCACCACCAAGGAAATCGGCCAGGGTACCGGCCTTGGCCTGTCGGTCTCGTACTTCATCATTACCAACAACCACAAGGGCCAGATGGAAGTGCAATCAACCCTGGGCCAAGGCACCTGCTTCACCCTGCGCCTGCCATTGGCGAGCACCCCGCTCGTCTCTCAAGAACACAACCAGCTAACGAGGTAACCATGGGCTTTCGCTTGTCGAAGATTTACACCCGCACCGGCGACAAAGGCGAAACCGGCCTGGGCGACGGTCGTCGCGTGCCCAAGGATCATCCGCGAATCGAGGCTATTGGCGAGGTCGATACGTTGAACAGCCAGGTCGGCGTGTTACTGGCCGCACTGGCGGCAGAAAGCGCCCGGTATCCGGGTTTGCAGGAAGTGATCGAGGTATTGGCGCCTTGTCAGCACCGGTTGTTTGACCTGGGCGGTGAACTGGCGATGCCGGAGTATCAGGCGTTGAACGCCGGGGAAATAGAGCGCCTGGAGGCCGCGATTGATGTGTGGAATGAAGAGCTGGGGCCGCTGGAGAATTTCATCCTGCCGGGTGGTTCGGTATTGATTGCCCAGGCCCATGTCTGTCGTAGCCTGGCCCGCAGTGCGGAGCGCCGGTGCCAGCATTTGAATGCTGTGGAGCCGTTGGCCGGGGTGGGGTTGGCGTATATCAATCGCCTGTCGGATTTGTTGTTCGTGGTGGCGCGGGTGATTGCCCGGCGGCAGGGGGTTGCCGAAATCTTGTGGCAGCCTGCGGCGAAGCCTGGGGTTTAGTCGGCGCTTGTCAGTCCCTCATCGCGAGCAAGCTCGCTCCCACAGTGATCGCGCTTTCTCTGAAAGAACTCGACCTCCTGTGGGGAGCTTGCTCGCGATGAGGCCAGTGGCTACACCAACGAATCAGGCCAGAACGCCCGAATCCCCGCCACACCCTGCGCACCCGCCGCCCAGGCTTTCTCAACCTCCGCCGGGCCAACACCGCCAAGCAGAAACACTGGCTTGCTGAAACCTTCGATCAACGTCGAGGCCTGCTCCCAACCCAGCGGCTGCGCCCCCGGATGCGTCAAGGTCGGCTGCACCGGCGACAAGGTCACGAAGTCGACACCCATCTCTTCGGCCAGCGCCAATTCCTCGGCGTTATGGCAGGACGCGGCCAACCAGCGCGATGCTGGCAACGGACGACCGGCAGCCGCGTACTTGCGCAACTGGGCCGACGTGATGTGCCAACCGGCGGAAGGGAAATCCCCCAGCCACTCGAACGGCCCCTTGATCATCAGCTGCGCCTTGCCGGCACACAGCCCTGCCGCATCCACGGCCAGGTCGCGGTACTTGGGGTCATAACCATTGGGCGCACGCAACTGGATCAGCTTGATGCCACCCGCGATGGCCTTCTGGATTCCCCGCAGCAGGGCCGGGGCTTCCAGGTCTTCAGGCGTGATCAGGTACTGCTCGGGCAAGCGCGCGGCCGCCACGATTGGCCGGTTGGCCTCGGGGAACTCGTAACCCGACAGCTCACGCGCCGCAACCCAGGCCAATGGCTGGCCTTCGGCGCCGTGAGGCTCGCCGGTAAAGGTAGAGACCTCCCAGACATCCAGCAACACCTGCTTGTCCGGGTAATCATGGCGGACCTTGATCAGCGGGCGCGCCGCGCCGACCACGATACCCAGTTCTTCCTGCAGCTCACGGGCCAAGGCGCTTTCGACCGACTCGTCGGCCTCGACCTTGCCACCGGGAAACTCCCAGAGACCGCCCTGGTGCTGAGTGTCGGCACGACGGGCGATAAGGATCTTGCCACTGCTGTCACGGATAACGGCAGCCGCTACGTGTACTCGTTTCACCGCTCGATTTCCTCCAGGCCGGCCTTCTGCCAGGCCTTGAACGCGGGCCATTGGTAGAGGGTTTCAACATAGGCTTCGTCAGCCTCGGGCAGCTTCACCTGATAGGTGCGCAAGCGCACGGCGATCGGTGCGAAGAAGGCATCGGCCAGGGTGATACGGCCAAACAGGTACGGACCACTTTCGGTCGCGGCGGCGCGGCACTCGGCCCACAGGGCCGACATGCGCTCGATGTCGGCCAGGACATCAGCCGGTGTCGGCGCCAGCGGCGCATCATGGCTCAAATCAAACGGCATGTTGCCGCGCATGGCGAAAAAGCCGCTGTGCATCTGCGCACAGGCCGAACGCGCCTGAGCGCGAGCGCCAACATCGCTTGGCCAGAGGCCCGCGTCCGGAAACTGTTCCGCCAGGTATTCGGCGATCGCCAGGGAGTCGGCGATGGTGCCGTGTTCGGTCTTCAACAGCGGGACCTTGCCGGTTGGCGAATGCTTGAGCAGGCGTTCGCGGGTGTCCGACTGGTTCAGTTTGATCAGTTCTTCGGTGTACGGGGCGCCGGCCAGGTCAAGGGCCAGGGCGCCACGCAGGGACCAGGAGGAAAACAGTTTGTCGCCGATGATCAGGTGCAGGCTCATGTTCGGGACCTTTTGATGAGATGGACAGGCCAAATTCTTTAGCGTCTGGTCATCCGTCATCGCGGGCAAGCCCGCTCCCACAGATTCGGTGCGTACGCAAATAATGTATACAACGCGGTCACTGTGGGAGCGGGCTTGCCCGCGATGGGGGCGACTCGGTCTTAAGTACGGTACTCGGCGTTGATCTTCACGTATTCGTGGGACAGGTCGGTGGTCCAGATGGTTTCGCTGCAATCGCCGCGACCCAGCTCGATACGGATGGTGATTTCTTCCTGCTGCATCACCGCCGCGCCCTGAGCTTCGGTGTAGGTCGCAGCACGGGCGCCACGGCTGGCGATGCACACTTCACCGAGGAACACATCGATCTTGCTCACGTCCAGGTTTGGTACGCCAGCACGACCGACAGCCGCGAGGATGCGGCCCCAGTTCGGGTCGGAAGCGAACAGTGCGGTCTTGATCAATGGCGAGTGGGCCACGGTGTAGCCGACGTCCAGGCACTCCTGGTGGTTGCCGCCGCCGTTGACTTCAACGGTAACGAATTTGGTAGCGCCTTCGCCGTCGCGAACGATCGCCTGGGCCACCTCCATGCACACCTCAAACACCGCTTGCTTGAGCTTGGCGAACAACTCGCCCTCGGCACGGGTGATTTCCGGCAGCGCCGCCTGACCAGTGGCGATCAGCATGCAGCAGTCGTTGGTCGAGGTGTCGCCGTCGATGGTGATACGGTTGAACGACTTGTTGGCGCCGTCCAGCATCAGGTTTTGCAGCACATCGCGGGCAACCTTGGCGTCGGTGGCGATGTAGCCAAGCATGGTCGCCATGTTCGGGCGAATCATGCCCGCGCCTTTGCTGATCCCCGTGACGGTGATGGTCACGCCGTCGTGCTGGAACTGGCGGCTGGCACCCTTTGGCAGGGTATCGGTGGTCATGATGCCGGTGGCGGCAGCTTCCCAGTTGTTCTCCGACAGATCATCGAGGGCGGCTTGCAGTGCGCCTTCGATTTTCTCGACCGGTAGTGGCTCGCCGATCACGCCGGTGGAGTACGGCAGCACCAGGCTGGCATCGACACCGGTCAACTCGGCCAGCTTGGCGCAAGTGCGCTCGGCCGCGGCCAGGCCTGGTTCACCGGTACCGGCGTTGGCATTGCCGGTATTGGTCAGCAGGTAACGCACCGGACCTTGCACGCGTTGCTTGGCCAGGATCACCGGGGCGGCGCAAAAGGCGTTCAAGGTGAACACACCCGCCACCGTCGAGCCTTCGGCACAACGCATGACCACAACATCCTTGCGCCCCGGGCGCTTGATACCGGCCGAGGCGATACCGAGTTCAAAACCGGCAACCGGGTGCAACGTTGGCAAAGGACCAAGACCAACAGCCATGAATGCGCTCCTTTATAGATGATGTCTGCACCGCTTCAGCAAAAGCGATGGTAAAAATGGCAAAACGCCGCGACGGCAGAAGCCGGTCGCGGCGCGGGTATTTCAGCGTATGAAACGGGGGTTACTGGATCTGCCCGTGGCAATGCTTGAACTTCTTGCCCGAACCGCAGTAACACAGCTCGTTGCGGCCCAGCTTCTGCTCGTTGCGCACCGGGGCGGTGGCGAGAGCCACATCGACCTCTTCACCCAACTGCTCCGGCTGCTCCAGGCTTGGGGCTTCTTCATGCAGGAACTGCATGCGCGCCGCCAGTGCCTCGGCTTCCTGGCGCAGGCGCGCCTCTTCCTCGGCCGGATCTTCGCGACGCACCTGAACGTGCGACAACACACGGATCGAGTCGCGCTTGATCGAATCCAGCAGCTCGGAGAACAGCGTGAACGACTCGCGCTTGTACTCTTGCTTCGGGTTCTTCTGCGCATAACCACGCAGGTGGATACCGTGACGCAGGTGATCCATGGTCGACAGGTGGTCTTTCCACAGGTCATCCAGCACCCGCAGGACGATTTGCTTCTCGAAGGTGCGCAGCGCTTCGGCGCCCGCCTGGTCTTCTTTCTCGTTGTACGCGGCGATCAGCTCCTGCATCAGCTTCTCGCGCAGGGTTTCCTCGTACAGGTGATCGTCTTCGTCGAGCCACTGCTGGATCGGCAGCTTCACGCCGAAATCGCTTTCCAGGGCCGCCTCCAGGCCCGCCACGTCCCACTGCTCCGGCAGCGATTGCGGTGGGATGTGTGCGCTGACGGTCGCGTTGAGTACGTCCTGACGGAAGTCGGCGATGGTTTCACCGATGTTGTCAGCGGCCAGCAACGTGTTACGCATGTGATAGATCACTTTACGCTGTTCGTTGTTGACGTCGTCGAACTCGAGCAGTTGCTTGCGAATGTCGAAGTTACGGCCTTCAACCTTGCGCTGGGCCTTTTCGATGGCGTTGGTCACCATGCGGTGCTCGATCGCTTCGCCAGGCTGCATGCCCAGGGCCTTCATGAAGTTCTTCACCCGGTCAGAGGCGAAGATGCGCATCAGGCTGTCTTCCAGCGACAGGTAGAAACGGCTGGAACCGGCATCGCCCTGGCGACCGGCACGACCACGCAACTGGTTGTCGATACGGCGCGACTCGTGACGTTCGGACGCGATCACCTGCAAACCGCCCGACTCGAGCACTTGCTGGTGGCGTTTCTGCCAGTCGGCCTTGATCTGGGCAATCTGCTCAGGGGTCGGATTTTCCAGCGAAGCCACTTCCACTTCCCAGTTGCCGCCCAACAGGATGTCGGTACCGCGACCGGCCATGTTGGTGGCGATGGTCAGTGCACCCGGGCGACCGGCCTGGGCGATGATCTCGGCTTCTTTTTCGTGGAACTTGGCGTTCAGGACCTTGTGCTCGATGCCTTCCTTGTTGAGCAGGTCAGACATGCGCTCGGAGGTTTCGATGGTCGCCGTACCCACCAGCACCGGGCGGCCCGCAGCCATGCTTTCCTTGATGTCAGTGACGATTGCCGCATATTTCTCGTCGGCGGTCAGGAACACCAGGTCGTTGTAGTCTTTACGGGCCAGCGGCTTGTTCGTAGGAATGACGATGACCTGCAGGCCATAGATCTGATGGAACTCGAACGCTTCGGTGTCAGCCGTACCGGTCATGCCGGACAGTTTGTTGTACAGACGGAAGTAGTTCTGGAAGGTGGTCGATGCCAGGGTCTGGCTTTCGGCCTGGATGTTCAGGTTTTCCTTGGCCTCGATGGCCTGGTGCAGGCCTTCGGACAAACGACGGCCCGGCATGGTACGACCGGTGTGTTCGTCGACCAGTACGACCTGGCCGTCCTGCACGATGTATTCAACGTTGCGATGGAACAGCTTGTGCGCGCGCAGACCGGCATAAACGTGCGTCAGCAGGGCCAGGTTGTGCGCCGAGTACAGGCTCTCGCCTTCCGCCAGCAGGCCGAGACGGGTCAGCGCGTCTTCGACGAACTGATGACCGGCTTCGTTGAGTTCGACCTGGCGGGTTTTCTCGTCGACGGTGTAGTGGCCGGCCTTGGTGACTTCGCCTTCGACTTCTTCGATGTGCAGTTCCAGCTGCGGGATCAGTTTGTTGATCTCGATGTACAGCTTGGAGCTGTCCTCGGCCTGACCGGAAATGATCAGCGGGGTACGGGCTTCGTCGATGAGGATGGAGTCGACTTCGTCGATCACGGCAAAATTGAGTTCGCGCTGGAATTTTTCTTCCATGCTGAACGCCATGTTGTCGCGCAGGTAGTCGAAACCGAATTCGTTGTTGGTGCCGTAGGTGATGTCGGCGGCATAGGCCAGGCGCTTCTCTTCCGGCGGCTGGAATGGCGTGACCACGCCGACCGTCAGGCCGAGGAATTCGTAGAGCGGACGCATCCAGTTGGCGTCACGACGGGCCAGGTAGTCGTTCACCGTCACAACGTGCACGCCCTTGCCGGACAATGCGTTGAGATAAACGCCCAGTGTTGCCACCAGGGTCTTGCCTTCACCGGTACGCATCTCGGCGATCTTGCCTTCATGCAAGGTCATGCCGCCGATCAGCTGGACGTCGAAGTGGCGCATGCCCATGACACGCTTGCCGGCTTCACGGGCGACCGCGAAGGCTTCCGGCAACAGCTTGTCGAGGGTTTCCCCTTTGGCGAAGCGGGCCTTGAACTCATCGGTCTTGGCACGCAATTGATCGTCCGAAAGGGCCACCATTTGCTCTTCGAAGGCATTGACGAATTGCACCGTCTTGAGCATGCGTTTGACTTCACGCTCGTTCTTGCTTCCAAAAAGTTTCTTTAACAAAGGCGCAAACATATCGGCAGGATCTTCCACACTAAAGGGATGGAGGGCGGCCCCGTGAGTCGCCCGAGCAGCCCTCATGGCCGCATGCGAACGAGCATTCTACCCGGAAACGGTGGTGAGGAAAGTGGCGTTGTTCCACGATGCTGGCACAGCGTTGTAACGGGGCTCACTTAAAATAAGGGCAAATCGCTGAACTTCAAGCCATTCACGGCAGAAGTTACTTGTTGATTTAATGGGTAAAGCGCGCGCAAAGCAATGGGTCGGGCGCATCCGGTGCTTTCTGCTAACATGGCGGCTCTGTTACTTCAGGTGTCTGATCATGGCATTTCGCCCTCTTACGGCCAGAGCACCCGCCGTTCTGCTTCGCGAAGCCAAGCCGCTCAAGGCCATTCTCGGCCACGCTCAACGCCTGGGCCATTTGCAACGTTTGCTCGAAAGCCAGTTGCAGCCCGCCGCGCGCGCGCATTGCCACGTGGCGTCCTGGCGCGAAGGCAGTTTGTTGCTGATTGTCACCGACGGTCATTGGGCCACCCGCCTGCGCTACCAGCAAAAACGCCTGCAACGGCAACTGCAGATGTTCGACGAGTTCGCCAACCTCACGCGAATCCTGTTCAAGGTGCAACCGCCCACCGTCCAACAAGGTGCGGCGGGGCATACCATGGATTTATCCAATGATGCGGCCGCGACGATCCAGGCTACGGCCGACGGGATCAACGATCCGAACTTGCGGGCAGCGTTGGAGCGCCTGGCGGCGCACGCCAAGTCCAAGGCCTGAAAAGCCAGATCAAAGGATCGCAGCCTTTAGCGGCGTTTGCTGCCACCCAGCAATGACCCCATCAACCCGCGCACCAATTGCCGCCCCAACTGATTGGCCGCCTGTCGCATCGCCGATTTCAGTGCCTGCCCCGCCGCCGTGCCGAGAAACTCTCCGGCCTGCTCGGTAAAGCTCGGGTCCTGCGCCGCCGGTTTTGCCGGTGCCGCTTCAGGCTCGGGGGCCAGCCCCTTGCGCCCCATCAGCACTTCATAGGCCGATTCACGATCGATCGGTTTGTCATATCGCCCCTTGCACGGCGAACCGGCGATCAGCAGCGTGCGCTCCGTTTCGCTCAGCGGCCCGATGCGTGATTGCGGTGGAGCCACCAGCACGCGCTGGACCATTGCCGGTGTGCCTTTGTCCTGTAAAGTACCCACCAGCGCCTCGCCGATGCCCAGCTCGGTCAGCACCGACAGGGCGTCGAACGCCGGGTTCGGGCGAAAGCCATCGGCCACCGCCCGCAGGGATTTCTGCTCCTTGGCGGTGAACGCGCGCAAACCGTGCTGGATGCGCAGGCCCAGCTGTGCCAGCACGTCGTCGGGCAAGTCGCCCGGTGACTGGGTGACGAAATACACCCCCACGCCTTTGGAACGAATCAGCCGCACCACTTGCTCCAGTCGATCCTGCAGCGCCTTGGGTGTGCCGGCGAACAACAAATGCGCCTCGTCGAAAAACAGCGCCAGCAGCGGCTTGTCCGCATCGCCGCGTTCCGGCAGTTGCTCGAACAGCTCGGCCAGCAGCCACAACAGGAAGGTCGCGTAGACCTTCGGCGCTTCATGCACCAGACGACTGGCGTCGAGCAGGTGAATGCGTCCGCGGCCATCAGCGGTCGGTTGCAGAATGTCCTCCAGTTGCAGCGCCGGTTCACCAAACAGCGCTTCCGCGCCCTGCTGCTCCAGGGTTGCCAGGCGCCGTAACAGGGCCTGGCTGGAGCCGGTGGTCATCAGCGCCGCGTCATCACCCAGCAGTTCGGGGTTGTCCTTGAGGTGATTGAGCAGTGCCTTGAGATCCTTCAGATCCAGCAGCAACAGCCCTTCGCGGTCGGCCACCTTGAACGCGGCATACAGCGCCGACTGCTGGCTGTCGGTCAATTCCAGCAGGCTGGCCAGGAGTAACGGCCCCATTTCGCTCAATGTCGTGCGCAATGGATGACCGGACTGACCGTGTATGTCCCACAGGGTCACTGGATACGCCGCAGGCTTGTGGTTCAGCCACGGCATGCCGGCAATCCGCTCGGCGACCTTGCCCTGGGGGTTGCCGGCGGCGCCCAGGCCGCACAGGTCACCCTTGATGTCGGCGGCAAACACCGCCACGCCGGCATCGCTGAAAGCTTCGGCCATGCGCTGCAACGTGACGGTCTTGCCGGTCCCGGTAGCGCCCGCGACCAATCCGTGGCGATTCGCCAGGCGCATGGCCTGGGCGATCGGCTGCCCCGCGAGATCGGCGCCGATAACAAGTTGCAATGAATCAGGCATTTGGTCACCCATGGTTAATCTTTGGTCCTACACGGCCGATAGAAATAACGACAAAGCAGACAGACACAAATTTGTCGGACATTTCCCTTAAGGAGCGACGGAAATATCTCTTGCTTTCAACATTGCCCATCATGCGTTCCTTTATAAAAGCACGCGCTGGGCATTAAGACCTTAGCGGAACCCCAAGCCATGAACAAAAATCTGCGTTTCAGCCACAAAATCCTGCTTGCCGCCGCCCTTATCGTCATTGCCACTTTCGCCTCATTCACCCTGTATAACGACTATTTACAGCGCAATGCCATCCGCGAAAACCTGGACAACTATCTCAACGAGATGGGCGACGTCACCGCCAACAACATCCAGACCTGGCTGACCGGCCGTATCCTGCTGATCGAGAACCTCTCGCAAAACATTGCCATCAACCCGGAACAGGCCAACGTCGCCGCCCTGCTGGAACAGAAAGCCCTGACGTCGACGTTCATGGCGTCCTACCTGGGAGACGCCACCGGGCACTTCACCATTCGTCCGGATGCGAAGATGCCGGACGGTTTCGACCCACGGGTTCGGCCTTGGTACAAGGGCGCGCAAAACAGCAACACGCCAACCCTGACCGAACCCTATGTCGATGCAGCGACCGGGCAAACGATCATTTCCCTGGCCATGGCCTCGACGAAAGCCGGGCAAGGCGTCGGCGTGGTGGGCGGCGACCTTAGCCTGCAAACCTTGATCGACACCCTCAGCGCCCGGGATTTCGACGGCATGGGCTATGCCTTCCTGGTCAGCGCCGACGGCAAGATCCTGGTTCACCCGGACAAAGCCCTGGTCATGAAGTCCCTGGGCGAGGCGTACCCGCAAAATACCCCGCGCATCAGCCGCGACTTCAGTGAGATCGTGGTCGACGGCAAGACCCGCATCGTCACCTTTACCCCGATCAAAGGCCTGCCGTCGGTCAATTGGTACATCGGCCTGTCGGTGGACAAGGGCAAAGCCTTTTCGATGCTCAGCGAGTTCCGTACCTCGGCGGTGATTGCCACGGTGATCGCCGTCGCCATCATCATCGCCCTGCTGGGCATGTTGATCCGCCTGCTGATTCAGCCGCTGCACGTCATGACCCGGGCCATGGCCGACATCGCCGACGGTGAAGGTGACCTGACCAAGCGCCTGGTGATCCAGAACAACGACGAGTTCGGCAGCCTCGGCACCGCGTTCAACCGTTTCGTGGAGCGTATCCACGGTTCGATCCGCGAAGTGTCCTCGGCCACCGGCCAGGTCAACGAAGTCGCGCTGCGCGTGGTCGCCGCCTCGAACTCGTCGATGTACAACTCTGACCAGCAAGCGTCGCGCACCAACAGCGTGGCAGCGGCGATCAACCAGCTCGGTGCCGCCGCCCAGGAGATCGCCCGCAATGCCGCGCAAGCGTCGAGCCAGGCCAGCGATGCCCGAAACCTGGCCGAGGATGGCCAGCAAGTGGTGGATCGCAGCATTGCCGCCATGAATCAACTGTCGAACATGCTCAGCGCTTCGAGCAGCAACATCGAATCGCTCAACAGCAAAACCGTGAACATCGGGCAGATTCTTGAGGTGATCACCAGCATTTCCCAGCAAACCAATCTGCTGGCGCTCAACGCTGCCATCGAAGCGGCGCGGGCCGGTGAAGCCGGGCGTGGATTTGCCGTGGTGGCCGATGAAGTGCGCAACTTGGCGCATCGCACCCAGGAATCAGCGCAGCAGGTTCAGACCATGATCGAAGAATTGCAGGTTGGCGCCCGCGAGTCGGTCAGTACCATGAGCGACAGCCAGCGCCATAGCCAGGACAGCGTGGAAATCGCCAACCTGGCCGGCGAGCGCCTGAGCAGCGTGACGCAACGCATCGGCGAAATCGATGGCATGAACCAGTCAGTGGCGACCGCCACCGAGGAACAAACCGCGGTGGTCGAGTCGATCAACGTCGACATCACCGAAATCAATACCCTGAACCAGGAAGGTGTGGAAAACCTGCAATCGACGTTGCGCGCCTGTACGGACCTTGAGCAACAGGCGGCGCGGTTGAAGCAGCTGGTAGGCAGCTTCCGCATCTAGCGTTCGATCCAGCCTCTTCGCGGGCGGCGATCCGGCTGCCCGCGAAGACGATCACCCAGACACCACCCACCAAACCCCAACCGAACATCTATTCTTCACTAAGGTCAACCAAGGAGATCAACGGACCGGAGGGATGTTCATCGTGCATATCGCTGATATAACCATGTTCTACGCCCCTGCCAGCGGTGGCGTGCGTACTTATCTGGATGCCAAGCATCATCGCCTGTGCACCAGGCCCGGTATTCGCCACAGCGTGCTGATACCGGGGGCCGTTCTCAGCGAACACGATGGCATCTACACGGTTCCGGCTCCCGCCCTGCCCTTCGGCAAAGGTTATCGCTTTCCTCTGCGCCTGGCGCCCTGGCGCAATGTCCTGCAGGATCTGCAACCCGAGCTGATTGAAGTCGGCGACCCCTACCTCACCGCCTGGGCGGCCCTGGACGCCCGTCGCCAACTGGATGTGCCGGTCATCGGCTTTTATCACTCCGACCTGCCACTGCTGGCCCGCAATCGAATGGGCAACTGGGTCACGCCAAACGTCGAAGCCTATGTCAGAAAGCTCTACGGCAATTTCGATCGGGTACTGGCGCCGAGTCAGGTCATGGCCGACAAACTGACCGGCCTTGGGGTGAAGAACGTTTTCGTGCAGCCACTGGGGGTTGATCTGCAGGTGTTTCATCCCGATGCACGGGATACCGGCCTTCGGGCCGAGCTGGGCCTCGACGAAAACACGCATTTATTGATCTTCGCCGGGCGCGGCTCCAAGGAGAAGAACCTGCCGGTGCTGCTCGAATGCATGAAACGCCTGGGGCGACGCTATCACCTGCTGCTGGTCGGTTCCTCGATGCCGACCACTGTGCCGGGTAATGTCACGGTCATCGACAGATTCTGCCCTGCCCCGCAAGTGGCCCGCCTGATGGCCAGTGCCGACGCCTTGCTGCATGCCGGCGACCAGGAAACCTTTGGCCTGGTGACCCTCGAAGCCATGGCCTCTGGCATCCCGGTGGTGGCGGTGGCCGCTGGCGCCTTTGAGGAAATCATCACCGATCAATGTGGCCTGTTGTGTGCCCCCAACGACCCGTTGGCCATGGCCAACGCCGTGCGCGAACTGTTCAGCCAGGGCAGCGCAGCCCTCGGCCAGCAAGCCCGACGTCATGTCGAGCGCTATTACGCCTGGGACGCGGTGGTCAACAGTCTGCTCGGTCATTATCACGCCGTCCTCGGCAGCCAATGGCCGCGAGCCGCCAATGCTTGAACCCACGGATACGCCCGGCCTGCTGCTGGTACTGCACGATGTCGCGCCACCCACCTGGGCCGATTACCAGCCTTTTGTCGAGGCCGTCGACGCGCTTGGCGGTGTGCCGATCACCTGGCTGGTGGTGCCGGACTTCCACAAACACTACAACCTGCGAGCCCATCCGCACTTTCGTCGTCAGCTCGACGCTCGGCTCGAGCGTGGCGATGAACTGGTGCTGCACGGTTATTTTCATTGCGATGACGCGCCGAAGGCGAGCACTCCCCGCGACTGGTTCATGCGCCGGATCTACACCCATGAAGGCGAGTTCTACAGTCTGTCTCGCGATGCCGCCCTCACCCGCCTGCACGCCGGCATCGACATGTTCCAGCGCTACGATTGGCCGTTGCAGGGTTTCGTCGCGCCGGCCTGGTTGATGAGCGAAGGCACGCGCCAGGCCTTGCGGCAATTGCCGCTGAATTACACCAGCGACGCCCGCCATCTTTTTCGCTTGCCCGAGTTCACGGCGATCGATGCTCCCGGCCTGGTCTGGAGTGCGCGCAGTGCCTGGCGGCGCGGTTTATCGAAGCTGGTCAGCCAGCAACTCGAACAGCGCTGGCGAACGGCACCGGTGATTCGCTTGGGCCTGCACCCGGTGGACATGCGTCATGAGTTCTCGCGTACATACTGGCTGCAAACCCTCAAGCGCCTGCTCGATGAGGGCCGCGTGCCCATGACCAAGTCCCGTTGGCTGGCCTTGCACAGCGAGCGCATGGGGCGTGCGGCATGAGTCGCTCAATCCTGCTGTGCATCGGCCTGCTCGCCGCGGTGCTGATTCCCTGGCTCCTGGGCGGCAGCGAAACCTGGTTTCGGCTCAAGGACTTTTCACTGAGCAGCTTGCTGGTCATGTTCGGCATGATCTTGCTGTGCTGGGTGGTCAACACCCTGCGATTGCGCCTGTTGCTGGGTGATCAACGCAACAAGGTCAGCCCGCTCAAGAGCCTGGGTGTGGTAATGGCCGCCGAATTTGCCTATTGCGCCACGCCGGGTGGAAGCGGCGGGCCACTGACCATCATGGCCTTGCTGGCGCGCAACGGCGTACGACCGGCCAGGGGCAGCGCCGTGTTTGCCATGGACCAACTGAGCGATCTGTTGTTTTTCCTCTGCGCATTGACCGGGATTCTGATTTACGCGCTGTTCCAGCATCTCAGCCATCACATGGCGTGGTTGCTGATCGTCAGCGCCCTCTCGATGTTCGGTGGGCTGGTCAGTTGCGTGGTGGTGGCGCGCTATCACCGCCTGGTGATTCGTATGGGAGGCCGACTGCTGGCTCGCCTCAACGTCGAGTCCTCGACCCGCATGCGCTGGGCACGCAAACTCCTGCACTTTCTGGCGGCGTTTACCGACACCCTGAAGTTACCCCCGCAGACACTGATCACAGTGTTTGGCTTGACGTGCGTGCATTGGATCTTGCGCTACAGCGTGTTGTACCTGGCGCTGCGTGGGCTCGGCGCCGACTTGCAGTGGGCCTGGAGCTTTCTGATCCAGATGGTTTCATTGAGTGCGGGGCAGTTCAGCCTGTTGCCAGGCGGCGCCGGGGCGGCTGAATTGACTTCAGCGGCACTGCTGGCCCCCATGGTGGGTAAATCCACGGCGGCGGCCGCCATTCTGATCTGGCGGGCGGTGACCTATTACTTCTATTTGCTGGTGGGAGGGCCGGTGTTTTTGCTGATGCTGGGCCGGCCGCTACTCAAGAAGCTTATGAAGAGCGTGTATCTGTAGGAGCCGGCTTGCCGGCGAAGGCGTCCTCAAGCATTGCGTTGGTCTTTCTGCCGCCTTCGCTGGCAAGCCAGCTCCTACAGGCCTCCGGAAACTCCGTGCCGTCTTCAGGGCTCAACTCATCGGGATCGAAACGGCTCAAACAACCCTCACCCAAGGTGGCGGGTGCCTTGGAGGTGGCTTTGTCCAGTGGATCGGCCATGGTCATGTCCTCGGTGCAGAAACGGCGAAGGGCCTGTAGCGATTGAACGCCCAGGCCCTTCGAATTTCAACCGTGCCGTGCAGCGATCAGAACACCACGGTTTTGTTGCCGTGTACCAGCACCCGGTCTTCCAGGTGGTAACGCAGACCACGGGCCAGTACCATTTTCTCGACATCACGACCGAAACGCACCATGTCTTCGATGCTGTCGCTGTGGCTGACGCGCACCACGTCCTGCTCGATGATCGGGCCGGCGTCCAGTTCTTCGGTCACATAGTGGCAAGTAGCGCCAATCAGCTTTACCCCGCGCAGGGAAGCCTGATGGTACGGCTTGGCGCCGACGAACGACGGCAGGAAGCTGTGGTGGATGTTGATGACCTTGTGCGCATATTCACGGCACAGCTCAGGCGGCAGGATTTGCATGTAGCGGGCCAATACCACCACTTCGGCATCATGCTGCTTGACCAGGCGCGAGACCTCGGCAAATGCCGGTTCCTTGTCCTGGGGATTGACCGGTACGTGGTAGTAGGGGATGCCGTGCCATTCGACCATGCTGCGCAGGTCGTCGTGGTTGGAAATCACGCAGGCGATTTCACAATCCAGTTCATCGCTGTGCCAGCGATGCAGCAAGTCGGCGAGGCAGTGAGACTCGCGGCTGGCCATCAGCACCACGCGCTTTTTCTGCTCGGTATCGGTGATGCGCCAGTCCATCGAGAACTCTTCGGCAATCGGCGCAAAGGCTTCGCGCAAGGCGTCGATCCCGAAAGGCAGCGAGTCGGCACGAATTTCGTGACGCATGAAGAACCAGCCACTCAGATTGTCCGAGTGGTGGCTCGCTTCAGTGATCCAGCCGTTATGTGACGCCAGAAAGTTACTGACTTTGGCAACGATGCCGACGCGGTCCGGGCAAGAAATCACCAGCCGAAAAGTGCGCATGAGGGGGAAACTCCAGAACTTCGCAAAGGCGGCCATTCTAGCGATTGCGCAGCAAAACTGCAGTATTGATGAAGCGCTGCCTTCCCGATGGCCCGCGCCAAAGGTCCGCGCAGCACCACAGAGACGCCCGGCATACTATACTTGGCCATCGACCAGCATTGGTTTGTAAATATCTGTAGCGCCGGGCTGCACATTATTTAACTACGCTTCCAATGCGTGCTGAATTCACTGGAATTTAATTAAATAAACTCAGGTTTAATGTTTACTTGATGAAACAGCCTGACTATTATTGCCGCACTGTCACCTGCCATCCAGCGCCCTACATAAGGTAGTAATCATGTCCTTGATCAACGAATATCGCGCCACCGAAGAAGCTATCAAAGAGCTGCAAGCTCGTTTGAAGAATCTGTCCCAAGACGACAAACTGCAGACCGAGCTGGAATTCGAAGGCAAACTGCGCACTCTGATGGGCGAATACTCCAAATCCCTGCGCGACATCATCGCGCTGCTGGATCCAGAAGCCAAAACCAAAGCACCACGTGGCGGCGCAGTAAAAACTACTGGCACCAAGCGTGCTCGCAAAGTTAAACAATACAAAAACCCGCACAACGGCGAAGTCATCGAAACCAAAGGTGGCAACCACAAAACTCTGAAAGAGTGGAAAGCCAAGTGGGGCGGTGACGTGGTTGAAGGCTGGGCTACCCTGCTGGGCTAAGCTTGCGCGCCTGTCGCAGATCGATTGCGACACAAAAAACGCCAGCACACGCTGGCGTTTTTTTATGCCCGGAGTTTAGCCCCGGGACATTTTCGATTTCAAAGATTCAAACGTTTGCGTAAATCCTGAACATATTCCTGCCAATCATTGAGTACCGCCTGCTGCGACGATGTCGCTGTAAGGGCCAACTGGGCTGCGGCGTCTGCGAAACTATCCAGGGTATTGGGCGCGCCCCATTCAGGCACTGACAGACGTTTCTGACAGAATATTCGCCAGCGTTCTTGCTCGTCGAGACTCAAGGTATCGGGGAAGTTACGCGCTCGATATCGAAACAATAGCTCTGGCAAACGTTCGTCATCGAAAGGCCATTGCTCTTGCGCCAATTGCAGCGGGTCGACTGTTCTGACTTGCTCGCATAGACGCCGGTCACGGTCGCCGATAAATCCATCGTATAACTGTTGTTCAGGATCCTCGCTCGAAGAGAAATCTTCCCGGGCATAAATCGCCAGAACTTTAGCTTGCCAATCTTGCTGCGCGTCACTTAGCCGCAGTGCACGTTGCTGATAAAGCGCAACATCCATTCCCAGGCGCAGCTGATCTTCAGGACGAAGAACCGATAACGGCGCCACCACGGGGCATTTATTGATGTGGATAAGCTTGAGCGGTACTGGCAACTCACCTTCTGCCAAGTCTTCGCGGCGGGTATACAAGCGCTGGCGCAAGGTTTCGGCATCGAGATCGAACAACCCCTGCGGGTCGAGGTGCAGGTCGCAAACAATCAGTGCGTTCTTGTTGCGTGGGTGCCAGGCCAGGGGCAACACCACGCCGACATAGTTGCGCGCCGCAGAAAAGCGCCCCGAAACATGCACCATGGGTTGCAGCAAGCGCACCTGGTCCAGAACCTTTTGCTTACTGCGAAGCTGAAACAACCAGTCATACAACTTCGGCTGTTTTTCCCGAATCAGGCGCGCCAGGGCGATCGTGGCGCGAACGTCCGACAGCGCTTCGTGGGCGTTGCCATGATCGAGGCCGTTGGCGGCGGTCAGGCGTTCGAGCTTGAGCGTCACCCGCCCCTCATCGTCTGTCGGCCAAACAAGGCCATCGGGGCGCAAGGCATAGGCCGCACGCACGACATCGATCAGGTCCCAACGACTGTTACCGCCCTGCCATTCCCGCGCATAAGGGTCGAAAAAATTGCGGTACAGACTGTAGCGGGTCATCTCATCATCGAAGCGCAGCGTGTTGTACCCCGCACCGCAGGTACCCGGCGCCGCCAGTTGGGCATGGACGCGGGTCATGAAATCCGCTTCGCTCAACCCGTCCTCGGCCAGTCGGACGGGCGTGATGCCGGTGATTGCGCAGGCCGCGGGATGCGGCAGGATGTCATCGCTGGGCCGGCAAAAGAGGTTCACCGGCTCGTCGATTTCATTGAGCTCGAAGTCCGTACGCAACCCCGCCATTTGCAGCGGGCGGTCGCAACGGGGATTGATACCCGTCGTTTCGTAGTCGTACCAGAAGATGGAGGTCACGGGCTATTCCTGAACTGAAGATTGGCGAAGTCTAGGCGTTCCCGTCCCGCTCCGGCCAGCGATCGTGCCATTCAATCATCCCTGGCCACGCAATGTGCAATACATACTTATGTCGTTTTTCCCGGCGAGGCTGCTAGCATCGGGTGTAGAGACAAACCGACCAGGCCACACCCTCAGGTGCCCATGCTCGACGCCACAGCACTGCCACGCAAAGCGCCGCTGCCCCCACCACTGGACACGCGGTATCAGGTCGAAACGCCCGAGGGCATAGACTTGCCACTGCGCCCGGCCGGATTGATCGTGCGCGCATTGGCGTTTTCCATCGACCTGGTGTTGCGCGGGTTGATCCTGGGCCTTCTGTTCATTGCCCTGGCGATGCTCGGAAAACTCGGTGCGGGGCTGGGTTCGATCCTGCTCTTCGGTGTGAGCTGGTGGTACATGGTGCTGTTTGAAGTCTTCAACCAGGGGCGTTCACCGGGCAAGCAATGGATGGGCCTGCGTGTCATTCAGGACGATGGCACGCCCGTTGGCTGGTCCGCGTCACTGTTGCGCAACCTGCTGCGATTTGTCGACATGTTGCCGTTCGGCTACTTTCTCGGCGCGATCAGTTGCCTGCAACACCCTAACTTCAAGCGCCTCGGTGACCTGGCCGCCGGCACGCTGGTGGTCTACCGCGAGCAGCCGCTCACCCGTCCACAGCTTCCACCCTCGCAACCCCATCGCCCACCCTTTGCCCTGACACTGACCGAGCAACGCGCCATCCTCGGGTTTGCCGAACGCCAGTCAGGACTGTCCGACGCCAGGGCCAATGAACTCGCCTCGATCCTCGCGCGCGCCTTACAGGTTCCAGCTCCCCGTGCCGTGGCCGAACTCAACGGCATCGCCCACGGCTTGTTGGGTCCGCCATGAAACAAAGCCTTTTCGAACATCGGCACATGGCCGAATGGGAGCAGTTTTCCCTCATGCTGGACAGGCTGGAACGCGACAGAAAAGCTGATGGGGCCGGCAATTTCCCGGCCGACTATCGGCGCATCTGCCAACACCTGGCCCTGGCCCGGGAGCGCGGTTACAGCAGCTTCCTGATCGACTCATTGCAACAACAGGTATTGCGCGGACATCAGCAGCTCTATCGACATCGCAGTCAGCTGGGGGCCCATGCGCTGGGTTTCATCCTGGCCGGTTTCCCCCGGCTGGTACGCGAACAATGGCGCTTCGTGCTCGCCGCCAGCCTGATGTTTTTCGGTAGCCTTTTCGTGATTGCAGGCCTGGTGTATCTGTTCCCGGACCTGGTCTACAACCTGATTCCGGCCGATCAGGTCAGCGACATGCAAAGTATGTACGACCCCGACGCCGGTCACCTGGGGCGCTCGATGGAGCGCGCAGCCAGTGAAGACTGGGCGATGTTCGGCTACTACATCATGCACAACATCGGGATCGCCTTTCAGACTTATGCCAGCGGATTGCTGTTTGGCCTGGGCAGCGCGTTTTTCCTGGTTTTCAACGGTTTGATGATCGGCGCGGTGGCCGGGCACCTGACGCATATTGGCTACGGGCAAAGCTTCTGGTCATTCGTGGTCGGCCACGGTGCCTTTGAATTGACCGCCATAGCCCTGGCAGGTGCCGCGGGCCTGCAACTGGGCTGGGCGTTGATTGCACCGGGACGCCTGCCCCGTGCCGAAGCCTTGCGCCTGGCGGCCGGCAAGAGCGTGCTGCTGATTTGTGGCGTGATGCTGTTTCTGCTGATTGCGGCATTTATCGAAGCCTACTGGTCGTCGATGACAACCCCGGCGCCCCTGACCAAATACCTGGTCGGTGCGGCCCTCTGGGTGCTGGTGGTGGTTTACCTGCTATTCGCCGGACGGACCCGCCATGCGCCTGAGTGACACCACCGTGATCATTCGCCCAAGACCGACCTGGGAAGCCATGGACCTCGGTGTGCTGTTGAGCCAGCGTCACCGGCGCCTGCTGATGAGCAGTTGGGCCATCGTCACCTTGCCGGTTTTCGCGCTGCTCACCTGGTTGCTGTGGGATTCGCCGACCCTGGCCGTGTTCATCTTCTGGTGGCTGAAACCGGCCTTCGAGCGCTTGCCGTTGTACATCCTTTCCAAAGCCATCTTCGGGGAAACACCCACCCTCAAGCAGGCGCTTTGCCAGTGGCCCCGGTTGCTCAAGCCGCAACTGCTGGCCAGCCTGACCTGGCGACGCCTGAGCCTGAGTCGCAGCTTCGTGCTGCCCGTGTTGCAGCTCGAAGGCCTGAGCGGTGATGCGCGCCAACAGCGATTACAGGTGTTGTTGCAGCGTGACGCCAGCGCGGCACGCTGGCTGACCGTGATCGGTGCTCATCTGGAAGGCGCGTTATGGATCGGTTTGATGGTGCTGTTTTATCTGCTGCTGCCGCAACAGGTCGCCCTCGACTGGAGCTGGCAGTCGCTGATCAGCGCCGCGACGCAGGAATGGCACTGGCTGGAGCACCTGTCCAACGGTTTCTACGTCCTGGTACTGGTGGTTTGGGAACCGGTCTACGTGGCCGCTGGCTTCAGCCTGTATCTGAACCGACGCACCGCACTCGAAGCCTGGGATATCGAGCTGGTGTTTCGCCGCCTGTCCCAGCGTTTGAGCGGAGCAACCCTTGCCCTGTTGATGGCAGCAACCTTGCTGCTACCGACTGCACCAACCGCCTGGGCGACCCCTGCAACGCCCGACAGCCCGCGCTTGCTGGAGCAACCACTGACCAGCCAGGCGTCCCAGGACAGCATCAAGGCCATTCTCGATCAGCCACCGTTCAAGAACAGGGAAACCGTCACCCGCTATCGATTCGGCGAAAACCAGGCCGCCGACGAACGCGCGGACGAAGACAACACACCTCAATGGCTGAAAGCTCTGCTCCGGATGTTTGACAACCAGCACTTCGGCGCATTGGCCACGCTGATCGAAGTTGTGCTGTGGTCAACCGTGATCACCGCCATCGGGGTCTTGATCTGGTACTACCGCGAGTGGTTGCAGGCGTTCGTCAGCCGTCGCCCGCGCTCCGCTGAAAAAGCCCCGCATCCGCCCGCCCCGCAGGCCTTTGGCCTGGACCTCAGCCGCGAGACCCTGCCTCCAGATATCGCTGCCAGTGCTGAAAGCCTCTGGCAAAGCAACCCGCGAGCAGCGCTTGGGTTGCTCTATCGCGCCCTGCTCAGCCGTCTGTTGCACGACTTCGACATACCGCTCAAAGCCGCCGACACCGAAGGCCAGGTACTGGAACGCATCAAGCAACTGCAGCAACCGGCACTGTTGGCCTTCAGCGAGGACCTGACCGCGCACTGGCAAAACATGGCCTACGGGCACCGCCTGCCGCCCGCACAAGTGCAGCGCGAACTGTGCGACGCCTGGCGCAGCGTATTTGGCCCGGGAATCGTCCGATGAACCGGCACACCTGGCCGATCGTCAGCGCAGTGGGCGCTGTGCTGCTGGCTGCGCTGATGACTTATCTGTACTTGAAGGCAACGCCCTATACGGTCGAAATCGATCACGGCCCTTCGCCTGAAGCCGTGGCCAATCCCTACCTGGCCGCCGAGCTTTTTCTGCGCAAGCAGGGCCTGAGTGTCAGCCACGCCAACAGCCTCGATATCCTGCCAACCCTGGCACCAGAGCATCACAGCCTGTTGATGTTCGGCGACCGCTACAACATGACGCCCAGGCAGATCGATCAATTGCTGAACTGGACCCGGGCCGGCGGGCGCCTGCTGTTCGTTGCCCAGTCGCTGTGGGATGAAAGGACCGGGCAAAGCAATGATCTGTTGCTGGATCGGGTGCAACTGCAGCAATCGCTGAGCAAAGACCTCAAGGACCCGCTACCCGGCACCCCGGATGATCCCTACCCGCAACTGACCAAGCTTTACCTGGAAAATGAAGACGCACCGGCCTACGCCGGCTTCGATACCGCGTTCCATCTCGAAGACCCGAAAAACCTCGCACAGGCCTGGGCCAACAGTGCCAAGGCCACCCATATGATGCAACTCAAGCACGGGCTCGGCTCGATCATCGTGGTGACCGACGCCGACCTGTGGAAAAACCCGGCCATCGATCATTACGACAACGCCTGGCTGCTCTGGTACCTGGCTGCCGATACCGGTGTGACCCTGCTGTTCAACACCGAGCACGACAGCTTGCTGACACTGCTGCTGCGCTATTTCCCCCAGGCGTTGGTCGCCTTGGTCGCCCTGATCGGCCTGACTTGCTGGCACTTCGGCATGCGCCAAGGCCCACTGCTGGAGCCGCAGGTTAAAGCCCGCCGCCAACTGCAGGAACACCTGCGTGCCAGCGCCGATTTCATGTTGCGGCACAATGGCCAGGACCGCCTGCTGCAGGCCTTGCAGCAAGACATACTGCGCCGCGTGAGACATCGTCATCCTGGCTATGAACAACTCGATATCGCCGAACAATGGCTAGTGCTCACCCGCCTGAGCGGCCAACCCACGGACGCGATCAGCCAAGCCATGGGCCCGCGGTCGAAACAGCGGCTTTCCAGTGCTGAATTCAGCCGCCAGGTCGCCCGCCTGCAAACCTTGAGGAATGCGTTATGAGTCAACCGATCGAGCCCGATGCAATCGACCACGCCACCCGGCAACGCCAGCGCGCCTGCCAGTTGGCCCAGGCGGTGCGCCAGGAACTGCAAAAAGCCGTGATCGGCCAGGACACGGTCATCGACGACGTTCTCACCGCCCTGCTTGCCGGCGGCCATGTATTGCTCGAAGGCGTGCCGGGTCTGGGCAAGACATTGCTGGTCAGGGCGCTGGCCCGCTGTTTCGGCGGCGAGTTCGCGCGCATCCAGTTCACGCCGGACCTGATGCCCAGCGATGTCACCGGGCATGCGGTGTACGACTTGCAGACCGAGCAATTCAAACTGCGCAAGGGACCGTTGTTCACCAACCTGCTGCTCGCCGACGAGATCAACCGTGCCCCGGCAAAAACCCAGGCCGCGCTGCTCGAAGCCATGCAGGAACGCCAAGTCACCCTTGAAGGCCGCGCCCTGCCCATCGCGCAGCCGTTCATGGTGCTCGCCACGCAAAACCCCATCGAACAGGAAGGCACATACCCGTTGCCGGAAGCCGAACTCGATCGCTTCATGCTTAAGGTGCGCATGGACTACCCCGACGCCGAGCAGGAGTTGGACATGGTGCGTCAGGTCAGCCGCTCGACCCGGGCCGACATGCTCGATGTGCAACCGCTGCGCACAGTGCTACAAGCCAAGGAGGTACTCGTGTTGCAGCGCATCGCCAGTGATTTGCCACTGGACGACCAGGTCCTCGACTACGCCGTACGCCTGGCTCGCACCACCCGCAGCTGGCCCGGCCTGACCCTCGGTGCCGGGCCTCGTGCGTCCATTGCGCTGGTGCGCTGCGCCAGGGCGCGGACCTTGTTGCGCGGCGGTGAGTTTGTGATCCCGGACGACATAAAAGGCTGCGCCCTGGCCGTGCTGCGCCATCGCGTGCGCATCGCACCAGAACTGGACATCGAAGGGCTGGACGTCGATCAGGTACTACGGCAACTGCTCGATCAAGTACCGGCGCCACGGCTGTGAAACCCTCGCGCCTGCTGCTGGTCTGGCTCGCAATCCTGCTGGTCATCGGTATCTTTCTGGGTGCATTGCGCGCACTGGACATCGCCGTTCCATCAACGCTGTTCTCGATCAACTGGGGCTTGCTACTGGCCCTCCTGGCCCTGGCGATGCTCGACGCCATCCGCCTCAAACGCCTGCCCTCGCCCCGGGTACAACGACAAATGCCCGGCAGCCTGGCCCTCGGCCGCTGGACTGCGGTGCGACTGCAAGTCGAGCACGACTTTCCCCTGCCACTGAACATCCAGGTCTACGACCACGTACCCGACGGGTTGAGCTTCGAGAACCTGCCCCTGTCGGTCGAACTTCAACCCGGTCAACTCAGTTACGTCGACTATCGCCTGCGCCCGCTCAAGCGCGGCCACTTCAGCTTCGAGAACTGCGAAATCAGCCTGCCCAGCCCATTGGGTCTATGGCTCGGCAAACGCCTGCTGAGCGTGTTCGACAATACCCGCGTCTACCCCGATTTCGCCCGACTCTACGGCGGCCAATTGCTGGCGGTGGATAACTGGCTCAGCCAACTCGGCGTACGCCAGCGCCAACGACGCGGCCTGGGCCTGGAGTTTCATCAGCTACGGGAATTTCGCGAAGGCGACAGCCTGCGCCAGATCGACTGGAAAGCCACCGCCCGCCAACGCACGCCGATTGCCCGGGAGTACCAGGACGAGCGCGACCAACAGATCATCTTCATGCTCGATTGCGGTCGACGCATGCGCAGCCAGGACGGCGAACTGGCGCACTTCGATCACGCGCTCAATGCCTGCCTGTTGCTGAGCTACGTCGCGCTGCGCCAGGGGGATGCCGTAGGCCTCTGCACCTTTGCCAGCGATCACCCGCGTTACCTCGCCCCGGTGAAAGGCGCTGGCCAGCTGAACGTGTTGCTCAACGCGGTTTACGACCTGAACAGCACTCAACGTAGCGCCGATTATCAAGCGGCTACCACCCAACTACTGTCTCGGCAGAAACGGCGGGCGCTGTTGCTGCTGGTGACCAACCTGCGCGACGAAGACGATGAAGAACTGCTCACTGCCGTCAAGCGCTTGAGCCAGCAGCATCAAGTGTTGGTCGCAAGCTTGCGTGAAAACGTCCTGGATACCACGCGAGTATTGCCGGTGCACACCTTGTCAGAGGCGCTGGTCTATTGCGGGACCGTCGAATATCTGAATTCGCGCGCAGCACTCCATGAACGCTTGAGCGCCCACGGAGTACCGGTAGTGGATACGCAACCTGAGGCGTTGGGCCCCGTGCTGGTCACGCGATACTTGAGCTGGAAAAAAGCAGGGACGATTTAGCGACCCCCTCCAAGCGCGATGACTGCTGCATCAAGCCGAAGCCGGCAACGGCTGAAAGCTGAAGTATTGCCTCAACGCCTCCACCAGTTGTCCATACTCCGGCGGCGCCCGTTGCAGGCTGAACCCGGCGTCATAGAAATGAGGGGTTGCGTCTTCATGGCACCACAGGCAACACGCCCGCAGGTCGATGACCTGCATGCACCCGCCGCTCCCGGGGATTTTCAGGCGCAAATCGAAATCCGCGCCGATCATCATGGGCAGCTGACTGATGAGCATCAGCCCGTCTTCGGAGACGTTGCCCAGGTAGCCAATGGGTTTGTCGGTAATGCGGTTGAACACTTTCAGAAAATACGGCAGTTGATGCCGCTCGATCCGGCGGTCAGTGAACATGCTGAATTCGCTATGACAGGCCCTTAAGCAGGGCCGCACTAATGCTTCGGAACGGGCCTGCCTCTTGTTGAATCAGGCATGGGCCGCTCTCCCCGATCCTGGTGCGGCAGTCCATGAAACGCTGCCGCTTACTCCTGCCGATCACAGGTGTTACGTCGGTTTGGAGGCAAAGCTCTAAACCGCTTCATTCGACTATAGCTCACCGTCACGGGTGAGCCAGCCATTGAATGAGAAACGTAATCAGAAGCGGGTGGGGCGCGCCGCAGCCGAACTGCGTAGCGGGTAGTGACCCAGCGCTTGCAAGGTTTCCAGGCGGGCCTGGGCGCGGTAGGCATATTCGCTTTGCGGATAGGAAGCGAGGATGAACTGGTAGGTCTGCGCCGCATCGACAAACAGTTTCTGCCGTTCCAGGCACAAACCGCGCAGCATCGACACTTCCGGCCACACATAAGGCCGCGCGCGGCTGGCGCGTTCCACTTTGGACAGCTCGAGCGTCACCTGCTCGCAATTGCCACGATCATAGGCGCTGTAGGCCAGGTTCAAATGGTGGTTCATCGACCAACGGGTGCAGCCCACTACACTGAGGGCAAGGACGGCTATGAGCACGAATCGCATGGGAGTTCTCCTGACTTGAGCTCTGTATCGACCCGTGGGTGAAAATCTTCAGGCGGCCGGTAACCAAAAGTGTTCGGTTCAATAAACAAACGAATAAGTAGTGCACATGAACAATGACTACACCCCAAGAGCATAGTAGCCTCACTCAGCGCTTGAACTCAGGAGTCTTTGCATGTCCGTCCGTCGTACCAAAATCGTCGCCACCCTTGGCCCGGCCAGTAACTCGCCGGAAGTTCTCGAACAGCTGATCCTGGCTGGCCTGGACGTCGCCCGCCTGAACTTCTCCCACGGCACCCCCGACGAGCACAAGGCTCGCGCTAAGCTGGTGCGTGACTTGGCTGCCAAGCACGGTCGCTTCGTCGCCCTGCTGGGTGACCTGCAAGGCCCGAAAATCCGTATCGCCAAATTCGCCAACAAGAAGATCGAGCTGAAGATCGGTGATCAATTCACCTTCTCCACCAGCCATCCCCTGACCGAAGGCAACCAGCAAGTGGTCGGCATCGACTACCCGGACCTGGTCAAGGACTGCGGTGTAGGCGACGAGCTGCTGCTCGATGACGGCCGTGTGGTGATGCGCGTCGATACCGCCACCGCCACCGAACTGAACTGCACCGTGACCATTGGCGGCCCGCTGTCGGACCATAAAGGCATCAACCGTCGCGGTGGTGGCCTGACGGCACCGGCCCTGACCGAGAAAGACAAGGCCGACATCAAGCTCGCTGCCGAAATGCAGGTCGACTACCTCGCCGTGTCCTTCCCGCGCGACGCCGCCGACATGGAATACGCCCGTCAACTGCGCGACGAAGCCGGCGGTACCGCCTGGCTGGTGGCGAAAATCGAACGTGCCGAAGCCGTGGCCGACGACGAAACCCTCGATGGCCTGATCAATGCCTCCGACGCCGTGATGGTGGCCCGTGGTGACTTGGGTGTGGAAATCGGCGACGCCGAACTGGTGGGTATCCAGAAGAAGATCATTCTGCACGCACGCCGCCACAACAAGGCCGTGATCGTGGCGACCCAGATGATGGAGTCGATGATCCAGAACCCGATGCCAACCCGCGCCGAAGTGTCCGACGTAGCCAACGCCGTGCTCGACTACACCGACGCCGTGATGCTCTCGGCCGAAAGTGCCGCCGGCCTGTATCCGCTGGAAGCCGTGCAAGCAATGGCGCGTATCTGCATCGGCGCTGAAAAGCACCCGACCAGCAAGACCTCCAGCCACCGCATCGGTAAAGAGTTCCAGCGCTGCGACGAGAGCATTGCACTGGCGACCATGTACACCGCCAACCACTTCCCTGGCGTAAAAGCGATCATCGCCCTGACCGAAAGCGGCTACACCCCGCTGATCATGTCGCGCATCCGTTCCTCGGTACCGATTTACGCGTTCACTCCGCACCGTGAAGCCCAGGCTCGCGCGGCAATGTTCCGTGGCGTGTACACCATTCCGTTCGATCCGGCCTCGCTGGCACCGAACGAAGTCAGCCAGAAGGCGATCGACGAGCTGGTCAAGCGCGGCGTCGTGGAGAAAGGCGACTGGGTCATCCTGACCAAGGGCGACAGCTACCACACCACCGGTGGCACCAACGGCATGAAGATCCTGCACGTTGGCGACCCGATGGTCTGAGACCTTCGCCAATAAAAATGCCCCCCAGTTAACGTTGGGGGGCATTTTTTATGACCAAAATTCATGATTTCGAGGCTACCTGATAGCATGGACAGTACTGCCATTTATGACAGTATCTTCAACACTTCTGGCTCCAGATAGTCATTGCCTGCAATCCCTGCAGAAGTTGGGGGTATACAAAGAAGAGAGCACCCATTGCATTTCGTGCACAAATGATTCACTCAACCACGGGGCAGGAACACATCAGCCAGCAATTGATTACGCGGCAGTCCCGCCAGGTACAAACGCCGTGCAAAGGCGTCGACGCTGTCAGGGGCTCCGCAGACCAAGGCCAGGGTTTGCCGCGAAGCCAGCCGCAGCTGCGCCAAAGCCGCTGGCAACTCGGCCGGGGTCCAGAGTTCGATACTGAGGTTCGGGCGGCTGGCCGCCATGGCTTGCAGGGGTTTGGCCAGATAATGCTCATTGGCGTCGTGGGCCAGGTGAATGACGCGAATAGCGCCCCGATGATCCTGACGCAACGCTTCGCGCAACACGCCAAACAATGGCCCCAGCCCAGTGCCGGCGGCCATCAGCCACAGCGGGCGGTCGTGCCAGTCCCGGTCGTAGTGCAACGCGCCGCCACGCAACTCGCCTAGGCGGATCGGGTCGCCGATACTTAGCTGACGGGCTGCGTCGCAAAATTCCCCAGACTGGCGACAATCGAGGTGAAACTCAAGAAAGCGGTCCTCTTCCGGCAGGCTGGCGAGGGAATACGGCCGTGCCACATTGCCCGCCCATAGCACCAGATGCTGGCCGGCGCTGTAGCGCAATGGCCGCTGCGCCGTCAGGCGCAAACGCAACACGCTGGGGCTCAGCCAATCGGTCGCCGTGACCTCGGCCGGGCGACCGTCCTGTTGCGGGTCGAAGGTGTGCACCTGCAAGTCCTCGACCACCTGACACTGGCAGGCCAGGCGCCAGCCTTGTTGGCGCTGTTCTGCGCTCAAGGCATCGGGCCGGCTGTCGCTCGGAAGCCCTTGCACGCACTGCACCAGGCACGCATGGCAACTGCCGGCACGACAGCTGTAAGGCACCGACACACCGTTCTGATTCAGGGCATCCAGCAGATTACTGCCAGTGGCCACTGACCATTGGCGATCGCCTACGCGCAACTCAGGCATCGACGTTCTCCCATGCCGCCGCGCACCGGTTGCGGCCGTCACGCTTGGCCCGATAAAGCGCCTGGTCGGCCCGCTGCAAGGCCTCGTCAAGATCATCGCCCGGTAACAACAGGGTCATACCGGCGGACAGGCTGAGACTGCCGACCTTCAAGCCGATCAGCTCGACATCGATAAAGGCGAGGCGCAGCCGCTCGCAACAAGCCGTCAATCGCTCGGCATCGCAATCAGGCAGCAACACCACGAACTCTTCTCCGCCGTAGCGCGCCAGGACATCACCGTCGCGCAGGCAGGCCGACGCCACGCCGGCAAATGCCTGCAACACCTGATCGCCCGCCGCATGGCCGTGCACGTCGTTGATGCGCTTGAAGTGGTCGAGGTCGATCAGCGCCAAGCCATGCACGACGCTGGCGTCCATGGCCTTGAGTTCGCGCGAAGCCAGGCGCAGGAAATGCCGGCGATTGAACAGTCCGGTCAATTCGTCGGTGGCCACCAGGTCCTCGAGCTGGCGCATCATCCCGCGCAACGTGTCCTGGTGCGCCTGCAAGGCGAAGCGGCGCTGACGCATGCGCAGGCGCGAGGCCTGGACATAACGGGCGTACAACTCCAGCCAGACCAGCACGATAAACAGTACGCACACCTGCAACACGGCCAGCGCCGGATCGGCCAGCTGGAAGTGGTAGCCCTCCCACAGCGTGATCGCGCTGAAACTGAAAAAAACCAGCAACGCGCACCGCGCAAAGGCACGGCGCGACAGATGAAACAGCCCGAACAGCAGAATCAGCACGTAGAACACCAGAAACGCGCCGCGAGCCTCATCCAGATTGGCAATCAGCCAGGTTTGCCAGCCCAGCCCCAGCAGCACTTGCGGCTCTGTCAGGCTGGGGTCGGTGAAACGCAGGTTGCAGCCGCTGTAGAACACCGCGAACAACGCCGCCTGGCTGATGACCACCAGCGCGCTGCCGACGGCGACATCGGTCAGCGGTACATCGTAATGGCCGGTAAAAAACGCCAGCCACAGCAGTAGCAGAGCCAGGGCGTAAGTGCCGGCTGCGAGGCCAAAACGTTTGAGCAACAGGCGCTGGATGGCGTTATGGGTCAATCGTTGACTCACCCTATGAAAGAAGGCTGACAGAGCGTCCTACTCTACAGACCGAATGTCACTTTAGTGGTGCGGCCGATAAATAACCATTCAATTTTGGGGTGACACAATTCCACTGCGGCAGCTCCTACGGAGACCGGATACGACTATCAGACCAAGGTTTGACCGCCGGCGGGTGTGTCCGCTTGCGAGGCACGGTATACTGCCGCGCCTTTTTAGCGTCGCGCCAGCATGCCCGGCGTGCCTTGAAAGGTGCTTGCAACCGACCGATGCACCCAAGCTGCAAGCACCTTATTGAATGTTCCCGTCTTTTAGAGGAGCGCGACTCATGACCGTGATCAAGCAAGACGACCTGATTCAGAGCGTTGCCGACGCCCTGCAATTCATTTCCTATTACCACCCCGTGGATTTCATCCAGGCGATGCACGAGGCCTATCTGCGTGAAGAATCGCCGGCAGCTCGCGATTCGATGGCGCAAATCCTGATCAACTCGCGGATGTGCGCTACCGGCCACCGCCCGATCTGCCAGGACACCGGCATCGTCACCGTGTTCGTGCGTGTAGGCATGGACGTACGTTGGGATGGCGCCACCATGGGCCTGGACGACATGATCAACGAGGGCGTACGTCGCGCCTACAACCTGCCGGAAAACGTCCTGCGCGCTTCGATCCTCGCCGACCCGGCGGGTGCTCGCAAGAACACCAAGGACAACACCCCGGCCGTTATCCACTACTCCATCGTTCCGGGTAACACCGTGGAAGTGGACGTGGCGGCCAAGGGCGGCGGTTCCGAGAACAAGTCGAAAATGGCCATGCTCAACCCGTCCGACTCGATCGTCGACTGGGTGCTCAAGACCGTTCCGACCATGGGCGCCGGCTGGTGCCCACCGGGCATGCTCGGCATCGGCATCGGCGGCACCGCCGAGAAAGCCGCGGTAATGGCCAAGGAAGTGTTGATGGAATCCATCGACATTCACGAGCTGAAGGCCCGCGGCCCGCAGAACCGCATCGAAGAAATGCGCCTGGAGCTGTTCGAGAAGGTCAACCAACTGGGCATCGGCGCCCAGGGCCTCGGTGGCCTGACCACCGTGCTCGACGTGAAGATCATGGATTACCCGACCCACGCCGCCTCCCTGCCGGTGTGCATGATCCCGAACTGCGCCGCCACCCGTCACGCGCACTTCGTGCTCGACGGTTCCGGCCCGGCCTCCCTGGAAGCGCCACCATTGGACGCCTACCCGGAAATCGTCTGGGAAGCCGGTCCGTCGGCTCGTCGCGTCAACCTCGACACCCTGACCCCGGAAGAAGTGCAGAGCTGGAAGCCGGGCGAAACCGTCCTGCTCAACGGCAAGATGCTCACCGGTCGCGACGCTGCGCACAAGCGCATGGTCGAGATGCTGAACAAGGGTGAAACCCTGCCGGTGGACCTCAAAGGTCGCTTCATCTACTACGTCGGCCCGGTCGATCCGGTTCGCGAAGAAGTGGTTGGCCCTGCCGGTCCTACTACCGCAACGCGGATGGACAAGTTCACCCGTCAGATCCTCGAGCAAACCGGCTTGCTGGGCATGATCGGCAAATCCGAGCGTGGCCCGACCGCGATCGACGCGATCAAGGACCACAAGGCCGTTTACCTGATGGCAGTGGGCGGCGCGGCTTACCTGGTGGCGCAAGCGATCAAGAAGTCTCGCGTTGTTGCTTTCGCCGAACTGGGCATGGAAGCGATCTACGAGTTCGACGTGAAAGACATGCCGGTAACCGTTGCGGTGGATAGCAAGGGTGAGTCAGTACACATCACCGGTCCTGCCATCTGGCAGCAAAAGATCAGTGAAAGCCTGGCGGTAGAAGTGCAATAAATTGCACTGAACCCTCCTGAAAAAACCGGCCGGTCGGCAACGACAGGCCGGTTTTTTTTGGCTGGTAACAAGCTGAAACGCCTGCAATCGACCATCACGGTAAAACCCGCGCCAGCGCATGGGTTCGGGCGAGAGATGACTGCCGTTCACATGGTATGGTGCTCCCCCTCATTTTCACCTGTTGTCCACTGCATGCTGCCGACTTCCCGATCCCTGCGCCTGGCGCTGTACACCGTGCTGATCATCGCCGGTGCCGCCATTGCTGCCACCCTGGCCATGCGCCACACCGTACGCCAATCCCTGGTTGAAGACGCGGCCCGTGCCAATCAGCAATTGGCGCTGTACGCCACGTCGCTGCATACCTTGATCGAACGCTACCGCGCCCTGCCCTCGGTGCTGGCGCTGGACCCTCAATTGCGTGACGCACTCAAAGGCCCGGTAAGCCCCGAACAACAGGAGCTGCTTAACCGCAAGCTGGAAAAGATCAACGGCGCCGCCGAGTCCTCGACCCTGGAACTGCTCGATCGTACTGGCCTGGCCGTTGCGGCAAGCAACTGGCGTTTGCCCAGCAGTTACGTCGGTCATAACTACGGTTTTCGCCCCTACTTCAATCAGACCCGAACCCAGGGCACCGGGCGTTTTTATGCCGTGGGCGTGACCAGCGGGATACCGGGTTACTTCCTGTCCAGCGCCGTGACCAATGACGACGGGCAGTTTCTCGGCGCCATGGTGGTGAAGCTCGAGTTTCCCGAGCTGGAGCGCGAATGGCGTCAAGGCAGCGACACGCTGCTGGTCAGCGATGCACGCGGCATCATCTTCATCGCCAATCAGCCGGGCTGGCGCTATCGCCAATTGAAACCGCTGAGCGACAGCGATCACGCCGAACTCATGGCCACCCGCCAATACGACAAGCAGCCGCTGACGCTGCTCGACTATCAATCGCTGCGCCGATTCGACGACAACAGCGAACTGGCGCGGGTCGACGGGCCGGACGGCAAAACGGATTACCTGTGGGAATCCCTGCCTTTGACCGCCGAGGGCTGGACGCTGCACCTGCTGCGTCGTCCGCAAGTGGCGTTCGAGGACAGTCGCAACGCCGCCCTCGCCGCGGCAGGCCTGTGGCTGACGCTGGTGTTCCTGCTGCTGTTCCTCAACCAGCGCTGGCGCCTGGCGAAAATGCGCCAGCGCAGTCGCGAAGAACTCGAACAGCTGGTGCAAGAGCGCACCCGAGACCTGCGCACTGCCCAGGACGGCCTGGTGCAATCGGCCAAGCTCGCGGCCCTCGGCCAGATGTCGGCGGCGCTGGCCCATGAAATCAATCAACCGCTGACCGCCCAGCGCATGCAACTGGCGACCTTGCGCCTGTTGCTCGAACACGGCCGGGTCGACGACGCCTACAAGGCACTCAAACCTGTGGATGACATGCTGACGCGCATGGCCGCCCTCACCGGCCACCTGAAAACCTTCGCCCGCAAAAGCCCCAGCGGCCTGCGCGAACGCCTGGACCTGGCGGCGGTGGTGGACCAATCGCTTGAGCTGCTCGACACTCGCCTGCGCGACGAACAGGTCAGCACCGTGTTGCACCTGACGCGCCCGGCGTGGGTACGCGGCGATGCGATTCGTCTGGAACAGGTGCTGATCAATCTGCTGCGCAACGCCCTGGATGCGATGCAGGATAAACCCTGCAAACGCCTGGAAATCCGCCTCGAAGCCGACGAACAACTGTGGCGCCTGAGCGTCATCGACAACGGCGCAGGCATCGCCGAAGAAAACCTGTCGAAGGTCTTCGATCCCTTTTTCACCACCAAACCGGTGGGCGATGGCCTGGGCATCGGTCTGGCCGTATCCTTTGCCATCGTTCACGAATCGGGCGGACGCCTGAGCGCCGATAATCACGACAACGGCGCGGTGTTCACACTCACCTTGCCTATCGCGGAGGCTCCTGGCACATGCTCAATTCAGTGATGGTGGTCGACGACGAAAGCAGCATCCGCAGCGCCGTCGAACAATGGCTGAGCCTGTCGGGTTTCCAGGTGCAACTGTTCAGCCGCGCCGATGAATGCCTGGCGCAACTGCCCGCGCATTACCCCGGCGTGATCCTCAGCGACGTGCGCATGCCCGGCATGTCCGGGCTGGAACTGCTGGCCGAAGTCCAGCGCCGCGATACCGACTTACCGGTGATTCTGCTGACTGGCCACGGCGACGTGCCAATGGCCGTCGATGCGATGCGCGATGGCGCCTACGACTTCCTCGAAAAACCCTTCAGCCCGCAGACCCTGCTTGGCAGCCTGCGCCGCGCGCTGGACAAGCGCCGGTTGGTGTTGGAAAACCGCGCCTTGCACGAGCAGGCCGACAACCGCGCCAAACTCGACGCGACGCTGCTGGGGGTATCCCGGGGCTTGCAAACGCTGCGTCGACAGGTTCTGGACCTGGCGGCGTTGCCGGTCAACGTATTGATCCGCGGTGAAACCGGCAGTGGCAAGGAGCTGGTTGCCCGCTGCCTGCACGATTTCGGGCCGCGCGCCGATAAACCGTTTGTCGCCTTGAACTGCGCGGCCATTCCCGAACAGCTGTTCGAGGCCGAGCTGTTCGGCCACGAAAGCGGCGCGTTCACCGGCGCCCAGGGCAAGCGTATCGGCAAGCTCGAATATGCCGATGGCGGCACGCTGTTTCTCGATGAAATCGAAAGCATGCCCCTGGCGCAGCAGGTGAAATTGCTGCGGGTGTTGCAGGAGCAGAAGCTTGAGCGCCTGGGCTCGAACCAGAGTATTCGTGTAGATCTGCGCATCATCGCCGCGACCAAGCCGGACCTGCTCGACGAAGCACGGGCCGGACGTTTTCGCGAAGACCTGGCTTACCGCTTGAACGTCGCCGAATTGCGCCTGCCACCGTTGCGCGACCGGCGCGAAGACATTCCGTTGTTATACGAGGCCTTTGCCCAGAGTGCCGCCGAGCGTTTGGGGCGCACCTTTGCACCGTTGAGCGGGCCGCAGTTGAGCCATCTGTTGAGCCACGACTGGCCAGGCAATGTGCGCGAACTGGCGAACGTGGCCGAGCGCCAGGTGTTGGGCCTTGGCGAGCCTGTACCGGCGGGCATCGAGCCGGGTCAGTCACTGGCAGCGCAGCAGGAAGCTTTTGAGGCGCAGTGCCTGCGCGCTGCGTTGACCCGGCACAAAGGCGATGTGAAAGCGGTGCTCGAAGAACTGCAACTGCCGCGCCGCACGTTCAATGAAAAGATGCAGCGGCATGGGTTGAACCGCGAGATGTTCCTCGGTGAATGATCGTTCCCACGCTCCGCGTGGGAACGATCGGAACCCCAGGAACTATTAGGCGGTTTTTCGCTCACGCCTTCTTCAGAATAAGCGGATTTCCGCTTACTCAAACCTCAACCCCCCTCTAAACCGGCCCTCTCCCTCTTGGCACAGCTCCTGCTATAGCCCCCGCAGGCTGCGTTTATTCGCGCTCCACAAAAAATAATTAAACGAAGGATCCTTCAATGGATAACTCCAATACCCTGCCCCGTGGGTCGGTTGCCGCGCCGACAAAAGAACGAACCACCTCCAGCCGCATCAAATCGATTTTCAGCGGCTCTGTCGGCAACATGGTCGAGTGGTATGACTGGTACGTCTACGCCGCTTTCTCTCTCTATTTCGCCAAGACCTTCTTCCCCAAAGGCGACACCACCGCACAACTGCTGAACACCGCTGCGATCTTCGCCGTGGGCTTCCTGATGCGCCCGATCGGGGGTTGGCTGATGGGCCTGTACGCCGACAAAGTCGGACGCAAGAAGGCGCTGATGGCCTCGGTTTACCTGATGTGCTTCGGCTCGCTGCTGATCGCCCTGAGCCCGGGCTATGAAATCATCGGTATCGGTGCGCCGATCCTGCTGGTGTTCGCCCGCTTGCTGCAAGGCCTGTCGGTCGGTGGCGAATACGGCACCTCCGCCACTTACCTCAGCGAGATGGCGACCAAGGAACGTCGTGGTTTCTACTCCAGCTTCCAGTACGTGACCCTGATATCCGGTCAGCTCATCGCCCTGGCCGTACTGATCATCCTGCAAAACGTACTGACCACCGAAGAGCTGTACGCCTGGGGCTGGCGCATCCCGTTCGCCATTGGCGCGCTGTGTGCCGTGGTCGCGCTGTACCTGCGTCGCGGCATGGAAGAAACCGAGTCCTTCACCAAGAAGGAAAAGGCCAAGGAAAGCGCGATGCGCACCTTGATGCGCCATCCGAAAGAGCTGTTGACCGTGGTCGGCCTGACCATGGGCGGCACCCTGGCGTTCTACACCTACACCACCTACATGCAGAAATACCTGGTGAACACCGTCGGCATGAGCATTTCCGACTCCACCACCATCTCTGCCGCCACGCTGTTCCTGTTCATGTGTCTGCAACCGATCATCGGTGGCCTGTCGGACAAGATCGGCCGGCGTCCGATCCTGATCGCCTTCGGCGTACTGGGTACGATTTTCACCGTGCCGATCCTCACCACCCTGCACACCATCACGACCTGGTGGGGCGCGTTCTTCCTGATCATGGCGGCGCTGATCATCGTCAGCGGCTACACCTCGATCAACGCGGTGGTAAAAGCCGAGCTGTTCCCGACCGAAATCCGCGCCCTGGGCGTAGGCCTGCCGTATGCCCTGACCGTGTCGATCTTCGGCGGCACCGCTGAATACATCGCGCTGTGGTTCAAGAGCATTGGCATGGAAACCGGTTACTACTGGTATGTCACCGCGTGCATCGCCGTGTCGTTGCTGGTGTACATCACCATGAAAGACACCCGAAAGCACTCGCGGATCGTCACGGACTAAGTCCAGGCGCGTTACAGCAAAAGGGGCAGATCGTCGGGATCTGCCCCTTTTTTGTTTGCGTTGGACGGGATTAATCACGAGTTAATGCTCGTCTCCCATTCTGAACCTGCCCAATCGACCAGCTGTGACGCGCTTGCTCAAACCTTGAAAGCGAAAACATCTGATAGCGTTAACATCTACTTAATCGATTGTTTTTAGCATTATTTTGCGCTTTTAAATCAGTTTAATTGGCGTAGCATGAAACCCATGCCCAAGAGACAAAACGCCAAAGTACCTGGAGAAATGAAGATGAAAACCAAACTGTTCCTCGCCATCGCCCTGTCCGTACTGGCTGCCAACACCTTCGCCGCCGACGGTTACGACCGTACTGGCTCCGCTGTTGCAGCAGACGGCTATGACCGTACAGGCTCCGCTACAGTCGCCGCAGATGGCTATGACCGTACTGGCGGTGCTTCCGTCAGCTAATCCTCAACAGCGGCACAACAGCCCGGCTTCGGCCGGGCTTAGTCATTTCTGGAAGACAGGAATTTCAATGCCACTAGCTCCGGGACCTCATCCGACTGGAAATCAACGACGCACACTAGCACTATGGCGCTCCTTCGATTCAAGCCTTCAGGAAGACCGGCCATGCCCGACGACATCCACTACTACGAACCTGCCAACGGCCACGGCCTGCCCCACGATCCGTTCAACGCAATCGTCGGTCCGCGTCCCATTGGCTGGATTTCTTCACAGGATGCCGAAGGCCACTTGAACCTGGCGCCCTACAGCTTTTTCAACGCCTTCAACTACATTCCGCCGATCATTGGTTTTTCCAGCATCGGGCGCAAAGACAGCCTGAACAACATTGAACAAACTGGTGAATTCGCCTGGAACCTGGCCACCCGGCCATTGGCCAAGCAGATGAACCAGAGCTGCGCCGCTGTCGGTCCGCAGGTCAACGAGTTCGAATTGTCCGGACTGACACCGGTCGCCTCGAAAGTCATCGCGGTGCCACGGGTTGCCGAAAGCCCGGTGTCATTCGAATGCAAGGTCACCCAGATCATTCAGCTGCAGCGGGCGGACGGAAATGTGGTGCCGAGCTGGCTGATTCTCGGCGAAGTGGTCGCCGTGCATATCGCCAAGTGGCTGTTGAAGGATGGGGTGTACGACACCGCCGCGGCAGAACCGATTCTGCGCGGCGGCGGGCCGGCGGATTATTTCCAGCTGGGGCCTGAGGCGTTGTTCAAGATGTATCGCCCAGGGGCGGTGAAGTAATTACCAGATCAATTCGCCGTCTTCGCCGACACCTTTGAGGTGGGTCAATTGCAAGGCAGCGGCTTCATCTGCTTCCTTGGCGGTCTTGAAGGTCTGCTCTTCCAGCAGTTTGTTGAAACGAGGCGCTCCCGAACCACCAATGGCTTTGGTGGCGATTGCCGCGTAATACCCACCTTCGCGGGGGACTACGGCTGATACTGCTTCAAAGGTTTCAAAGGCTTTGCGTGCCATGTCGCGCATCCTGGCTGGTTGAGAATGCTGCCATTAAACCCTCAACCGGCCAGTTTGTGTACCGCCGACCCGGACTGACGCAACGCCTGTGCCGCCGACACCTCCTTGAAGGTGTGAAAATCCAGGCTGTCGACCACCAGCTCCTGCACCAGTTCGGCAAAAACCTCCATGGCCGGCGTGCTGAAGTACGCGGTCATGGCCTGCTGGCTGGCCCAAAAACCGGACACCAGCCACAACTGCGGATCGCATTGCGAATGCTGCAAGGCAAAGCTCAGGCAGCCTTTCGCTGCGCGGGACGGCTCGATCAGCGCGCTCAGGCGCACACCCAGCTCTTGAGAACGCCCAGGGCGCGCCCGAACAAAGGCCATATGACTGACGGGGATCTGCTTTGACATGTTCAACCCTCCCGGGGAGTCGCGTGGCAGCCTGGGACGGGCTGCGACAGGATCCAAGGTTAAAGGCCACTGTGCCTGTATCGTTAGTCGATTCCTGCCGGCGTGTTGCACAATCCTGCGAGTATTGGCGGGCTGCCCGTAACAATGTGTAAAACACTGTCAGGGTTCCGCGATACGAGTTTCAAGCAATTTTTCCCTTCTGCGCCCTGCCTTGTTCATGCAAGGGAACAACCCCGTGCAGAATCAGGCAAGCATCAGGCAGGATGTGTCTACCGCTGCTGCTTGCACAAACTTATGCTCTGCCCATCACCCATGCCTTGCCGAGGATGCCTTGCATGTCGTCGTTCGATCAATTTCAAGCCCCGCTTGACACCGACATGGAAAAGCAACGCGCGGAGCTGGCGGCGATCATCCGTCGCAACACCGCTGAAGATGGCACTTATGCCACCGCTGTCGGCTCGCTGTTCATGTCGCGCCACAGCCAGAACCACGAGTTCGCGCCGGTGCTTGCACAACCGGCGCTGTGCATCATGGCCCAGGGTCGCAAGGAAGTTCGGCTGGCCGACGAATTCTTCAATTACGACCCGCTGAATTACCTGGTGGTCTCGGTTTCGATGCCGCTCAGTGGGCGGGTGGTGAATGTCTCGGCCGAAGAACCGATCCTCGCGGTGCGACTGGATATCGACCCGACGGAAATCACCGCGCTGATCGCCGACGCCGGCCCCCTCGGCGTACCCACCCGGCCGACCGGCCGCGGCCTGTATGTCGAACAACTCGACAGCGCCATGCTCGACGCCGTGCTGCGCCTGGCGCGATTGCTCGACACACCGAAAGACATCGCCATGCTCGCGCCGCTGGTTCGCCGGGAAATTCTCTACCGGTTGTTACGCAGCAAACAGGGGCACCGGCTGTATGAAATCGCCATTGCCAACAGCCAGAGTCATCGCATCAGCCAGGCGATCAAGTGGCTCAATGGTAATTTCGAGCAACCGCTGCGCATCGACGATCTGGCAAAGGAAGTGAACCTGAGTGTGTCGACCCTGCATCACCGCTTCAAGGCGATGACGGCGATGAGTCCGTTGCAGTATCAGAAGCAGCTGCGCCTGCAGGAGGCGCGACGCCTGATGTTGGCCGAAGGGCTGGAAGCTTCGGCGGCGGGGTATCGGGTGGGTTATGAAAGCCCCTCGCAATTCAGCCGGGAATACAGCCGGTTGTTCGGGGCGCCGCCGTTGCGGGATCTGGCGCGGTTGCGGTTGTCGGTTTGATCCGGCATTCGCGGTGCCGTGACCGGCCCCTTCGCTGGCCAGCCAGCTCCTACAAGGGATCGCTGTAACCTGTAGGAGCTGGCTTGCCAGCGAAGGGGGCCTGTCAGGCGCCGAGTACCCGGCAAGCCTCAGCTGGCAATGTCACCGACACCGGATGCCCAACGCTCAAGCCAATCCCCTGACACGGCGTGCTCAACGCCGTAAACGACACCCCGGAACACTCAACCGTCGTCTCGATGGTCGCGCCGATATCGCGCACGAACGTCACCTTGCCCAGCAAGCGGTTACCCGCCGTGGCCTGCGGTGCCGACAGTTGCAGGTCTTCCGGGCGAATCAGCATCTTCACTTTCTCACCGACCACAATGCTGCTGCAGATCGGTACTTGCAGCGCATCGCCGCCCGGCAGGCTGACCTTGCCGTTGCCCAGCGCCGTGGCCGGGAAGATATTGCCCGAGCCGATGAAGTCCGCGACGAACTCGTTGGCCGGGTGGCGGTAGATCTCGATGGGCGTACCCACCTGCTGCACCTTATGTTCGCCCAACACGACGACGATATCGGCCATGGTCATGGCCTCGCGCTGGTCGTGGGTCACCATGATCGTGGTGATGTTCAGGCGCTTTTGCAGCTGACGGATTTCCACCTGCATCGATTCACGCAGCTTGGCGTCCAGCGCCGACAGCGGTTCGTCGAGCAACAGGATTTTCGGGTGATTGGCAATCGCCCGGGCAATCGCCACGCGCTGACGCTGGCCACCGGAGAGTTTCGCCACCGGCCGATCGATCATCGGTTGCAGCTGGATCAACTCCAGCAACTCCACCACTCGCGCCTGCTGATCAGCCTTGCTGACCCCGCGCAGTTTCAGTGGATAAGCGATGTTCTCGCCCACGGTCATGTGCGGGAACAGCGCCAGGGATTGGAACACCATGCCGAAATTGCGCAGGTGCGCAGGCGTTTGGCCGATGTCCTCACCGTCCAGGCGAATCTCGCCGCCGGTCAGGGTTTCAAGTCCCGCGATCATCCGCAGCAAAGTGGTTTTGCCGCAACCCGAAGGCCCGAGGAAACACACCAGCTTGCCCTCGGGCAAATGCAGGTTCACATCCTTTACCGCGCAGGCCGAGCCGTAGTGTTTCTCGACGTTTTCCAGAATCAGACCAGACATAAATCACCTCAAGAAATCAGAACGAAACGCCACCTTCACCGACTAGCTTCTCCAGCGCCCAGATCAGGACGAAGTCGATCAGCACGATCAGCACGGCAAACGAAAATACGGTTGGGTCGAGCGAAGACACGGTGCGGCTGTACATCCAGATCGGCACGGTCATCACGTCGATGGTGTAGAGGAAATAGGTCACGGTGAATTCGTTGAACGAGACGATGAAGGCCAGCAGCATGCCCGCCAGGATCCCCGACTTCATCAACGGCACCACCACGTCGACAATCGCCCGCAGCGGTGAGGCACCGAGCATTTGCGCGGCCTCCTCGACTTCGCTGCCGATCGAGAGCATGGCCGCCGTGCAGTTCTTCACCACAAACGGCAACGCCAGGATCACGTGGGCAATCACCAGACGTGAAGTGGTCATCTGGAACGGCAGGCTGTCGAACACCAGCAGTAACGCCAGGCCCAACACCACCATCGGGAACACCAGGGGCAGCGACATCAGTTGCAGTGCCACGGCCTTGCCACGGAATTCACAACGGGTCAGCGCATAGGCCGCCGGCACCGCAATCAGCGTGGCGAAGACCATGGTCAGGCACGCCACCATCAGGCTGGTGGTCATGGCCTTGCCCAGGCTCAGCACGTCGCTGGCATCCGGCGACACGAAGGTGTGCCAGGCCGCCTTGTACCATTGCAGGCTGTAGCTGCTCGGCGGAAAGTCGAGGTTCGACGCGCCGCTGAACGACATCACGATCATGGTCAGGATCGGCAACACCGCCAGCAACAAAATGAAACCCGAGAGGATGCCGGCAAACTTGCCGGTTTCGCCTGGCAGCAGCGAATAGCGCTTCTTGATCACAGAGCTCATTGCGAAGCCTCCAGCATGCGCCGACGACGGCCAGTGATGTATTCGGACAGGGTCATGATCGCGAGGGTCGTGACGATCAGCACCACACCAGCGGCGGATGCAGCGGGCCAGTTCATCAGCGGGGCGATCTGGTCGTGCACCATCACCGCCAGCATCGGCACGCGTCGACCACCGAGCAGCAGCGGCACCACGAAGCTGCTGGCGTTGTAGGCAAAGACCAGCGTCGCGCCGGTGATGATCCCCGGCAGGCTCATCGGCAAGACCACTTGGCGGAACACCTGGAAACGACTGGCGCCGAGTGTGGCAGCCGCTTCTTCGTAGCTGCGGGCGACACCGCGCATGGCGCTGGCAATCGGCAACACAGCCAGCGGGAAGGCGGTTTGCACCAGCCCCATCAACACGCCGTTCTGGTTGTACAGCAACATGATCGGGCGCTTGATCAGGCCCAGGCCCATCAGTGCCTGGTTGAGCATGCCGCCGGGACCGAGGATCACCAGCCAGCCGTAGCTTTGCAGCAGCAGGTTGACCAGCAACGGCAACAGCACCGCGGCGAGGAAGATCCGCCGCACGAACGGCGAAGTCAGGCGTGACATGGTGTAGGCCACCGGGATCGCCAGTATCACCGCGATCACCGCGCTGATCAGCGCCAGGCGCAGGGTCAGCATCAGCGATTTGAGGTAGTAGGGTTCGAGCAATTGGGCGTAGCTGGCCAGGCTGAACCCGGACCATTCCGCGCCTTTGGTGCCCACGCTCATGCGCAGCACCAGCAGGCTGGCGGCAATCAGTACGCCCAGAAACAGCATCGACGGCGTGAGGAAAAACCAGGCACGGGCCGTCGGCGAAACACCCCGATTCGGGCGCGGCTCAGCGACACTGACCGAATGGGTCAAAGGTTGGTGTTCCATAGCAAAGGGTCTCGTCAATGGAAAGCAGTTGGCGAACACAACCCTTGAAACCACATCGTTCCCTGTGGGAGCTGGCTTGCCAGCGATCGCGATCTGTCGGTCACAACAGTGTCGACAGGAAGGCCGTCATCGCGGGCAAGCCCGCTCCCACAGGGTTATGCGGTGTTCGCAAGAGCTGTGTTCGTCACACGATCAGGAAGAAAAGATTTCCGTGTAACGACGAATCCATTGGTCATGCACGGTGGCCAGGAAGGCGTTGTCGTGCATGATCGCCTTCTCGGCAATCTGCTCAGGCGTGAGGATGTATGGGCTCTTGCGCGCTTCGGCGGAGATGATCGCCTTGGCGTTGACCGGGCCGTTGTAGATGTCTTCAGCCATCTTGCCCTGCACCAGCGGGTCCAGGGAGTGGTTGATGAACGCGTAGGTCAGGTCGGTATCGCCGGGACGATTCTTCGGCATCACCGAGAGCATCAGGTCGGTGTAGAAACCTTCCTTCATGCCGAAGGTGGCACCCAGGCCGTAGTTCGGATCGCGGATCTGTTTCGGGAAAAACGCCGGGGCGTACAGGCCGCCCATGTCCAGGGAGCCGGTACGGAACAGCTCGGCAATCTGGTTCGGGTTCTCGCCCAGGGTCACCACACGATCCTTGAGTTCGGCGAGTTTCTTGAAGCCCGGCTCGATGTTGTGCTCGTCACCACCGGCCAGTTTGGCGGCGATGATGATCAGGTCCATGGCCTCGGTCCAGTTCGGCGGCGGCAGGAAGATGTTCGGCGACAGGTCGGCGTCCCACAGGGCGGCGTAGCTGTTCGGCGCTTCCTTGATGGTGCGCGTGCTGTAGACCAGGCTGTTGCACCAGAGCAGGTAACCGATGCCGTGGCCATTGGCGCCGGTGCGGTATTTTTCCGGTACGTCGACCAGGTTGGGAATGCGGTTGAGGTCGGGTTTTTCCAGCAGGTTGGCGGCGGCCAGGCCTTCGGCGCCGACACCGGCCAGGGTAATGATGTCGTACTGCGGACGATCACCGCCGGCCTTGAGTTTGGCGACCATTTCCGAGGTACTGCCGGTACGGTCGGCGATGACCTTGCAGCCGTACTTGTCTTCGAAGGTCGCGGCGATGTTGCGCAATGCGGCCAGGCCGGTGTCGTCGGACCAGGTCAGCAGGCGCAGGGTCTTGCCTTGAAAGCGGGTGTCGCTGGCATTGGCCTTGACGAACGGCAGGCTCATGGCCGCCGCGGCAACCGAGGCTACGCCCACGGTCTTGATGAATTGACGTCTGTTCAGATCATGCTCGCCCATTACGGACTCCCTTTGTTTTTGTAGGTATAAGGCAGGTCGAAACTGTTGCATCCGCGCGGCTGGACCCGCGGTACCCCTCGTATTTTCGGGGGCTTTACTGAGCCAGCGGGTTCATCCTGAGGTCGTGTAAAACACCTGACTATCGATAAAAATTCATTGAAGCCATGACGCCGGCGCATGCCTCACGAGGAGGCATGCGCGGACCGTTTTCGTGCCTTCAGACGGCGCGAATCACGTGCTTGATTTCCTGGAAAGCCTGCAAGCCCCACGGCCCCAATTCGCGGCCGATGCTGCTCTGCTTGTAGCCCCCCCAAGCGGTCTGCGGGAAGATCACTTGCGGCGCATTGATCCATACAAGCCCCGCCTGCAAAGCGTTGGCGACGCGGTCCGCCGTTTCTGCGTTACGCGTAACGACGCTGGCGACCAGGCCGAACTGGCTGTCGTTGGCCAGGGCAATCGCTTCGGCTTGCGAGGCAAAACGACGTACGCAAATCACCGGGCCGAAAATCTCTTCGCACCACAGCGCACTGTCCAGGGGCACGTCGGTGAAGACGGTCGGCTGCAAAAAATATCCGCGCGGCAGGTCTGCCGGGCGATTGCCGCCGCAAACCAGTTTGGCGCCAGCGCTCAAGCCGCGATCGATGTGGCCGAGCACGCGCTGGAATTGCGCCTGATTGACCAGCGCGCCCATTTCCACGTTCGGGTCGAACGGGTCGGCCACGCGAATGGCTTCGGCACGGGCCTTCACCCGGCTGAGGAACTCATCGGCCAGCTCATCGGCGACCAGCACGCGGCTGGTGGCGGAGCACATCTGGCCGGCGTTGAAGAAACCGCCACCGCAGGCCACTTCCACCGCCAGGTCGAGGTCGGCATCGGCCAGCACCAGCAAGGAGGATTTGCCGCCCAGTTCCAGGCTCACGCCTTTGACGGTTTCCGCCGCCCGTTGCATGACCTGCACGCCCACCGCGTTGCTACCGGTGAAGGAAATCTTGGCGATACGCGGGTCCGCCGACAGCGGTGCGCCAACGGCCAGGCCGGTACCACACACCAAGTTGAACACACCGGCAGGCAAGCCGGCCTGGGCAATGATCGTCGCCAGTTCCAGCTCCGGCAGCGGCGTCACTTCCGAGGGCTTGAGCACCACGCAGCAACCGGCGGCCAGGGCCGGGGCGAGCTTCCACGCAGTGGTGACCATCGGGAAGTTCCACGGCACGATCAGGCCGACCACACCGCAAGGCTCACGGCGCAGGCGCGCACTGAAATCGTCGGTCGGCAGTTCAACCGGGCTGTCCTGTTTCGCGTCCAGCCCTTCGGCCAGAGCGGCGTAATACTCGAACGTGGCGATCACGTCATCGACGTCGATGGCCGCTTCGAACAATGGCTTGCCGTTGTTGCTCGACTGCAAGTGCATCAGGCGCTCGCGACTGGCCTGCACGCCTTGCGCAATCTTGCGCAGGATCGCACCGCGCTCGGCGCCGCTGGTCTGCGACCAGGTGGCGAAGGCTTTGGTTGCCGCGCTCACCGCCAGGTCGACGGCCCGCTCGTCACCGCCGTTAACCGTGGTCAACAGCGCTTCGGTCGACGGGTTGATCACGCGCAAGTGTTCGTTGCCCGCCGACCATTTACCCTCGATGAAAAGGCCGTTCAGAGTCGTCGGAAAAACCGTGGAAAAGCTCATTTCGACACCGCCTTCGTCCACTCGGTCTGATCGATTTCAATCAGGGTCGGGCCCTGGCGATCAGTGGCGACACGCAATGCCGTACGCAGTTGCTCAACACCGTTGACCGCCTCGGCAGCGCAACCCAAAGCCTTCGCCACACCGATGAAGTCCGGGGTGTAGATGTCCACGCCCACCGGCTCGATGGCACGGTTGACCATGTATTTCTTGATCTCTTCGTAACCCTGGTTATTCCACAGCAGCACGATCACCGGTGTGCGCGCTTCAACGGCGCTGGCCAGTTCCGGCAGGGTGAATTGCAGGCCGCCGTCGCCGATCAGGCACACCACTGGCGGACGTGCGCCGCCTTCGACGATGCCCCCCAACCAGGCGCCGATCGCCGCCGGCAAGGCATAACCGAGGGTGCCGTAGCCGGTGGAGGAGTTGAACCAGCGACGCGGGCGTTCCAGGTTGAACGCCAGGTTGCCGGTGTACACCGGTTGGGTCGAATCGCCGACGAATACTGCGTTCGGCAGCTCGTGCAGAACGGTTTCCAGGAAACGGGTCTGGGCCAGGGTCGGCGCATCCCAGGTGGCGGCCAGTTCTTCGCGCAAACGCGCGGCGCGCACCTGGCCCCAATCGTTGCGGCGCTCGGCCAGCGGCTTGTGCGACAGTGCGCTGAGCAAGGCCTGGGCGGCGTTGCGCGAGTCGGCGACCAAGGCCACGTGCGGCGGATAGTTGCGTACGGTCTGGTCCGGATCGATGTCGACGCGCAGTAGCTTGCCAGGGATCTCGAAACCACCGGCGAAGGTCACGTCATAGTCGGTCTCGGCCAGCTCGGTACCGATGGCCAGCACCACGTCGGCCTCGGCGACCAGTGCGCGGGTGGCAACCAGGCTCTGGGTCGAACCAATCAGCAACGGGTGAGCGGAGTGCAGCATGCCCTTGGCATTGATGGTCAGCGCTACAGGTGCGTCCAGCAGTTCGGCCAGTTCGGTCAGCTCGGCGGCGGCATCGATGGCGCCACCACCGGCGAGGATCAACGGACGCTTGGCGCCGGCCAGCAGCTCGGTCATGCGGCTTACGGCGGACGGTGCGGCACCGGCGCGGTCAATGTTGACCGGTACGCTGGCGAGCAGGTCGTCGGCTTCTTCAACCAGAACGTCCAACGGAATTTCGATGTGCACCGGACGCGGACGACCAGCCTGGAACAGCGCGAAGGCTCGGGCCAGCACGCCCGGCAATTCGGACGCCGACATCAGGGTATGGGAGAACGCCGCCACGCCACCGACCAGTGCGCTCTGGTTCGGCAGCTCGTGGAGCTTGCCGCGACCGCCGCCCAGCTGGTTGCGGGTCTGTACGCTGGAGATCACCAGCATCGGGATCGAGTCGGCATAAGCCTGGCCCATTGCCGTGGTGATGTTGGTCATGCCAGGGCCGGTGATGATGAAGCACACACCCGGCTTGCCGCTGGTGCGGGCATAGCCGTCAGCCATGAAGCCGGCGCCTTGCTCGTGACGCGGGGTGACGTGGTTGATGCTCGAACGGGCCAGCCCGCGATACAGCTCCACGGTATGAACCCCGGGAATGCCGAATACCTGCTCGACTCCGTAACCTTCGAGTAACTTGACCAATACTTCGCCGCACGTCGCCATGTCATTGCCCTTCTTGTTCGTTTGAGACGCCGGGCCTGCGCAGTGTTTATGATGGATTCGCAGGTCCAGGGATGGCCTCATTGGAACGGGCGACACATAGCCGCAACAATGGATAAAAAGTCATACTAGCCATGTCCTCACGTCATACCTTGGATCCCAATGAAACGACTGCCTCCCCTGCCGGCGCTGCACACATTCCTGATTACCGCGCAGTGCTGCAATTTCACCCGTGCTGCCGAACAACTGTTTATCACCCAGGGCGCGGTGAGTCGGCAGATCGCCGGGCTGGAAGATTTCCTGGGTTATGAATTGTTCATCCGTCAGGCCCGAGGCCTGGACCTGACGGCCGAAGGACGGGAATGGCTGCCACGGGTCCAGCAGATTTTCGGCCTGATCGACGAGGCGGTGGAGCAGATCGGCGAGAAGCGCGAAACCCTGCAGCTCAAGGCTCCGACCTGCGTCATGCGCTGGTTGCTGCCACGCCTGTTGCAATGGCAAAGGGAACGCCCAGACGTGCCGGTGGAGCTGACCACCACGGTCAAGCACGGCGTGGACTTTCATCGCGAGCAGTTCGATGCGGCAGTGATGTATGGCGCGCCGCCGGACGGCTTGCTGGTGTCGCAAAAACTCTTCGATGAACAACTGACGCCGGTGTGCTCCAAGCCGTTGCTCGAAGGTTCGGTGCCGCTCCAGTCGCCGGAAGATCTGGAGCAGCACATGCTCCTGCACCCGACCCGGGATGAACGGGACTGGAAGGCCTGGCTGGCCACTGCGGATATTCGCCTGAGCAACGTGAGCAAGGGCCAGCATTTCGAAACGCTGGACCTGGCCATGTCGATGGCGTCCCAGGGCACGGGGGTGGCGATCGGTGACTGGTCGTTGATCGGCGATGACTTGAGTGCCGGGAGGCTGGTCATGCCCTTTGAATTGAAGGTGAAAACCGGATTGGCGTATTACCTGGTTTTCCCGGAGAAGCCCGCGCCTTCGGCGAAGTTGCGCGAGTTGATGGGGTGGTTGGTGGAGCAGGCGCAATCGCGGTAATCGAAACCTGTAGGGTGATCTCAATACCCGGATTGGGTGTACTCGTATGATCGTTCCCACGCTCTGCGTGGGAATGCAGCCCGGGACGCTCTGCGTCCCATTGGAACGCGGAGCGTCCCTTGAGGCATTCCCACGCAGAGCGTGGGAACGATCAAATGCGGGTTACCACTTCATCTCGCCCTTGGCGACCTTGGCGCTCAGCTCCAACGAGCTTTCCTCGCCCAGCGTCGGGTAGCGCTTTTTCATCGCCGCGATCAGTGCCGCCGAATCCTTGGCCTTGGCGGTTTCTTCATCGAAGGCCTTGATGTAATCGGCAGTGAACTGCACGGCGGCCAGGGAACGGGCGCTCTCGCCGAGGTAATGCCCCGGCACGACCGTGTTCGGCTTCAGGGTTTCGATCGAATGCAGCGTAGCCAACCAATCGGTATGGGACTGTGCAGACTGGGTGTCGGCCATCCACACGTGGATGTTTTCTGCCACGACCACGCCCCCGACCACGGCCTTGATCGATGGAATCCACACGAAGCTGCGATCCGGTTGTTTGCCCTGCAAACCGACCACCTGCAACTTCTGCCCTTCGAGCATCAGGCTGTCGCCCTTGAGCACATCCGGCACGATGGCTTTAGCGGGCGCGTCAGCCCCCAACTTCGGCCCCCAGAACGCCAGTTTGCCGTCGACGGTGTGCTTGATGTGATCGACGGTCGGCTGTGAAGCGAGCACTTTGGCCGTGGGGAATGCAGTCGTCAGGGTATCGAGGCCGAAGTAGTAATCCGGGTCGCCGTGGCTGATGTAGATGGTGGTCAGTTGCTTGCCGCTGGCGCGGATCTTTTCCACCACTTGCGCGGCTTGGGACTTGCCGAACTGGGCGTCCACCAGGATCACCTCTTTCTCGCCGCTGACCAGCACCGAGGTCACCGGGAATATCGCTTTGTCACCAGGGTTATACACATCCAGCGTCAACGTCGACGCGGCGGCGTGGGCGGCGAAACAGAGGGCGGTGGTCGCCAGCAAGACGCGTTTGAGTGTGGTGAAACCGATCATCAGTTGCTCCGTTGTTCGCGGGCCAGGGTTGGCCGATATGGGAACAGAGCTTAGTTGCATGCCTCAGTACAAAAAATGCGATGCTTGAACATAGTTTGTTTCTGAAATCGGGCAAATCATGGATCGTCTACACGCAATGCGGGTGTTCGTCACGGTGGTCGATCTCGGTAGCCAGTCGGCCGCCGCCGATCACCTGGAGCTGTCACGGCCGGTGGTTTCGCGCTATCTGGCGGAACTGGAAGACTGGGTCGGCGCACGCCTGATGCACCGCACCACGCGCAAATTGAGCCTGACCGCCGCCGGCAGTGAAATGCTGCCCCGCTGCCGGCAGATGCTCGACCTGTCCACGGACATGCAAGCCGCCGTCAGCGTGCCGGACGATGCACCCCGCGGCCTGCTGCGAATCAGCGTCAGCACCTCGTTCGGCCAGGCGCAGTTGGCCGATGCCATGGCAGCTTTCGTCAAGCGCTACCCGGGTGTCAGCATCGACATGCAGATGCTTGATCGCACAGTGAACCTGGTGGATGAGCGCATTGACCTGGCCATTCGCACCAGCAATGACCTGGACCCGAACCTGATCGCCCGGCGACTTACCGTCTGCCGTTCGGTGATCTGCGCCTCCCCCGCTTACCTGCGCGAGCATCCGACGCCCCGGCGGGTCGAAGACCTGTGCCAGCACAACTGTCTGACCCATTCCTATTTCGGTAAAAGCCTCTGGCATTTCGAGCAGGACGGCGAGCAGGTGTCAGTGCCGGTGCAAGGCAACATCAGCGCCAACGAAGCCAGCACATTGCTGCGTGCAGCCATGGCCGGCGCCGGGGTGGCGATGTTGCCGACTTATCAGGCGGGTGTGCATATCCACAGCGGCGAACTGGTGCGCCTGCTGCCCCAGGCCGAACCCCGGCAGATGAACGTGTACGCGGTGTACGCCTCACGCAAACACATGCCATCGGCGCTGCGCTGCTTGCTGGATTTTCTGGTGCTGAGGTTTCCCGAAGAACCAGCGTGGGACGCAAACCTGCGGCAGCTATTACAAGCCTGACCTATGCTCAAGGTAGTACCGAAGGGCATTCGTTCAGAGGTCTACGCCATGAACATCAAAACAAGAAGGTACCTCGCCATCTTCATCACCTGCGCGGTCACGCTCGGGCTGTATGGCGCTGCCGCCTGGCGCGTCGAGCAGCTGCGCAACTTGCCCCGGGAATCAGCCAGCTGCAATTTCGAACGCTGCATTCCGCACAACGCGACCCTTAACGCCCTGCGGTAACGAACGGGTCAGGCCTCCTTGTCCTGATCGGCCTTCAAGCGGTCGCGGAACGCCTTTGGCGAGATGCCCACGCGGCGCCGAAACAGGCGCGTGAAGTTGGTCGGATCGGAGAAACCCAACACGTCGGACATTTCATAGATGGTCATGCTGGTATAGGTCAGCAGGCGCTTGGCTTCCAGCAACTGCCGTTCGTGCATGATCTGCAACGCCGGTTGCCCCGCCAGCTCACGGCAGGTGCCATTGAGATGGGAGACCGAAATCCCCAGCCGATGGGCCAGGTCTTCAACCTTGACGTGCTGGCGATAGGTTTCTTCCACCAACTGGATGTAGCCATTGAGGTATTCCCGAGCCCGCTGCGGTCGTTGACCGACTGAGCGGCGCTGGATCACCTGGCGGCTGACCCACACCATGATCACGCTGACCAGCGAATGCATGAGCATGTCCCGCGCTGGCTGGTGGCCGGTATATTCGCTCTGCAACGCGCTGAACAGACTATTGAGGTACTCGGCGTCCAGGCCCGCCGGGTAGCTCTCGGCTTGGGCCAGGGCATTCACCGAATGCCCCAGCTGCGCCTGAAGATGCGCGATCAGCGGTGCCGCGAGCGTGACCACGAACCCCTCGACATCTTCGCTGAACCGGAAGCCATGCACTGACAGCGGCGGCAGGATCTGGATCGCCGGTTCGGTCAGTTGCGTACGTTTGCCTTCGATTTCAAGCTCTGCCTGACCTTTGAATACGAAGAGCAACTGACATAAATCGGCGTGGCGGTGGGGTTTGATTTCCCATTGATGTTCGCGACTGCGGTTGGAAATGGTTTCACAGTGCAGCAAGTCCGGGGTCGGCCAATCCAGGCTTTCACCGTAGAGCTTGAACACCGGAATCGAAGGCAGGTCAGGCTTGTTCATCACTTCAATCCAGGTTTCGGAATGGACGACGGGCGATAATCGCACCGATTGGCAGAATGTACAGCTATCCGCTCAGTTTTCACCTTCAATTGACCGACCCGCAAGGGAAAAATGCAAGCTTTCGATCCATAAAAATCATTCACCTCCTTTGGTCGCGTGCGCTCTGCAAGCGCAGGCCAGTGGCAAAACGGTGATGTTCTACGGCCAAACCGAAGTCACCCGCGACCTGGTGGCCGCTCGTCAGGTCGAAGGTTTGCAATCGATTTACCAGACCTTCCATACGAGGCTATCGAATAGCTTCCTACCGACTTAAACTGGCAAGCATCCGCTCGCCTTGCCTCGGCGGGTCCACCACTGCCGCAGGTTTACCCGTGACCAATCTCCACCAGCCTGAATTGCCCAAACCGGCCATCCGCAGCGTGCTGATCGCGCTGATGCTGGCGATTTTCCTCGGTGCCCTGGACCAGACCATTGTTGCCGTGTCGATGCCGGCCATTTCCGCGCAGTTCAAGGACGTCAGCCTGCTGGCCTGGGTGATTTCCGGCTACATGGTGGCAATGACGGTGGCGGTGCCGATCTACGGCAAATTGGGCGACTTGTATGGGCGGCGCAAATTGATGCTGTTCGGCATGAGCCTGTTCACCCTGGCGTCACTGTTCTGCGGCATGGCCCAGAGCATGGAGCAGCTGGTGCTGGCGCGAATTCTCCAGGGGATCGGTGCCGGTGGCATGATCTCGGTCAGTCAGGCGATCATCGGCGACATCGTGCCGCCCCGCGAGCGCGGCCGTTATCAGGGCTACTTCAGCAGCATGTATGCGGTGGCCAGCGTCGCCGGCCCGGTACTGGGCGGGTACATGACCCAATACCTGTCCTGGCGCTGGGTATTCCTGATCAATTTGCCGCTGGGCCTGGGGGCGTGGCTGGTGGGCAATCGCACGCTGGTGGGCTTGCCGATTCCGCAACGCAAACCCGTGATCGATTACCTCGGTACCCTGTTGATGATCATCGGGCTGACGGCTTTGTTGCTGGGCATCACCCAGTTCGGCCAGGGCCATTCCTGGCGCAGTGCCGAAGTATTGGGGTTGCTGGCTTGTGCGGCAGCGGTGCTGGGCCTGTTCGTGCTGCATGAACGACGGACATCGGAGCCATTGCTACCGATGCACCTGTTCGCCAACCGCAATGCAATCCTGTGCTGGTGCACGATTTTCTTCACCAGCTTCCAGGCCATTTCGTTGATCGTGCTGATGCCCCTGCGCTTCCAGAGTGTCACCGGTGCCGGTGCGGACAGCGCCGCCCTGCACCTGCTGCCCTTGGCCATGGGATTGCCGATCGGCGCGTATTTCGCCGGCCGCCGTACCTCTGTGACCGGGCGCTACAAGCCGATGATCCTGACTGGCGCACTGCTCATGCCGTTGTCGATTCTCGGCATGGCGTTCAGCCCGCCCCAGGCCTTTTTGCTGAGCAGCCTGTTCATGCTGTTCTGCGGAATCGCCTCGGGCATGCAGTTTCCGACCTCCCTGGTCGGCACGCAGAACTCGGTGCAACAGCGTGACATTGGCGTTGCCACCAGTACCACCAACCTGTTCCGCTCACTGGGCGGTGCGGTGGGCGTGGCGTTGATGTCGGCGCTGTTGCTGGCGTTGTTGCAGGATTCGAGCTTCGCCCATCTGGCCGGCTCTTCGCTGATGGCCGAAGGTCACTCGGGTAACGTCTTGCTGGACGGCCTGAACGCCGCGCCGGGAGACGCGCAGGATGCCTTGCGCGCGGAACTGTTGCTGACGTTCAGGCATTTGCTGATGGTGAGTGCGGCGGTGTCGCTGCTGGGGCTGGCGGCGGCGATCGCCATGCCGGACATGGTGTTGCGCGGGCGCGAGGACCGGGCCCTGTAGGAGCCAGGCTTGCCAGCGAACGCCGCAGTGTGTCTGATATACCGCGTTATCGTTCTTCGCCGGCAAGCCTGGCTCCTACAGGTCTGCGAGAGATTCAAGGGCTGTAATACCCCACAGCCACCAGGAAATGCCCGACCTTTTTCAGGTAGGCATGCTTGTTCTCGACCTTCCCGGTCACCGGGTTTTTCCAGCGGTATTCATACTCGCCGTAATCCTGTTGCCCGATCAGCGCCAGCATCGGCTCCCCTACCGGCTTTCCATCCGGATCATTGATCTTGCTGAAATCGGTGTTGATCAATCGCAGATTGGTCCCATGGGCGATGTAGCGCCGGGTATCGAGGTCGACGACAAATACATACAGGTCATCCTGCAGGTAGCCGCCCTTGAGGGAGTTGATCGCTTTCAGGGTGCCCTTTTCGTCCTTCGCCAGGTCGGTGGCCGCCTTGTTCAGCAGGGCCATGGCCTGTTCCGCCGAAGCCCGCGGCAGGTAGTAGCCGACAGCGAGGATTCGCTGGCCGACACGCTGATAGTAGACATGCTTGCGCTCGACCTTGCCGTCAGACCAGTTTTGCCAACGGTACTCCGCCTGCTGGATGCCGTTGCCCTCGGGCACTTTCAGCGCATCCTTGAAAGCTTTTTGCAGATCCGGCCCGAGCACATCCGACACATCCCGGCCAATCAGCGCCGCCGAGGGCCCGCCGCTGGCGAGCATCACGCCCTTGGTATCGACCACGAAGACATAGCGGTCCTGGTCGACAAACTCGCCCTGGCGGCTGAAGGCGGCGAAGGCCTTGTCGCCATTGTCGTGGTAGTAGGCCAGGGCTTTCTCCAGCAAGGCGATTGCGGCCTGGCTGTCAGCCTTTTCGGTTCCAGCAGCTTGAACCTGGCCCAGGCACATCAGCAGCATGCCGACCAGCCAGGCCAACTTGTGCACAACTCCCATGGCGCGTCCCTCGTTCCTTTAAATGTTTCAAGAGCGTAGACGGCAATGGCGCATGCAGGGACATTCAGCGAATCGAGGTGCACAAGGGGATCATTCCCGGCGAACCGGGAATGAGGCAGGGCCTATTGGCGAGTGCGCAGTTGCTGTTGCAGGTTCTGGATCTGCGCTTGCAGGCTGTTGATGGTCCGGGTGACCTGGCTACGGAAGGCATCGAACTCAGCAGTGCTTGCGCCTTGAGGAGCGCCGGGACGGTTGTCCTGTTGGCTCTTGAGGACGACGATGTCCTGTTCCAGGCGGTCGATGGCGGCGTTCGGATTGCCCTGTTTCTTCAGCGCCGTGATGTCAGCGCCCAGACTCTTCAGTTGCGCATCGAATTTTTCGGTGTCCGCCGGGGTATTTTTCAGCGTGGTCAGTTCACTGCCCAAGGCTTTGACCTGCTCCTGCACCTGCGCATTGGCCTTCTGCTGCTCGGTGTCCTGGGCGGCCATCTGGGCCAGGCGCTTGTCCAGCTCACTGGTCTGCGCGGTCATCTGCGCCAGGCGTTTGTCCAGGTCCGAGGCCTGGCCGGCGACGCCCTGCTGTTGCTTGCCCTGATCCTGCAACTGGCTTTGCAGCTGGCGGATTTGCAGCTTCAGCGCTTCGCTGTCGGTGCTGACGTTGGTCTGGCTGGCGACCACCTTGCCGGAAATATCCTGCAGACGCCCCGCCGCTTCTTCACTGATTCGCGCAAAGCTTTCCTGGGTCGCCACCAGCTGTTGTTCCATCAGCGAAATCTGTTGGAAGCTCCACCAGGCAAGGCCCGCGAAGGCAAAGAACAAGGCGCCGACCAGTGCCCACAACGGGCCGGTGCTTGCCGCCTTGACCTTGACCACGGGCGGTGTACGCGAATGCACGGTGGTGCGAGTGCTCTTCGGGAAATCATCGTCATCGAGGATGTCTGCACGCAGGCTCGGTACATCGTCGAAGTCATCGTTGGCATCGTTACGCATGGACATTGAGTCAACCTTTGTGAAACGCGGTGATGGCTTGATGCGGCGCAGTATAACTCCCATGGCCGCAACCATTGACCCTGAACCCGAACCTGGGTTCAGTGAAGCGGGTTTCAGCGAATGTCCTGAGCCTTCCACCAGGCGCAAAACTCATCGAGCGCCGTCCAGAGACTGACCTTGGGGTCGTAGTCCAGATAATGCCGGGCGCGACTGATATCCAGGGTGAAATTTTTCTTCATGACCTGCATGCCCAGTCGCGACAGGGTCGGTTCGGGACGTCCCGGCCACAACTTGCAAACCCCCTCGTTGAGCGCCGCGACGGTATAGCCCAGGCCGTAGGAACGGTAGCGCGTCACTTGCGGGACTTCCATTTTGCGCATGACGTAATTGACCACGTCCCACAGCGGGATCGGCGCTCCGTTGCTGATGTTGTACACCTTGCCCAAGGCTGAACCGCTGGCCAGCAAACTGCTGAGCAACGCTTCATTGAGGTTGTGCACACTGGTGAAGTCGACCTTGTTCAAACCGTTGCCGATGATCGCCAGGCGCCCCTTGCGCTGCATGTTGAGCAAGCGCGGGAAGATGCTCATGTCACCCGCCCCGGTCACGAAACGCGGGCGCAGCGCCAGGGTTTCGAGGCCAAACTCCTGGGCGCCGAAGACTTTTTGCTCGGCCAGGTACTTGGTCGCGGCGTACGGATGCTTGAAGCGTTTGGGCACCTGCTCTTCGGTCAGCCCCAGGTGATCGCGGCCATCGAAATAGATCGATGGCGACGACAGATGCACCAGGCGCCGCACTCGCTGTTTCAGGCAGGCTTCGACCACATTCTCGGTGACCTGGACATTGCCCAGGTGAAAGTCCTGATAACGCCCCCACAGGCCAACGGCACCGGCGCAATGCACTACGGCCTCGACCCCGGAGCACAGGTCGCGTGCCAGCAGCGGGTCGCTCAAGTCGCCCTGGATGAACTCGGCGCCACGGCGCACCAGATGCTCGACACTTTCGGCCCGGCGACCGTTGACCCGCACGTCCAGGCCCTGCTCCAGGGCGAAACGCGCAAAGCGCCCGCCAATGAAGCCGCTTGCGCCGGTGACCAGAATCTTCATGTAGTGCTCCGAATATTTCGTTTTTGCGTATTGCGTGAGGTCTTGACGCTGTCTGTCAGTCCAACGGCACCAACCATTGCCTGGACGCCTGCACCAATTGCTCGGTCAGCAATCCCAGCAACTGACCGCCATTGCGCCAATGATGCCAGTACAGCGGCACGTCGATCGGTTTATCTGGCAAAAGCTCCAGCAAAATGCCGCGTTCCAGTTGTTCGCGTACCTGCAGTTCCGGCACCAGGCCCCAGCCAAGTCCGGCTTCGGTGAGGCGGATGAAGCCTTCGGACGATGGGCACAAATGGTGCTCGAAACCGCCGTCGACGCCGAGGGACGCCAGGTAGCGATGCTGCAGGAAGTCGTCCGGGCCGAACACCAGCGCCGGGGTCCGGGCCAATTGATCGGCGCGCACGCCTTGAGGAAAGTGCCGGGCTATGAAGGCCGGGCTGGCCAGAGCACGGTAGCGCATTGCTCCGAGCAATACGCTGCGCGCACCGGCTACCGGGCGCTCGCTGGCACACAGGCACGCCGCGACTTCGCCTGCACGCATGCGCTTGAGGCCGACGGTCTGGTCCTCGACCACCAGATCCATCAACAGGTGGTGTTGCGCGCAAAAATCCCCCACGGCCTGGGCCCACCAGGTCGCCAGGCTATCGGCATTCAGGGCGATCCGCAGGCGTTCCGGCAGGCCCTCTTCGTCCAGCGCCGGCACCAGCGTCTGCAAATCGCGCTCAAGCAGACGCACCTGCTGCACGTGGTTGAGCAACCGTCGGCCAATCTCGGTCGGCGACGGCGGCGTCCCCCTCACCAATACCGGTTGACCGACCCGCGCCTCGAGCAATTTGATGCGCTGGGAAATAGCCGATTGCGACAAACCCAACACCTGGGCCGCCCGTTCGAACCCGGCCTGCTCGACCACCGCGGCCAGGGCAGAAAGCAATTTATAGTCGAACATCAGTTTTCCTAATGAGCGATCAGCAATATTGGTTTTTCTTATACAGGTTCCTGCCGGAGAATGGCCAGCACGAACTCTTGTAAAGGATCACGCCCATGGCTGGCGAAACTTCACTGGCAACGCTGCTGCGCAGCATGAGCCCGCAACTCAATGCCGGCGAGTACGTGTTCTGCACCCTGCCCGACGGCCAATTGCCCGCGGGCCTGGAAATCGTCGGGAGTTTTCGCGAGCAGGAAGGCCTGACCGTGATTGTCGAACGCTCCCGCGCCGAGCAGGCGGGCTTGAGCTTCGACTATGTCGCCGCGTGGATCACCCTGAACGTGCATTCGGCCCTTGAGGCGGTCGGTCTCACCGCGGCGTTCGCCACGGCCCTGGGCCAGGCCGGCATCAGCTGCAATGTGATCGCCGGTTACTACCACGACCATTTGTTTGTCGGCCAGGCCGACGCCGAACGCGCGATGCAAGTGCTGCGCGACCTGGCAGCCAACGCGGAGTAAAAAAAAATGTGGCAAAGCTATATGAACGGCCTGTTGGTAGCCTTCGGCCTGATCATGGCGATCGGCACGCAGAACGCATTCGTACTGGCACAAAGCCTGCGCCGTGAACACCACCTGCCGGTGGCGGCGCTCTGCGTGGCCTGCGATGCCTTGCTGGTGGCCGCCGGGGTATTCGGCCTGGCGACCGTGCTGGCACAGAACCCGACCCTGTTGGCCATCGCCCGTTGGGGCGGCGCGGCGTTTCTGTTGTGGTACGGCAGTCAGGCGTTGCGTCGGGCCTGCTCCAGACAGAGTCTGCAACAAGGTGAAAGCCAGACCGTTCGTTCGCTGCGTGCGGTGATGCTCAGTGCCTTGGCGGTGACCCTGCTCAACCCGCATGTTTACCTGGACACCGTTTTACTGATCGGCTCCCTCGGCGCACAACAGACCGAACCCGGCGCGTATGTGGTGGGCGCGGCGAGTGCCTCATTGTTGTGGTTTTTCACCCTGGCACTCGGCGCGGCATGGCTGGCGCCGTGGCTGGCGCGTCCGACCACCTGGCGTATTCTTGACCTGTTGGTGGCAGTGATGATGTTCGCCGTAGCATTGCAGCTGATCAGCGCTGGCTGATTTATTCCAAAAGGCTCTGGAACCTCTATTCCACACAGATGTTGCGTGGTTATGCCGCACCCCCGGTGCTATGATCCGATCCGATGCGCCGCAAAGAGTACAAACTCCCCGGCGCTTGTCTGGCCGCCCGTGATCGGCCTTGCGCTCACCGCAACTGACCTGATTAGGAGAATCATAATGGCTTTCGAATTGCCGCCGCTGCCGTACGCACACGATGCCCTGCAGCCGCACATTTCCAAGGAAACCCTGGAATTTCACCACGACAAGCACCACAACACCTATGTCGTGAACCTGAACAACCTGGTGCCTGGCACCGAGTTCGAAGGCAAGACCCTGGAAGAAATCGTCAAGACTTCCTCGGGCGGCATCTTCAACAACGCCGCTCAAGTGTGGAACCACACTTTCTACTGGAACTGCCTGGCGCCAAACGCCGGCGGTCAACCAACCGGCGCGCTGGCGGAAGCCATCAACGCTGCCTTCGGTTCGTTCGACAAGTTCAAGGAAGAGTTCAGCAAGACTTCCATCGGCACTTTCGGTTCCGGTTGGGGCTGGCTGGTGAAAAAGGCTGACGGTTCCCTGGCCCTGGCCAGCACCATCGGCGCCGGCAACCCGCTGACCAACGGCGACACCCCGCTGCTGACCTGCGACGTCTGGGAACACGCTTACTACATCGACTACCGCAACCTGCGTCCGAAGTACGTCGAAGCGTTCTGGAACCTGGTTAACTGGAAGTTCGTGGCTGAGCAGTTCGAAGGCAAAACCTTCACCGCTTAAGTCCGACGCCATTCAAAAAACCCGGCTTTCATGCCGGGTTTTTTGTGGGTGCAGAAATGAAGGCAATAAAAAACCCGCTGGCGATTCAGCGGGTTTTTTATTGCGTTGATCAAGGGATCAGAAATCCTCCAACCGCCACACTTCATAAGCCGGCGTCTCATAGGGGTGACTCTGTTTCAGAGCCGCCACCACCGGGCCAATCAACTCATCGGCCACCACAAGCTCAACCTTCCATTCTTCGACCTGCTCGACCTGCCCTGCCTCGCCAATGAACGGCTGGCTGCCGTCCAGTGGGCGAAACTGGCCCAGGCCCAACACCTGCCAGGCGCAATGATCATAAGCGCCAATTCGCCCGCCACCGGCGGCGAACACAGCGCTTTTGACCACCTCGACATGGCTGGCCGGAACAAAAAAGGCGAGCTTGTACACGGCCCTTAGTTCACCCACACACGAGCGTTACGGAACATGCGCATCCAAGGTGCGTCTTCGTTCCAGTCTTCCGAGCGCCACGAGTTCTGCACGGCGCGGAACACACGCTCCGGGTGCGGCATCATGATGGTCACGCGACCGTCGCGGCTGGTCAAACCGGTGATCCCGCGCGGCGAGCCGTTCGGGTTGGCCGGGTAGCTTTCGGTGACCTTGCCGTGGTTGTCGACGAAACGCATCGCCACGCAACCGGACAGATCGGCTTCCAGCAACGCCTCTTCGCTGGCGAATTCGGCATGGCCTTCACCGTGGGCGATGGCGATCGGCATGCGCGAACCGGCCATGCCTTGCAGGAAGATCGAGTTCGACTCCTGGATCTGCACCATCGCCACGCGCGCTTCGAACTGTTCGGAACGGTTACGCACGAAGTGCGGCCAGAACTCGCTGCCCGGGATCAGCTCGTGCAGGTTGGACATCATCTGGCAACCGTTGCACACGCCGAGGGTGAAGCTGTCGTTACGTTCGAAGAAGCCCTGGAACGCATCGCGGGCGCGGCTGTTGAACAGCGCCGACTTGGCCCAGCCTTCACCGGCGCCCAGTACGTCACCGTAGGAGAAGCCGCCGCAGGCTACCAGGCCCTTGAACTCGTTGAGGTCGACACGACCAGCCAGGATATCGCTCATGTGCACGTCGATCGCGTTGAAGCCGGCGCGGTCGAACGCAGCCGCCATTTCCACCTGACCGTTGACGCCCTGCTCACGCAGCACGGCAACCTGTGGGCGGATGCCTTTCTTGATGTAAGGCGCGGCGATGTCCTGGTTGACGTCGTAGCTCAGCTTGACGCTCAGGCCCGGGTTGTCTTCTTCCAGCAGCACGTCGAATTCCTGATCGGCGCAGTCGGCGTTGTCACGCAGACGCTGGATCTGGTAGCTGGTTTCGGCCCACTGGCGTTGCAGCAGACGACGCTGACCTTCGAACACGGTGTCACCGTTGAAGGTGATGTCGATCTGGCCGTTGTTGATCGGCTGACCGATCACCGATACGCACTCGCCCAGGCCCGCAGCGCTGAACTGTGCAAGGATATCCGGGGTGGCGTCCTGGCGAACCTGGATCACGGCGCCCAGCTCTTCGTTGAACAGGATCGCGGCGATGTCAGCGGACGTTTCCGCCAGACCGTCGAGGTTCAGGCTCAGGCCGCAATGACCGGCGAAGGCCATTTCCACCACGCTGGTCAACAGGCCACCGTCGGAACGGTCGTGGTAGGCCAGCAGGTGACCGTCGGCGTTGAGGCCCTGGATCACCGCGAAGAAGGCTTTCAGGTCTTCGGCGTCGTCGACGTCCGGAGCCTGTTTGCCGAGCTTGCCGTGTACCTGTGCCAGGATCGAGGCGCCCATGCGGTTCTGGCCACGGCCCAGGTCGATCAGGATCAGGTCGGTGGTGCCCTTGTCCATGCGCAGTTGCGGGGTCAGGGTCTGACGGATGTCAGTCACTGGCGCGAAACCGGTCACGATCAGGGACATTGGCGAAGTCACGGCCTTGTCCACGCCTTCATCGTTCCAGCGCGTGGCCATGGACATCGAGTCCTTGCCCACCGGAATGGTAATGCCCAGCTCAGGGCACAGTTCCATGCCGACCGCTTTCACGGTGTCGTACAGACGCGCGTCTTCACCCGGGTGACCGGCGGCGGACATCCAGTTCGCCGACAGCTTGATGTCGGAGATCTTGCCGATGCGCGAAGCGGCGATGTTGGTCAGGGTTTCACCGATGGCCATGCGGCCCGACGCCGGAGCGTCCAGCAGCGCCAGCGGAGTACGCTCGCCCATGGCCATGGCTTCACCGGTGTAGACGTCGAAGCTGGTGGCGGTAACGGCAACGTCGGCCACCGGAACCTGCCATGGGCCGACCATCTGGTCACGGGCCACGAGGCCGGTGATGGTGCGGTCGCCGATGGTGATCAGGAAGCTCTTGCTCGCCACGGCCGGGTGATGCAGCACGCGCTCGACGCAGTTGGCGATGTCAAGGGTCGACGGATCGAAATCGTCGCCCAGCTCGTTTTCACGCACCACCGAACGGTGCATGCGCGGGGCTTTGCCCAGCAGCACTTCGAGCGGCATGTCCACCGGGCTGTTGCCGAAGTGGCTGTCGGTGACGGTCAGCTGCGGCTCGGCCGTGGCTTCGCCGACGACGGCAAACGGGCAACGCTCACGTTCGCAGATCGCCTTGAAGCGCGCAAAGTCGGCCGGGCCGACTGCCAGCACGTAGCGTTCTTGGGATTCGTTGGACCAGATTTCGTGCGGGGCCATGCCCGGCTCGTCGTTTGGAATGTTACGCAGTTCGAAACGGCCACCGCGGTCGCCGTCGTTGACCAGTTCCGGGAAGGCGTTGGACAGACCGCCCGCACCCACGTCGTGGATGAAGCTGATCGGGTTCTTGTCGCCCAGTTGCCAGCAACGGTCGATGACTTCCTGGCAACGGCGCTCCATTTCAGGGTTTTCACGCTGAACGGAGGCGAAGTCCAGGTCTGCCGAGCTGGTGCCGGTGGCCATGGAGGAAGCGGCGCCGCCGCCCAGGCCGATCAGCATCGCCGGGCCGCCGAGCACGATCAGCTTGGAGCCAACCAGGATCTCGCCTTTCTTGACGTGTTCTTCACGGATGTTGCCCATGCCGCCAGCCAGCATGATCGGCTTGTGGTAACCGCGAACTTCGTCACCGTGCGGGGTGCTGATCGACTGTTCGAAGGTACGGAAGTAGCCGGTCAGTGCCGGACGACCGAATTCGTTGTTGAACGCAGCGCCGCCCAGCGGGCCTTCGATCATGATGTCCAGCGCGGTAACGATGCGCTCGGGCTTACCGTACGGCACTTCCCACGGCTGTTCGAAGCCCGGGATCTGCAGGTTGGACACGGTGAAACCGGTCAGGCCGGCTTTTGGCTTGGCGCCACGACCGGTCGCGCCTTCGTCGCGGATCTCGCCACCGGAACCGGTGGATGCGCCCGGGAACGGGGCAATCGCGGTCGGGTGGTTGTGGGTCTCGACCTTCATCAGGATGTGCACCGGCTCCTGCACCGCGCCGTACTGGCGGGTTTCAGGGTCCGGGAAGAAACGCCCGGCCACGGAGCCGACGATTACCGAAGCGTTGTCCTTGTAAGCCGACAGAACGCCCTCGCTGTGCATCACGTAGGTGTTCTTGATCATGCCGAACAGGCTTTTTTCCTGGCTTTCGCCGTCGATGTCCCAACTGGCGTTGAAGATCTTGTGACGGCAGTGCTCGGAGTTCGCCTGGGCGAACATCATCAGTTCGATGTCGTGCGGGTTGCGCTTCAAGCCAACGAAGGCGTTGACCAGGTAGTCGATCTCGTCTTCGGCCAGGGCCAGGCCCAGCTCGGTGTTGGCTTTTTCCAGCGCGGCGCGGCCGCCACCCAACACGTCGATCGCGGTCAGGGGCTTGGGTTCGGCGTGACTGAAGAGGCCGGCAGCCTGTTCCAGGTTGCCCAGGACGATCTGGGTCATGCGGTCGTGCAGTGCGTCGGCGATCAACTGGGCTTCAGCGTCGCTGAACTGGCCAGCCACATAGAAGGCAATGCCGCGCTCGATACGCTGGATCTTGGTCAGGCCGCAGTTGCGAGCGATGTCGCTGGCCTTGCTCGACCAGGGCGAGATGGTGCCGAAACGTGGCAACACCAGGAACAGACGACCGGTCGGCTCCTGGACCGGAACGCTTGGACCGTACTTCAGAAGGCGCGCAAGCACCTGCTGTTCGTCGCCGGTCAGGTCGCCGGTAACTTCGGCGAAGTGAGCGAATTCAGCATACAGGCCACTGACAGCCGGAACCTTCTGGCTCAGTTGCTCAAGGAGCTTGCTGTGGCGAAAGGCAGAAAGGGCAGGAGCGCCGCGCAGGATCAACATCTTCGGGACAGCCTCGGGAAGGGGTGTGCTTTGAGGCCGTGCATTCTAGCCTAAACAGCCAGCGACAGCACCCGAAACGCTACGCACGGTTGCACTCGAGTGTCGATCTGTGTTTCTGCCCCGAAAGTCAGGTTAACCAGCCGGGTGACGACAGCTTATTTTTACTGTATCAAAATGCTGAAAAGGCCCGTTCCAGCGGGGTTTTGGCCGCTTTTGCGATCTCTAGCAGACTACCCCGTTGCTGTCGAGATATGGCGCTCGTGGTCCTTTGCGTATACTGCGCAAATGTTTTCCCCAACGGCTTTGCGTCCGCGGTACGCCAAATGGCTGATCGCAACCGGACTCTTCCTGATGCTCAGTGGCTGTGTTGATAAACCCAACACACTGGAGCGCGTAAAGGAGGATGGTGTGCTGCGGGTGGTTACCCGTAACAGCCCCGCCACCTACTTTCAGGATCGCAGCGGTGAGACCGGCTTCGAATACGAGCTGGTGAAGCGCTTCGCCGACGATCTGGGGGTCGAGCTCAAGATCGAGACGGCCGATAACCTCGACGACCTGTTCAATCAGGTGGGCAAGCCCAGTGGCCCGGTGCTGGCAGCTGCCGGCCTGGTCAGCAGCGAAGCACGCAAAAAGCAGGTACGGTTTTCCCACCCCTACCTGGAAGTCACTCCGCAGATCATCTACCGCAACGGCAAGTCGCGCCCTACCGACGCGAAGGACCTGGTCGGCAAGAAGATCATGGTGCTCAAGGGCAGCACCCATGCCGAGCAGCTCGCACAGCTGAAACAGAAATTTCCCGGCATCGAATACGAAGAGTCCGACGCGGTCGAGGTCGTTGATCTCCTGCGCATGGTCGACGAAGGTCAGATCGACCTGACACTGGTCGACTCCAACGAAGTCGCGATGAACCAGGTCTACTTCACCAACATCCGGGTGGCCTTCGACCTGGGTGACGCCAGCAACCAGAGCTGGGCCGTGGCGCCGGGCGACGACAACAGCCTGCTCAACGAGATCAACGAGTACCTCGACAAGGTCAAGAAGAACGGCACCCTGCAACGTCTCAAGGACCGCTACTACGGGCATGTCGATGTGCTCGGCTACATGGGCGCCACCACGTTCGCCCAGCACTTGCAGCAACGCCTGCCCAAGTACGAGCAGCACTTCAAGGCATACGCCAAGAAAGAGAAAGTCGACTGGCGCCTGCTGGCGGCAGTCGGTTATCAGGAATCGTTATGGCAGCCCGCAGTGACCTCCAAGACCGGCGTGCGCGGCCTGATGATGCTGACGCAGAACACCGCGCAAGCCATGGGGGTGTCCAACCGCCTCGATCCCAAGCAGAGCATCATGGGCGGCGCCAAGTACCTGGCCTACGTGAAGGACCAGCTGGACGATTCGATCCAGGAGCCGGATCGTACCTGGTTTGCCCTGGCCGCCTATAACGTCGGCAGCGGTCACCTCGACGACGCCCGCAAGCTGGCGGCCAAGGAAGGGTTGAATCCGGACAAATGGCTGGACGTGAAAAAAATCCTGCCGCGCCTGTCCGAGAAGAAGTGGTACAGCAAAACCCGTTACGGCTACGCCCGTGGCGGTGAGCCGGTGCATTTCGTGGCGAACATCCGGCGCTACTACGACATCCTGACCTGGGTGACACAACCGCAGCTTGAGGGCGAACAGGTGGCCGAGGGCAAATTGCATGTGCCGGGGATCGACAAGAGCAAGCCGGCCCAGGAACCTGCCCCGCTGTAGGCGCTAGCTTGCTCGCGATGGTGGGTAACGATAACGCTGGCTTGCTGAATGAACGCGGCGCCCTCAAGTCCATCGCGAGCATGCTCGCTCCTACCGGGCAGCTGCCAGAATCAGCGCTTTCATCTCCGAAACAGCCGACTTGAAGCCCACGAACAACGCATGGGCCACCAGCGCGTGGCCGATGTTCAGTTCGTTGATGCCCTTGATCGCAGCCACCGCCTCGACGTTGTGATAGTGCAGACCGTGGCCGGCATTGACGATCAGGCCTTGCGCCAGGCCGAACGCTACGCCGTCGGCGACGCGCTTGAGCTCTTCAGCCACTTCGGTCGGCGTCTCGGCATCGGCATAACGGCCCGTATGCAATTCGATGGCCGGTGCACCCACACGGTGTGAGGCTTCGATCTGCCGTTCGTCGGCGTCGATGAACAGCGACACTTCAGAGCCGATCTTCGACAGGCGCTCCACGGCGGCCTTGATCCGCGCCTCCTGGCCTGCCACATCCAGCCCACCTTCGGTCGTCAGCTCCTGACGGGTTTCTGGCACCAGGCAGATGTGCGCCGGGCGGATGCGCTCGGCGAACTGCATCATTTCTTCGGTGATGCCCATTTCGAAGTTCATGCGGGTTTGCAGAACGTCCTTGAGCACCAGCACGTCACGCTCCTGGATGTGTCGGCGGTCTTCGCGCAGGTGCACGGTGATGCCGTCCGCGCCCGCCTCTTCCGCATCCAGTGCAGCCTTGACCGGGTCCGGGTAACGAGTGCCCCGGGCCTGACGCAGGGTGGCAACGTGGTCGATGTTCACGCCAAGAAGAATGCGGGTGCTGGTGGTCACGGAAGCGCTCCAGAATAAGAAAAAGTTCGGTGCACAGCATACGGGGAGACTACGGCTTGCGAAACAGCTCGCGACTGACCAGGGGACGACCGCCCAAATGAACGGCCAGTGCCTGGCGCATCAAACGCTTGGCCGCGGACAACGCACCCGCCGCACTCCAGTCGGCTTCAGCCATGGCCAGCAGTTCGGCGCCACTGAACAACCCCGGCTGCAACAAATAGACCCGCTCCAGCCCGGCATCCACCTGCAGACGGTAGAGACCGTCTGGTGCAATGGGTTCGTCGTGGATATCGGCCGTCAATGAAAAGCCGTAGCCCAGGTCATCCAGCAGGCGCCATTCGAACGAACGCAGCAGCGGCTCCAGCGCCCGACCTTCGGCCAGGGCGAGCAAGGTCGCGGCATAGTGATCGAAAACCGAAGGGAAAGGGTCTTCGGCGGGCAGCAGGCGAATCAACAGCTCATTGAGATAAAGACCGCTGAACAATGCCTCCCCGTTGAGCCAGGTGGCGATGCCTGCACTCTCCATGCGTCCGACATTCTTCAGCTCGCCACGCCCGCGAAACTCGACCTCCAGCGGTACGAACGGCCGCGCCAACGTCCCGGCCTTGCCCCGCGCACTGCGCAACACCGCCCGCAGCCGCCCTTGCGGCGTGAGGAAGTCCACCAGCGCGCTGTTTTCGCGGTAGGCGCGGGAGTGGAGGACGTAGGCGGGTTGAGGGATGGGTTGGGACATGGAGCTCTCAATGATGGATCGCGATTTTGCTGACAACCCAAAACCAATGTGGGAGCGGGCTTGCCCGCGATGGCGGACTCACATTCAACATCTCTGCTGAATATTACATCCTCATCGCGGGCAAGCCCGCTCCCACAGGGTTTACTGTGTGGCGCCAACCAGTCTTACAGGTCGCCGTAGCCCAGCGAACGCAAGGCGCGCTCGTCGTCGGACCAGCCGCCCTTCACCTTGACCCACAGGTTGAGCATGATCTTGGAGTCGAACAACAGCTCCATGTCCTTGCGCGCTTCGGTGCCGATGCGCTTGATACGCTCGCCCTTGTCGCCAATGATGATCTTCTTCTGGCCATCACGCTCAACGAGGATCAGGGCATGGATGTGCAGGGTCTTGCCCTGCTGCTTGAACTCTTCGATTTCGACGGTGATCTGGTACGGCAGCTCGGCGCCCATCTGGCGCATGATTTTCTCGCGTACCAGCTCGGCGGCGAGGAAACGGCTGCTGCGGTCGGTGATCTGGTCTTCCGGGAAGAAGTGATCGTTTTCCGGCAGATGGTCAGCGATCACCCGCTCCAGCGCGTCGAGGTTATGCCCGTGCTGCGCGGAAATCGGGATGATCTGTGCGTTCGGCAACTGCTCCTGCAACCAGCTCAGGTGCGGCATCAACTCAGCCTTGTCTTCGATGCGATCAGTCTTGTTCAGTGCCACGATCAGAGGGCCGGTCACGTACTGCACGCGCTCGAGGACCATCTGGTCTTCGTCGGTCCACTTGGTACGGTCGACCACGAAGATCACCACATCGACGTCTTTCAACGCCGCCGATGCGGTCTTGTTCATGTAGCGGTTCAAGGCCTTTTCGCCGCCCTTGTGCATACCCGGCGTATCGACGTAGATCGCCTGTACATCACCCTCGGTCTTGATGCCGAGCATGTTGTGACGGGTGGTTTGCGGCTTGCGCGAGGTGATCGCCAGCTTCTGGCCGAGGATGTGGTTGAGCAGCGTGGACTTGCCCACGTTCGGACGGCCGACGATGGCAACATAGCCACAGCGCGTTGCGTTTGTATCAGTCATTGCCATTCTCCACACCCAGGGCAATCAGTGCTGCGGCGGCCGCTACCTGTTCGGCAATACGACGGCTCACACCCTGACCTCGGCTTTTTTCATTCAGAAGGGTGATTTCACATTCGACGAAGAACGTCCGGCAATGCGGTTCACCCTGGATATCCACCACTTCGTAACGCGGCAGCTCGCAACCACGGGACTGCAGGAATTCCTGCAGGCGGGTTTTTGGATCTTTGTTGGTGTCGACCAGCGTCAGGCCTTCGAACTCCCCAGCCAGCCAGGCCAGCACGCGCTCGCGCGCCACTTCCATGCCGGCGTCCAGGTAGATCGCGCCAATCAGTGCTTCCAGGGCATCGGCCAGAATCGACTCGCGACGGAAACCGCCGCTTTTCAGTTCACCGGAGCCCAGGCGCAGGTACTCGCCCAGGTCGAAACCCCGGGCCAGTACGGCCAGGGTCTCACCTTTGACCAGGCGTGCGCGCAAACGCGACAGCTGGCCTTCGCGGGCCAGCGGGAAGCGATCGAACAACGCCTCGCCGGCAACGAAGTTGAGGATGGCATCACCGAGGAATTCCAGGCGTTCGTTGTTACGCCCGGCAAAACTGCGGTGAGTCAGGGCCAGGACCATCAGCTCCTGATCCTTGAAGGTGTAGCCGAGCTGACGCTCGAGACGGCTTAAGGAGATGCTCACGGTTTACCCACGCTGAGTTCGTGGTTGGATTCCACCGCCATCGCCGGGAGTCGGCGCAGGCTTGGGACAATTAACGCTGTGTTCAAAAATAACGTCCTGAATATCGTTGTTTTCATGCCTCTGTTGCCGATTGTGCCGACTCCAGAAAAGCATTCGGCGCTGTGTTCAACAGCGCCGTGTCTGATTACTGGATCAGGCCAACCCGCGAGAAATTCGGCAGGTGACTGAGTTTGGGTTCCGGCCAGCTCATCCAGACCGCGAAGGCCTTGCCGACGATATTCTTGTCGGGAACCATGCCCAGCAGATCCTTGGGAATGGCTGGATCATCCCAATAGCGACTGTCGTTGGAGTTGTCGCGGTTGTCGCCCATCATGAAGTAGTGCCCGGCGGGCACCGTCCATGTACGGTCCGGCGCTGCGCGGTAACGGCTCATCTCCTTGCGGATCAAGTGCTCGGCGACACCAAGTTTTTCCTTGTAGAGCTCGGCGCTGCCCAAGGTGCCCGGCTCGGAGCCGACCAGCTTTTCGGCAATCGACTCACCGTTGACGAACAGACGCTTGTCAGCGGTGTACCGCACCGTATCGCCCGGCAGCCCCACTACACGCTTGATGTAGTTGACGTTCGGATCGCTCGGATAACGGAACACCATCACATCGCCACGCTGCGGCTCACCGACTTCGATGACTTTCTTGTCGATCACCGGCAAGCGGATCCCGTAGGAAAACTTGCTCACCAGGATGAAGTCGCCGACGTCCAGGGTCGGTTTCATCGAGCCGGAAGGGATCTGGAACGGTTCCACCAGGAACGAACGCAGCACCAGCACGATGAACAACACCGGGAAGAACGACTTGCCGTATTCGACCAGCAAGGGTTCTTTGCTCAGCTTCTCGACCACCACCCCGTCAGGCTGGCTGACGCTGCCCTGATAGGAAGCGATGGCAGCACGCCGACGCGGCGCCAGGATCAACAGATCAAGCAACGCCAACAGGCCGCAGACGAACACGGCGATGACCAGCAACAGCGGGAAATTTAGTGACATAGGACCTAGCTATCCAACCTGAGCACGGCAAGGAAGGCTTCCTGTGGAATTTCCACGTTGCCGACCTGCTTCATGCGTTTTTTACCGGCCTTTTGCTTTTCCAGCAGCTTTTTCTTACGGCTTACGTCACCGCCGTAGCATTTGGCCAATACGTTCTTTCTGAGCGCCTTGACGGTTGTACGCGCCACAATCTGCCCGCCAATGGCGGCCTGGATTGCCACGTCGAACATCTGCCGCGGAATCAGTTCTTTCATCTTCTCGGTCAACTGGCGACCTTTGTAGTGCGCATTGTCACGGTGCACGATCAACGCCAGGGCGTCGACCTTGTCGCCGTTGATCAGCACGTCCAGTTTCACCAGACTAGCCGATTGGTAACGATCGAAATGGTAATCCAGCGAAGCATAGCCGCGGCTGGTGGATTTCAGGCGATCGAAGAAGTCCAGTACCACTTCGTTCATCGGCAAGTCGTAGGTCACCTGGACCTGAGAGCCAAGGAACAGCATGTCGACCTGCACACCACGTTTCTCGATGCACAGCGTAATGACGTTACCCAAGTGCTCTTGCGGCACAAGAATGTTGGCGCGCACGATCGGCTCGCGCATGTCTTCGATGGAAGACAGGTCCGGCAACTTCGACGGGTTATCGACGTAGATCGTCTCGCCGGTCTTGAGCAGCAGCTCGAAGATTACCGTCGGCGCCGTGGTGATCAGGTCCAGGTCATACTCGCGCTCAAGGCGCTCCTGGATGATTTCCATGTGCAGCATGCCGAGGAACCCGCAACGGAAGCCGAAGCCCAGGGCGTCGGAGCTTTCCGGGGTGTACTGCAGCGACGAATCGTTCAGGGTGAGCTTTTGCAGGGCCTCACGGAAGTCCTCGAAGTCGTCGGAGCTGACCGGGAACAGGCCGGCGTAGACCTGCGGCTGGATGCGCTTGAAACCTGGCAGTACATCGACATCCGGCGTCGAGCTCAAGGTCAGGGTGTCACCCACCGGCGCACCGTGAATGTCCTTGATGCTGGCGATGATGAAGCCCACTTCACCGGCCTTCAGGTCGGCGGTCGGGGTGTGTTTCGGGTTGAATACACCGACGCTGTCCACCAGGTGGACCTTGCCGGTGGACTTGACCAGGATCTTGTCACCCTTCTTCACCCGACCGTGGCGCACACGCACCAGGGACACGACGCCCAGGTAGTTGTCGAACCAGGAGTCGATGATCAACGCTTGCAGCGGATCTTCGATGTTGCCGGTCGGGGCAGGAATGGTGGTGACCAGGCGTTCAAGCACTTCATCAACGCCCAGGCCGGTCTTGGCAGAGCAAGTGACCGCGTCGGTGGCATCGATGCCAATGATTTTTTCGATTTCTTCCTTGACGCGGTCCGGATCGGCCTGTGGCAGGTCGATCTTGTTCAGCACCGGCATCACTTCCAGGCCCTGCTCGATGGCCGTGTAGCAGTTGGCAACCGATTGCGCTTCAACACCTTGGCCGGCATCGACCACCAGCAGCGCGCCTTCACAAGCTGCCAGCGAGCGGCTCACTTCATAGGTGAAGTCAACGTGACCTGGGGTATCGATGAAGTTCAACTGGTAGTTGATACCATCGCGAGCCTTGTAATACAGCGTGACGCTGTGCGCCTTGATGGTGATCCCGCGCTCGCGCTCAAGATCCATGGAATCCAGTACCTGGGCTTCCATTTCACGCTCGGCCAGGCCGCCGCACATCTGGATGAAGCGATCGGCCAGCGTCGACTTGCCATGGTCAATGTGGGCGATGATGGAGAAATTGCGGATATGACTCAAATCACTCACGGATCAACACTCAAAAAGGCTGCAGGCATAGCCCGCCGAAAAATAGCCGGGAATTGTACCTGATCCACGGCACAAGCGTCACGTTTGCAGGCCAGACGGCCCGTACAAAAACGCCCCGGTCTTGCGACAGGGGCGTTTTTTATCAGCAGCGAAGCGAGGAACAGGCCGCCATCAACCGGCGCGACGCAACAACCACAGCCCGGCCAGGGCACAGACACTGGCTGGCACGAGCACCGCAAACAGGGGCGAAAAACCGAAAACCAGGCTTGAAGGCCCCAGCAGATCCTGGGCAATACGGAAGGTAAAGCCCACCAGCACACCGGTAAACACCCGCTGGCCGAGGGTCACCGAGCGCAGCGGACCAAAGATGAAGGAGATTGCCATCAGCACCAGGGCAGCGGTGACCAGGGGCTGCAACACCTTGACCCAAAATGCCAGCCAGTAACGGCCATTGTTCAGTCCCTGGTCAGCCAGATAGTGGATATAGCCCCACAGCCCCGAGATCGACAGCGATTCCGGCGCCATGACCACCGTGCTCAGCAATTGCGGGCTCAACGCCACTTCCCAGCGCTCGACCGGAGCAGTCACCACTTCGGTGCTCTTTTCGTGGAATACCGTGGTGGTGACATCGGACAACTGCCAGTGATCCTTGTCGAACTCGGCGCGCTTGGCGAAGCTCGCCGACAGCATGTGCCGCTCTTTGTCGAAGTGATAACGGGTCACGCCATACAGCAGGCCATTGGGCTGCACGGAGTTGACGTGGATGAATTCGTCACCCTGGCGATGCCACAGGCCGTGCTTGGCGCTTTGCGCGTCGCCACTGCCCTGGGCCAGCGAGCGGTTGGCCTGGGCGGCGCTTTCAGTCGCTGGCGCCACATACTCACCAATCAGCACCCCCACCACCATCAGCACCAGCATCGGCTTCATGACCGCCCAGACGATCCGCCCGATGGACACGCCGGCCGCACGCATGATGGTCAGTTCGCTGTTGCTGGCCAGGCTGCCGAGACCGATCAGGCAACCGATCAGGGCCGCCATCGGCAGCATGTCGTAGAGCCGGCGTGGCGCCGTCAGCAACACGTAGCTCAGGACGTCGACCAGGGTGTAGGTATCGCTGGCGTCGCCCATCTCGTCGATGAACGCGAACAACGTGGCCAAGCCGAGAATAATCCCCAATACCGCCAGGATCGCCACGAACACGCTGCTACCAATGTAGCGGTCGAGCTTAACCACGGGCCACCTCCAGCGCGCTGCGGCGACTCGCCATCTTCAAGCGCAAAGGCTCCCAGTAGAGCAGGCCCAGGCCAATGGCCAGGAATATCCCGTGCACCCACCACAAGCCCAGCGCTGGCGGGATCTTGCCCTTTTCAAGGGCGCCGCGAGCGGCAATCAGGATAGTCAGGTAGGCCATATAGAGAAGGATGGCCGGCAACAGCTTGAGGAAACGTCCCTGGCGCGGGTTGACCCGCGACAGCGGCACCGCCATCAAGGTGACAATGAACACCAGCAACGGCAGGGACAGGCGCCATTGCAGCTCGGTGCGCGAGCGAATGTCGTCGCTGCCCAGCAAGGAAGCCGTAGTCATGGCATCACGGTCGGTCACTTCGTCGCTGACGTCCGGCTTGGGCAGCAACACGCCGTATTCGTCGTATTTGATCGCCCGGTAATCGGCTTGCCCCGGATTGCCGTCATAACGGTAGCCGTTATCGAGGATCAGGTAGCGGTTGCCGTCGGGGCGGATTTCCTGTCGGCCTTTTTCCGCCACCAGCACGGAAATCCCGCGATCCTTCTTGTCGGAACTGATGTTCTTTTGCGAAATGAAGACCCCCGCCAGATTGATGCGGTCGTCGGACAGTTGCTCGGTATAGGTCACCCGCGTGCCATCGCGCAGGGCCTGGAAGCGGCCAGGCTCGAGGGTGTCGAACTCGGTCAGGGCATCCTGCTTGTTCAGCAGCAACTGGAACTGATTGGCGCCCTGTGGCGCCAGGCTCAGGCTCAACCAGGCCACGACCAGTGCAACCAGGGTGGCCGGGAACAGGGTCATGCGAAACAGGCGTTGCTGGCTCATGCCGGTGGCCGACAGCACGGTCATTTCGCTTTCAAGGTACAGGCGACCGTACGCCAGCAGGATCCCGAGAAACAGGCCCAGCGGCAGGATCAGCTGCAGGAACCCCGGCAGGCGGAAACCCATGATGAGGAACAGCGAGCCCGGATCCAGTTGACCGGAAGCGGCCTGCGCGAGGTATTTGATGAAGCGTCCGCTCATGATGATGACCAGCAGCACCGCACTGACGGCGCTCAAGGTCAACAGGACTTCGCGGGATAGATAACGGAAGACAATCAAACCAGACACTCCAGGGTTGTCAGGCTATGGCGGCCAAACAAGCAAACACATCAGACAGCCCGCAAGGCAGGGCCGTCGAAAAAGATGGCGCATTATCCTGTGATTGGGTGCGCCTGTCACTGCGCAATGCATGGGGGGAATGTAGGAGCGAGCGCTCCGGGCGGCGATCCGACGATGGTCGTCAACGATTACGCGGGAAGCCTGACACGCCGTGGCGCTTTCAGTTTTTTCGCGAGCAAGCTCGCTCCTACAGTAGCCGACAAAACCGCGAAGATCGTACAACCGAGGGTTGTCAGGCGCCGCTGGCGAGGTTCAAACTGCCGCCTTCGTCGCCGGTCGATCCTGGCGCCTTTCTATTTATAAGCAAGCGCTGCCCGCACCTTGTCGAGCGCTTGCCTATTGATCACCAATTCAGGGACCCGGACATGGAACTGGTTGTAAAAAGCGTCAACCCGCAAACGTTGAAAACCGCCACGCTGGTAGTTGCCGTCGGCGAAGGCCGCAAGCTCGGCACCGTTGCCAAACAGCTCGACGAACTCAGCGCTGGCGCCATCAGTGCCGTTCTCAAGCGCGGTGACCTGGCCGGCAAGGTTGGCCAGAGCCTGTTGCTGCACAGCCTGCCGAACCTGAAAGCAGAACGCGTATTGCTGGTCGGCGTGGGCAAGGACGAAGAACTGGGTGACCGCCCGTTCCGCAAAATCATTGCCGGCATCCTCAACACGCTCAAAGGCCTGGGTGGCAGCGACGCGGTGCTGGCCCTGGACGAAATCGTGGTCAAGGGCCGCGACAGCTATGGCAAGACCCGCCTGCTGGCCGAAACCCTGGTGGACGGCGAATACCAGTTCGACCAGTTCAAGAGCCAGAAAGCCGAGCCGCGCGCCCTGAAGAAAATCACCCTGGTGACCATCAAGGCCGCCGAGGCTGAAGTGCAACGCGCCGTGACCCACGCCACCGCCATCGCCAACGGCATGGCCCTGACCCGCGACCTGGGCAACCTGCCGCCGAACATTTGCCACCCGACCTTCCTCGGCGAGCAAGCCAAAGACCTGGGCAAGCAATTCAAGGACCTGAAAGTCGAAGTCCTCGATGAGAAAAAAATCAAGGCCCTGGGCATGGGCTCGTTCTACGCCGTCGGCCAGGGCAGCGCCCAGCCACCACGCCTGATCGTCATGCAATACAACGGTGGCAAGAAGTCCGAGAAGCCCTACGCCCTGGTCGGCAAGGGCATCACCTTCGACACCGGCGGCATCAGCCTCAAGCCGGGCGCCGGCATGGATGAAATGAAATACGACATGGGCGGCGCTGCCAGCGTATTCGGCACCGTGCGTGCCGTGCTCGAACTGAAGCTGCCGATCAACCTGGTGTGCATCCTGGCTTGCGCCGAGAACATGCCAAGCGGCAATGCTTCGCGCCCGGGCGACATCGTCACCACCATGAGCGGCCAGACCGTGGAAATCCTCAACACCGACGCCGAAGGCCGTCTGGTGCTGTGCGACGCCCTGACCTACTCCGAGCGTTTCAAGCCACAAGCGGTGATCGACATCGCCACCCTGACCGGCGCCTGCGTGGTTGCACTGGGCTCCCACACCTCGGGCCTGCTGGGCAACAACGAGCAATTGATCGACCAACTGCTGAGCGCCGGCAAGACGGCCGACGACCGCGCCTGGCAACTGCCGCTATTCGATGAGTACCAGGAACAGCTGGACAGCCCGTTCGCCGACATCGCCAACATCGGTGGTCCGAAAGCCGGCACCATCACGGCGGCCTGCTTCCTGTCGCGCTTCACCAAGAACCTGAACTGGGCGCACCTGGACATCGCCGGCACCGCCTGGACCAGCGGCGGCAAGGACAAGGGCGCCACTGGCCGTCCGGTTCCACTGCTGACCCAATACCTGCTGGACCGCGCCAAAGCCTGAAACCAATGACCCCGGGCGACGTCGCTTGCGAGCGGCGTCGACCCGGGCTCAGGAACCGCAATGACCAAAGTCGACTTCTATATCCTGCCCAGCGCCGATCCTTCGGCGCGGCTGGATTTCGCCTGCAAGCTCACCGAAAAAGCCTGGCGCATGGGCCATCGCGTCTACCTCCATTGCAGCGATGCGGCCCAGCGTGACGATCTCGATGCGCGCCTCTGGGCCTTCAAGGGGGAAAGCTTCGTGCCCCACGGCCCCGCTGAGAACGAACCGGACAGCCTGATCGTGCTGGGCTTTGGCGATGACTGCGGTCAGCATCAGGACCTGCTGGTCAATCTCGATCTGAAAGTACCGGCCTTTGCCCAACATTTCGCCCGCGTGGCGGAGGTGGTGGTCGAAGATCCGGTCATACGCACGGCTGCGCGGGAGAGTTTCCGTTTCTACCGCGAACAGGGCTATCCTCTGCAAGATCACCGTTTACAGCGACTCTGAGCATTCCGATGGACACTCCAAAACCGCTGCAACCCTCCGCGCACCTGCTGGACGACCTCGAGTCGATCCGCCAGCTGCTCGGCGATGACAACCTGCAACCGCCTCTGCTGACCGACACAGTCGAAGAAGGTGATCAGGAACAGATTCCGATGCTGTTCGACACCGTCAGCGAAGCCACGCCGACCGTTGCACCAACACCACCCAAGCCCGCCGCCGAGCCCGCGCCGAGCACCCACCAGAACGCCGAAGCGTTGCTGTACCTGGACAGCGAACTGCGCGCCGCCGCGCAATTGATCATGCAAGACGTGATCGACGACTTCGCGCCGCACATCGAAACCGAAATCAAACGCCGCCTCAGCGCGCGGATGGAACGGTTGCTGAGCCAGTACAACGACTGAGCCATACACAGATCCCCTTGTAGGAGCGAGCTTGCTCACGAAAGCGGTGTACCAGCCACCATTCAAGTCGACTGACACACTGCTATCGCGAGCAAGCTTGCTCCTACAAGGGGATTTGCATCAGTTTTGAGGACGCGCCCTGTCCGCCCCTGCTCGCCCTGCGCCCCATGCCCCGCTATACTTGCCGGCTTTTCCTGAACAAATGCCAATAGGGTCCCGCCGCGCATGGATAAGACCTACCAGCCGCACGCCATTGAAACTTCCTGGTACAACACCTGGGAGTCAGAGAATTACTTCGCCCCGCAAGGCGCGGGCGAGTCCTACACCATCATGATCCCGCCGCCGAACGTCACCGGCAGCCTGCACATGGGGCATGGCTTCAACAACGCGATCATGGACGCCCTGATCCGTTTCCGCCGCATGCAGGGTCGCAACACCCTGTGGCAACCGGGTACCGACCACGCCGGTATCGCCACGCAAATGCTGGTAGAGCGTCAACTTGAAGCCCAAGGCCAGAATCGCCACGACCTGGGCCGTGACAAGTTCCTCGAGAAAGTCTGGGAATGGAAGGATCAGTCCGGCGGCAACATCAGCCGTCAGATCCGCCGCCTCGGCTCGTCCGTGGACTGGAGCCGCGAGCGCTTCACCATGGACGATGGCCTCTCGGAAGCCGTGAAGGAAGCGTTCGTGCGCCTGCACGAAGACGGCCTGATCTACCGCGGCAAGCGCCTGGTCAACTGGGACACCAAGCTGCACACGGCGATTTCCGACCTCGAAGTGGAAAACCACGACGAGAAAGGTTTCCTGTGGAACCTGAAGTACCCGCTGGCCGACGGTGCCAAGACCGCTGAAGGCAACGCGTTCCTGATCGTCGCGACCACCCGTCCGGAAACCATGCTCGGCGACTCCGCCGTCGCGGTTAACCCGAACGATGAGCGCTACAAAGCCCTGATCGGAAAATTTGTCGAGTTGCCGCTGGTCGGCCGCCGCATCCCGATCATCGCCGACGATTACTGCGATCCTGAATTCGGCACCGGTTGCGTGAAAATCACCCCGGCCCACGATTTCAATGACTACGAAGTCGGCAAGCGCCACAACTTGCCGCTGCTGAACATTTTCGACAAGAACGCCAACGTTCTGCCCGCCGTTCAGGCGTTCAACCTCGATGGCACCCTGAACGAAACCATCGACGGCAAGATCCCGGCTGAATATGCCGGCCTGGACCGCTTCGAAGCGCGCAAACAGATCGTTGCGGCGTTTGAGGCCGCTGGCCTGCTGGTCAGCGTCGACGATCACGCCCTGAAAGTGCCGAAAGGCGATCGCTCCGGCACGATCATCGAGCCGTGGCTGACCGACCAGTGGTACGTGTCCACCAAACCGTTGGCCGAACCTGCGATTGCCGCCGTTGAAGACGGTCGCATCCAGTTCGTACCGAAACAGTACGAAAACATGTACTTCTCGTGGATGCGTGACATCCAGGACTGGTGCATCAGCCGTCAGCTGTGGTGGGGGCACCGGATTCCGGCCTGGTACGACGAGTCGGGCAAAGTCTACGTCGGTCGCGACGAAGCCGAAGTACGCGCCAAGCACAACCTCGGCCCGGACGTCGCGCTGCAGCAGGACAACGATGTTCTCGACACCTGGTTCAGCTCGGGCCTGTGGACCTTCTCCACGCTCGGCTGGCCGGAACAGACCGAATTCCTGAAGAAGTTCCACTCCACCGACGTGCTGGTCACCGGCTTCGACATCATTTTCTTCTGGGTTGCCCGGATGATCATGCTTACCATGCATTTGGTGAAGAACGAAGACGGCACGCCGCAGGTTCCGTTCAAGACCGTTTATGTGCACGGCCTGGTGCGAGATGGCCAGGGCCAGAAAATGTCCAAGTCCAAGGGCAACGTCCTTGACCCGCTGGACATCATCGACGGTATCGAGCTGGAAGAGCTGGTGCAGAAACGCACCTCCGGCCTGATGCAGCCGAAACTGGCGAAGAAGATCGAGAAGCAGACCCGCGACGAGTTCGCCGAGGGCATCGCCAGCTACGGCACCGATGCCTTGCGCTTCACCTTCTGTTCGCTGGCCTCCACCGGTCGTGACATCAAGTTCGACATGGGCCGCGTCGAGGGCTATCGCAACTTCTGCAACAAGATCTGGAACGCGGCACGCTACGTGCTGGACAAGGGCGAAGACTGCGGCCAGAACGGCGAAGCTTACGAGCTGTCCCTGGCGGATCGCTGGATCATCTCGCAGCTGCAACGCACCGAAGCCGAAGTGACTCGTCAGCTCGACCAGTTCCGTTTCGACCTGGCCGCGCAAGCCTTGTACGAGTTCATCTGGAACCAGTATTGCGACTGGTACCTGGAACTGTCCAAGCCGGTGCTGTGGGACGAAAACGCACCGGTTGAACGCCAGCGCGGCACCCGTCGCACCCTGGTTCGCGTGCTCGAAGTGGCCTTGCGCCTGGCGCACCCGTTCATGCCGTTCATCACCGAAGAAATCTGGCAGCGCCTCGCGCCGCTGGCCGGTATCGAAGGCAAGACAATCATGTTGCAACCTTGGCCAGTGGCCAATGAAGCACGCATCGACCAGGCCGCCGAAGACGACATCGAATGGCTCAAGGGCCTGATGCTTGGCACTCGCAACATCCGTGGCGAAATGAACATTGGCCCGGGCAAACCGCTGCCGCTGTTCCTGAAGAACGTCAGTGCAGAAGATCAGCGTCGTCTGACCGAGAACGAAGCGTTGCTCAAGAAGCTGGCACGCCTGGAATCGATCACGGTGCTGGCCGCCGGCGAAGAGGCACCGTTGTCCGCCACCGCACTGGTTGGCGAGATGCAAGTGCTGGTGCCGATGGCCGGCCTGATCGACAAAGGAGCAGAGCTTGCGCGCCTGGACAAGGAAATCCAGCGCCTGCAAGGCGAAGTGCAGCGCGTCGGCGGCAAGCTGTCCAACGCCGGTTTCGTTGACAAGGCGCCAGCTGAAGTCATCGAGAAAGAACGCGCCAAACTGGCCGAAGCCGAACAGGCTCTGGGCAAGCTGGCGGAACAACATGAGCGGATTGCCAGCCTGTAAGGGCATGTCGCGATGAAAAAGGGAGGCCCATTCGGCCTCCCTTTTTTATACGCCTCGCCCACAGCCACCAGAGAACCCCGTGGGAGCGGGCTTGCCCGCGATGAGGCCATCACTTCCAACATAGGTGTTGCCTGACACACCGCCATCGCGGGCGAGCCCGCTCCCACAGGGATATGGGGTGATTGTCAGATTGGGTTCCAAAGTCCGGGATGTGGGACAATACCCGCCACTATTAGCCATACCCGAATCGACCACACCCATGACCGCCCCCCGCACACCCAGACCTGCGCGTAAAAAGCCCGAATCCGCGACCCCGGCCAAAGCCGTGGAGCCGCGCGAAAAGGCCAGCCTGCATCCGCGCAATCGCCACCAGGGTCGTTACGACTTCCCGGCACTGATCAAGAGCACGCCGGAGCTGGCGAAGTTCGTGATCATCAACCCGTACGGCAAGGAAAGCATCGACTTCGCCAGCCCGGACGCGGTAAGGGTGTTCAACCGGGCGTTGCTCAAGTCGTTCTACGGCATCGCCCATTGGGACATTCCAGCCGATTACCTGTGCCCACCGGTTCCGGGCCGTGCGGACTATGTGCACTTCCTCGCCGACCTGCTGGCCAGCGGCAATGACGGCGTGATTCCCCGGGGCGCCGCGGTGAAGGTGCTGGACGTGGGCATGGGCGCCAACTGCGTCTATCCGCTGATCGGTCATAGCGACTACCGCTGGCAGTTCCTCGGCTCGGAAATCGACGCCACCGCCATCGCCGCAGCCAAGGCCATCATCCAGTCCAACGGCTTGAACAAGGCCATCCAGATTCGCCAGCAGGGCAACCGCAAGCATATTTTGCTGGGTCTGCTGGAAAGCGCCGAGCGGTTTGACCTGACGATGTGCAACCCACCGTTCCACGCCTCGCTGGACGAAGCTACGCGCGGCAGCACCCGCAAGTGGCGCGCGCTGGGCAAGGCCGATCCGAAACGCAAACTGCCGGTGCTGAATTTTGGCGGTCAGGCCGCGGAATTGTGGTGTGAAGGCGGTGAAGCGCGATTCGTCACCCAACTGATCAGCGAAAGCGCGCAGGTGGGGCAACAGGTACTGTGGTTCAGCACACTGGTATCGAAAGCGTCGAACCTGCCAGCGATCCAGACCGCGTTGAAAAAAGCCGGGGCACTGCAAAGCCAGGTGGTGGAAATGTCCCAGGGCCAGAAACAGAGCCGCTTCGTGGCCTGGACATTCCAGACCCAAGCGCAACAACAAGCCTGGCGTCAGGCGCGCTGGGTGAAGCCTTCAGCGCAGTAAGCAGCAGACACAAAAAAACCGTGCCCGGATCGCTCCGACGCACGGTTTTTTTTAACAAGTCTTACTTGTTAACAGCGTCGGTCAGGCCTTTGGCCACAACCAGCTTGATCACTTTCTTGGCAGCGATTTCGATTGCAGCGCCAGTCGAAGGGTTACGGCCAGTACGGGCAGGACGCTCAGTCACTTTCAGTTTGCCGATACCTGGCAGAGTGATTTCGCCGCCGTTTTCCAACTGATCGGCAACGATTTGGCCCAGTTGGTCCAGAGCGTTACGCGCGGTGGTTTTCGGCGCGTCGATAGCTTCAGCGATGTCGGCGATCAGTTGGTCTTTAGTAAGAGCCATGTAGTGTTCCTTCCCTATCAAATTCATATGGATTGCAGAGTGCAGTGTCAGCCATCGAGCCCGATCTTCTGGATCTGGCACCCTCGGCCAAATAACCGCGGGATCGGGGTTATAGATACCGAAATCAGGGTTTGGTTCGACCTGACAAATGCTGAATGCACGCTTAACGCAGTGACTACGCGTAAGACCGGGCAAAACTAGCACAGAGACGGGGAAATATCCGCCTCTTGCTACCCAATTGGTCAGCTTTATTGCTCTAAACCGGCAAAAAAACGCATAAGCACCACCGGTCACCCCACAAATGCCGTTCGCACCGCGCCAAAACCAGTGGTTGCGGTACACTGAGCGCTTTTTCGGGGAGCGCGCCCTCCCGTCTTCCATCAGCCGAGAAGCCCATGCCGATCCGTCATTGCATCGTCCACCTGATCGACAAAAAACCCGACGGCACTCCAGCGGTTCTCCACGCTCGCGACTCTGAACTGGCCGAGTCTGCAGCCATCGAGAACATGCTTGCCGACCTCAACGAAAACTACAACGCCAAACAAGGCAAAGCCTGGGGTCTGTTTCATCCGGAGTCCGGCGCCTTTCCATTCAGCGGCTGGCTGAAGGAATACCTCGATGGCGGTCAGGACTTCACCGCCTTCAGTCGCGTGGCGGTGGAGCACCTGCAAAAACTGATGGAAGAGTCCAACCTCTCGGTCGGCGGCCACGTCCTGTTCGCCCACTATCAGCAAGGCATGACCGATTACCTGGCAATCGCCCTGTTGCACCACAGTGAAGGCGTCGCGGTGACCGAACAACTGGACGTGACCCCTTCCCGTCACCTGGACCTGGGCCAGTTGCACCTGGCGGCGCGGATCAACGTGTCGGAGTGGCAGAACAACAAGCAATCCAAGCAGTACATTTCGTTCATCAAAGGCAAGAACGGCAAAAAGGTTTCGGAGTATTTCCGCGACTTCATCGGCTGCCAGGAAGGTGTCGACGGCCCCGGCGAAACCCGCACCCTGCTCAAGGCCTTCAGTGACTTCGTCGAAAGCGAAGACCTGCCCGAAGAGGACGCCCGCGAGAAAACCAAGACCCTGGTGGATTACGCCAGCAGCCAGGCCAAGCTCGGCGAACCGATGGGCCTGGAAGAGTTGTCGGAACTGATCGACGAAGACCGTCCGAAAGCCTTCTACGACCACATCCGCAACAAGGACTACGGCCTGTCGCCGGAAATCCCGGCGGATAAACGCACCTTGAACCAGTTCCGCCGTTTCACCGGCCGCGCCGAGGGCCTTTCCATCAGCTTCGAAGCGCACCTGCTGGGCTCGAAAATCGAGTACGACGAAGACGCCGGCACGCTGATCATCAAAGGCCTGCCGACCTCGCTCACCGACCAGCTCAAGCGCCGCAACTGATGCTCGCCAGCGTATTGAAGAAGTTCCTGCTGATCCTGCTGGTGGTCGTGGTCTATCAGCATTGGGGCAAGATCGAGCGGGTGTTCAACCCATCGCAGGTGGTGTCAGAACAGACCCAGGCCGAGGCCAACGTCGTGCTTTACGCCACCGAGTGGTGTGGCTACTGCAAGCTGACCCGGCGCTTTCTCGATCAGAAAGGCATTCCATACAAGGAGTTCGACATCGAGAAAGATGCCGTGGCGCGCAAGGCCTATGAGGCCTTGGGCGGCGGCGGGATTCCGATCATCGATGTGAACGGGACGCTGATTCGCGGGTATGACCCGGATGCGATTCTCGCAGCTCTGAAATAATCTGAAAGCTGTAGGCGCGAGCGGTGCGGGCAAGCCTCGCTCCTACAAAGACATCATTGCGCTTCGATGCGGAATCCAAACCGCGGAAAGTGCACATGCACCACACCACCGCGCTCATCCTCACGACGCACGATCAACTCTTCGACACCGGCAAACAGTAACTCCCCCACCACCGGATCTACGCCATAGTCCGTGGCCGCGATCAGTACTTGCTGACCGGCCTCAAACCCGTTCGGATCGACGAACTGCTCATCCGGCAATGGGGCTGGCGTGGCATTGCGCGCAACCTCCAACGCTTCCCCGGACGTCATCTCGCTGAAGGCGCCGTGACCGAAGCCCAATACCCGTGCGTGCCACGCAGCAACCGCCGGGTAAGCATCGACCAGCGGCGCAGTGATCGGTGTTGCCTTGAGGAACCACAGCGGGTGAGCCAGGGCGAAGTCGGCAATCGACGGTTCGCCGAACAGGTAATCACCGTCCTCGCGCTGCAGCTGTTGCTCCAGGCGCGTCATGATCGTCGGCCATTGATGCCGCGCTTGCTCGGCCGCCAACTTTATAGCGCTGCCACCACTGAACAGGCAGGCCCGGTCGGCGATAAACGCCTTGATCGCTTCGGGGGGCAAACCGGCAAAACGCACCGCTATCGATTCCGGCTGAAACACCAGGCTGACGGCATGCTGGAACACCACCGAATCGGCCCAGGCCGCGAAGGTCGCGGCGACCATTTCCTGGCCTTCCGGAAAGAACGTCGGCAGGGCTTTTTCCTGTTCCAGACGCCGGGCAATCAAGGCCGTGTCGCAATAGATATCCACACCGATCTGCAGCACCGGCGTCTTGCGATAGCCGCCGGTCAACGCAGTCAGATCGGGCTTTGGCATCACCGGCGAGATTTTCACCGAACGCCAGGACAACCCCTTGAAACCCAGGAGCAAACGGGCTTTTTCGGCGAAAGGGGACGTCGGGTAATGATGCAGGATCAACTCGGACATGCTCGGCTCCGCCGCACGAATAGGAACCCCAGCTTAGCGCGCAATCGGCAGGCAGCCTACAGGTCTGCCTGATGGGAACTGATCAGTCAGATTGATACGCCGGCGGCGGCACTGGCCACAAGGCATTCCTTGGCGCTTTTCTTGAGTTTTTTGATCAATCGTTCCTGACGCAGCGCTTCACTTTTATCGCGACAAATTTCGGTATAAACCAGCGCTACTGCCGGGCTGGAAAGAAAGAACCGCGCCCCTTTGCCACTTTGATGAGTGGCAAAACGACGCACAGGATCATCGCTGATCCCGCAGTAGAGCGAGCCATTGGCCGCACGAACCAGATAGACGAACCACGGCTTGGTCACCTGTGAATCGGTGTCGGCAGGTTTTTCGTTGAGGGTGCTCACGTAACGATCAAGACTTGTAAGGAAACAAGCGGCGATCTTATCAGCGACTGGCCTGGAAAGCCTTCAGGCCCTTCAACGCTTGAGCGCGAACAGCGTTCTTCACCAGTGGCGTCCAGCCCAACAACAGGCCTTTGAAACCCAGCGCCTGACGTGACCAGGTCCATAGATCGAAGCTGTCGTGATGCTCGCAGATCTTGCCGTCACGAAAGACAAACCGCGCCTGAATATCGTTGACCACGGTGCTGCCTGTCTGGCTGAACAAATATGTCGCCACCCAATGGGCGCCGCCGGTGCGTTCATCGCTGCGCACATTGTCGAAAGTCAGGGAAAAGTCCTTGGCCCGGGTGGTGAGCATGCGCCACATGTCGCCGGCATCGCGACCACGAAGCTCGCCAAACGCCGGATCACTGAACACCACGTCATCGGTATAGCAGGCGCTCATGGCCTCGGCATCCAGCCGTTGGAAGGCTTGGTAGAACTGGGTGATCAATGCGCTGTGTGCATCACTCATGGGCAGGCTCCTTACGTTCACAAGATTGCCTGCACGATAGTCTGCAAATACGCCGAACACTATCGGCATTCGCCAGGTGAACGCCGATAGTGCGCAGGGGTCAGACCTTTTCGCTTTCGACCTGGACGTAGAGTGCTCGCCCGGCACCGAGTCCGGCGATGATCGCACCCAGGCCGATCACGCCGAAAATCCAGCCAACGGCGCTCCAGCCACCGGTCCAGTCGTGCACAATCCCCACCGCGAACGGCCCCATGGACGCCAGGGTATAACCGAAGCCCTGGGCCATGCTCGACAGGTTCGCCGCCACATGGGAGTCCCGCGAGCGCAGCACGATCAGGGTCAACGCCAGGCTGAACGTGGCGCCCTGCCCCAGGCCGAGCACTATCGCCCAACCCCACAAGCCTTCGATCGGGGCGTACAGGCAACCGAACAAGCCACCCAGGGTCAGCGCCATGACGATCACGATCGCCAGGCGCTGGTCCTTGCCGCGAGTCGCCAGCCATGGCGCTGCGAGGGAACTGACCAATTGAACGATCACCGAACCCGACAACACCAGTCCCGCCTGGGTCGGGGTCAGGCCACGACCAATCAGGATCGATGGCAACCAGCCAAACACGATGTACGCCAGTGACGATTGCAGGCCCATGTACAACGTCACCTGCCAGGCCAGCGGATCACGCAACAGACCACGGACTCGATAGGCGACGTTATGCGCACCGTGTTTCTGACCGACTTGCGGCAACCAGAAAATTGCCGCGACCAGCGCCGGAACCACCCAGAAGCCCAGACCCAATGCCCAGCTTTTGTCGAAGTGTTCGCTCAACGGCACGGTCGCACCGGCCGCCATGGCCGCGCCCAGACACAGGGCCATGGTGTAGACACCGGTCATGGTCCCGGCCTGTTTGGGGAAGTCGCGTTTGACGATGCCCGGCAACAAAACGCCGATCACACCGATGCTCGCGCCGGCCAGTACGCTGCCGGCAAACAGACCGATCTCGCCAAAGGAACTGCGCAGGATGATCCCGGCCGCCAGGGTCAGGAGAATGCCCAACACCACGCGTTCGGCCCCGAAGCGGCGCGCCAGCACCGGTGCAAGCGGGGCGAACAAACCGAGGCACAATACCGGCAACGTAGTCAGCAACCCGGCCTGTGACGCCGACAACCCCAGGCTTTTCGACACCTCGCTCAGCATCGGCGCCATGCTCGACAACGCCGGGCGCAGGTTCAGCGCCACCAGAATCAGGCCCAGCAACAACAGCCACGGGCGTCGCAGGATCGGCTGGGTTTGCTGGACCTGTTCGTCATCAGCCTCGGCGTCGATCAGCAGCTCTTCGAGCTCTGCCGTGCGTTTGGGTGAGGTGAGGCTGTTGGACATGGTGTTCTCGGTTTCAAGGTTCATTGATCAGCTGCCTCGACAGGGCTTTGGCCCGCTCCGGGTCGCGTTGCTCCACGGCATCGAGCAGTTCGACGTGCAGGTCGAAGACCTCCTGGCGCCGGGGGGTGATGTTCAGGCAGTGGCGCAATTGTTCGCCGACAACACTGGAGAAATAGCGATACAGCTCACTGAGCGTCGGGTTGTGCGCGGCGTCCACCAGGCGACGGTGGAACACCAGATCACAGGCAATGTAGGTGTCAAGATCGCCGTGATAGTGGCTGCCGCTAACGCCCAACGCCTCACGCAAGGCCACCAGGTCCTCATCGGTACGGCGCATGGCGGCCAGGCCGATGGCCTCGACTTCAAGGATGTGCCGGGTCTCGCGGGCCTGTTCGAGTGAGCAACGGGACAACGCCTTGAGGGTGTCCAGCGGATCGACCACCGCGCGCAGGTAACTGCCGTCACCCTGACGGATTTCGATCAACCCGGAAAACGCCAACACGCGCATGGCTTCGCGCACCGTGTTGCGGCTGATGCCCAGTTCGGCGGACAGCTCGGGTTCGGTCGGCAAGCGCTGCCCCACCGTCCAGACGCCCTGGTTGATGCGCGAGCGCAGCTGCTCCAGGGCCTGATCGACCAGGGAGCGTTTAACCAATGGAGCAATGTCTGACATAGGATTCGCCCTGTCATCCAATCATAGGATGAATTTTCTGACATGTTAGTCAGCTTCATCCGGGAGGACAACCCGGTCATGTGTGCCGATGATTTTTCCCGGACGAAAAAAAACCCTTCACGAATAATCGTGAAGGGTTTTTTTGATGCCTGGGTATCAGGCTTCGGTCTTGGCTGCCGCTGCTTTGGCCGCGGCATCCTTGATCAGCGCCTGCAACGAACCATCAGCGGACATTTCAGTCATGATGTCGCTACCGCCAACCAGCTCGCCAGCTACCCACAGCTGCGGGAAGGTTGGCCAGTTGGCGTATTTTGGCAGGTTGGCGCGGATTTCCGGGTTCTGCAGGATATCCACGTACGCAAATTTTTCGCCACACGCCATCACGGCCTGCGCGGCTTTCGCGGAGAAGCCGCACTGCGGGGCATTCGGCGAGCCTTTCATGTAAAGCAGAATGGTGTTGTTGGCAATCTGCTCTTTAATCGTTTCGATGATATCCATGGAGCACCTCGGCTGAACTTTCCGACTCATGGGTCGGCACGGTGGCGCATTGTAACGGAAAGCCGAGCGCGCTGCTCGGTCTCTCCGTCAGATGCGATCAGGCCGCTACCACGGTCACCGGCACACCGTTCAACGCCGCATTACCCGACAACTCATCGAGTTGACACTCGTCGGTCAGGTCATTGGCGCTGGCGCCTGGCTGACCACTGGCGATGCTCATTTGCACACCCGGCCGGGCATGGCCCCAACCGTGCGGAAGGCTGACCACACCTTTCATCATATCCAGGCTGGCCAACACTTGCACTTCGATGACCCCGACCCGCGAACTGACCCGCACCATCTGCCCGTCGCTTAACCCGCGACTGGCCAGATCATCCGGGTGCATCAACAACTGGTGACGAGGCTTGCCCTTCACCAAGCGGTGATAGTTATGCATCCACGAGTTGTTGCTGCGCACATGTCGCCGGCCGATCATCAACAACTCATCGCTGGCCGGCGCCTGCAACGCCGCGAAACGTGCCAGGTCGGCGAGGATCGCGGCGGGGGCAGCCTGGACTCGCTGATTGGCGGTTTTCAAGCGGGGCGCCAGGTTGGGTTTCAGTGCGCCCAGGTCAACCCCATGGGGATGATCGAACAGGGTTGCCAGTGACAGCTTGTACGGCGACGCGTCGCCGTACAGTCCCATGCGCAAACCGCGGTCGATCATCTGCGCCGGGGCGATGGTGGGTTTCAACTCCTTGCCGGTCTTCGCTGCGAACGCCTTGGCCAGCCCGACGAAAATTTCCCAGTCGTGCAATGCGCCTTCAGGCTTTGGCAGGATGGCGCGGTTGAAGCGGCTGACGTTGCGCACCGCAAACATATTGAAAGTGGTGTCGTAATGATCGTTTTCCAGCGTAGAAGTAGACGGCAGGATCAGGTCGGCATAACGCGTAGTTTCATTGATGTACAGGTCGACACTGACCATGAACTCCAGGCCGTCCAGCGCCTGTTCCAGCTGGCGACCATTGGGTGTGGACAGCACCGGGTTGCCCGCCACGGTAATCAGCGCGCGGACCTGTCCTTCGCCTTCGGTCAGCATCTCTTCGGCCAAAGCCGACACCGGCAGTTCGCCGCCGTACTCGGGGCGCCCGGAAACCCGGCTCTGCCACAAATTGAAATGCCCACCCGACGTTGAAGCCACCAGGTCAACCGCCGGTTCCGTGCACAAGGCGCCGCCGACGCGGTCGAGGTTGCCGGTGACCAGGTTGATCAACTGCACCAGCCAATGGCACAGCGTGCCGAATGCCTGGGTCGAGACACCCATGCGGCCGTAGCAAATCGCTGTGGGTGCGACGGCAAAATCCCGTGCCAGTTGGCGGATTTGTTCCGCCGGCACCGCACACAATGGACTCATGGCTTCGGCGCTGAAACCGGCCACGGCTTCGCGCACCTGATCCAGACCGTCCACTGGCAAATGACTGTCGCGGGTCAGGCCTTCGGCGAACAGGGTATTGAGCAGACCGAACAGCAACGCCGCATCGCCACCGGGGCGAACGAACAGATGCTGGTCGGCGATCGCCGCCGTTTCGCTGCGGCGTGGGTCGACCACCACGACTTTGCCGCCCCGGGCCTGGATCGCCTTCAGGCGTTTTTCCACATCCGGCACGGTCATGATGCTGCCGTTGGAGGCCAGCGGATTGCCGCCCAGGATCAGCATGAAATCGGTGTGATCGATGTCCGGTATCGGCAACAGCAAACCATGGCCGTACATCAAGTGACTGGTCAGGTGATGGGGCAACTGGTCGACGGACGTCGCGGAAAACCGGTTACGGGTTTTCAGCAGGCCGAGAAAATAATTGCTGTGGGTCATCAGCCCATAGTTGTGCACGCTGGGATTGCCTTGATAAACCGCCACCGCGTTCTGCCCGTGGCGCTCTTGAATCGCGGCGAGGCGTTCGGCGACCAGGTTGAAGGCATCTTCCCACTCGATGGGTTGCCATTCGCTGCCCACCCGCCGCATTGGCTGATGCAGGCGATCCGGATCGTTCTGGATGTCTTGCAGGGCAACCGCCTTGGGACAAATGTGCCCGCGGCTGAAGGTGTCCAGGGGGTCACCCTTGATCGAGGTGATCTGCAGGTTGCCTTCGAGCTCGGTGGTTTCGATGGTCAGGCCGCAGATGGCTTCACACAAATGGCACGCACGGTGATGGAGAGTCTTGGTCATGGCCAGTCTCTGTCTTGTTCTGGGCGGGCGATAGCGACCGCGGGAACAAAACTATGGCGCCTGCCCCGCCGCCGCGCCAGCGACGTTCGTCTTGTGAATCGGTGGCCATCAGGCGTGCCGATAACCGCTGACGATCAGCTCGAAGGCAGCCTGGGCGGCGTGTGCAACTGGATTTCCTGGAGGGGTTCGACCGGCCCATGGGCGCCGTGCACACCGGTCAGTTCTCCAATTAGACGCCAGTGTTCGTCAAGCCCGGCACTGATGGTGACCATGCGGTCGATCATGCGCCGCCCTGCGTCCCGCGTGACCTGGTCGTCACTGCGCAGCAGTTCGAAAGACATCGATGTCATGGAGGCGGTCAGGTGAGTCAGGGAGCGGGCCGTTAGGCTGAGCAATTCCATAAGCTGTTGTTCTTTCGATTCCATCGCTGAGCTTCCTGCGTCACTCGTGAATTAGTTATAACCCAGCACTTTGTATTCGCAAGTAATCCAGATCGGCTGCGCCCGGCCTCAAAGCCCGGAACGACTGGTCGAAAACCGACTGTCTGCTCGCCATCCCCGCCCCGCTGGATTGCCAAGTTCCACGGTGCCGGTGTACAAATGCCTGGCTGCTGTCAGGAAACAGGCTTCAAAAAGCGTTATCGCAGTCATCCGATAGCCTCTCTGAAATCCCCTAATAACCGTAGCCCTATTGGTAAGACGCGACATTTAATTATAAGATCGCGCCTTCCCCTATTTCGTCGCCCCGTGCGGCTTACGCCGCAGGTCTCGCCCGTTGTTCCGTAAAACAAGGCTTTGAGCATCTGCGGTTTGTAGCAAAAAGGTAGTCAATGATGAGCGCAAGGCACTTTCTCTCCCTGATGGATTGCACGCCCCAAGAGCTGGTCAGCGTGATCCGTCGAGGCGTTGAGCTCAAAGACCTGCGTAACCGCGGCGTACTGTTCGAGCCTTTGAAAAACCGCGTGCTCGGGATGATTTTCGAAAAGTCCTCGACCCGCACCCGAATTTCGTTCGAAGCCGGCATGATCCAGCTCGGTGGCCAGGCGATCTTCCTGTCGCCCCGCGATACCCAGCTGGGCCGTGGCGAGCCGATCGGCGACTGCGCAATCGTCATGTCGAGCATGCTCGACGCCGTGATGATCCGCACCTTTGCCCACAGCAACCTGACTGTATTCGCCGCCAACTCGCGCGTGCCGGTCATCAACGGCTTGTCCGACGACCTGCACCCGTGCCAGTTGCTGGCCGACATGCAGACGTTCCTCGAACACCGTGGCTCCATCCAGGGCAAGACAGTGGCCTGGATCGGTGACGGCAACAACATGTGCAACAGCTATATAGAAGCGGCGATCCAGTTCGACTTCCAGTTGCGCATCGCCTGCCCGGAAGGTTACGAACCCAATCCCGAATTCGTGGCCAAGGCTGGCGACCGGGTGACCATCATTCGTGATCCGCAGGACGCCGTGCGCGGTGCGCACCTGGTGAGCACTGACGTCTGGACCTCCATGGGCCAGGAAGAAGAAACCGCCAAGCGCCTGCAGCTGTTTGCTCCGTACCAGGTCAACCGCGCCCTGCTCGACCTGGCCGCCCCGGACGTACTGTTCATGCATTGCCTGCCGGCTCACCGCGGTGAAGAAATCAGCGTCGACCTGCTCGACGACCCGCGCTCGGTGGCCTGGGACCAGGCTGAAAACCGGCTTCACGCACAAAAGGCCCTGCTCGAGTTTCTTGTCCCGCCTTCGTACCATCACGCATGAGCCAGCCATTACTGCTTAACCTGCGCAACCTCGCCTGCGGCTATCAAGACCAGCGCGTGGTGCAAAACCTCAACCTGCATTTGAACGCCGGTGACATCGGTTGCCTGCTGGGCTCTTCAGGCTGCGGCAAGACCACCACCCTGCGCGCCATTGCCGGCTTCGAACCGGTGCACGAAGGTGACATCCAGCTGGCTGGCGAGACCATCTCCAGTGCCGGTTTCACCCTCGCGCCGGAGAAGCGTCGCATTGGCATGGTGTTCCAGGATTACGCCCTGTTTCCGCATTTGAGCGTGGCCGACAACATCGCCTTCGGCATTCGCAAACATCCGGACAAGGATCGCGTGACCCAAGAGTTGCTCGAACTGGTCAACCTGAAAAACCTCGGCAAGCGTTACCCCCACGAGCTCTCCGGTGGCCAGCAGCAACGGGTCGCCCTGGCTCGCGCCCTGGCGCCGGAACCGCAATTGCTGCTGCTGGACGAACCGTTCTCCAACCTCGACGGTGAATTGCGCCGCAAACTCAGCCACGAGGTACGCGACATCCTCAAGGCCCGCGGCACCAGCGCGATCCTGGTGACCCACGACCAGGAAGAAGCCTTCGCGGTCAGCGATCACGTCGGCGTGTTCAAGGAAGGCCGGCTTGAGCAATGGGATACGCCCTACAACCTCTATCACGAACCACTGACACCCTATGTGGCCAGCTTCATCGGCCAGGGTTACTTCATTCGCGGCCAGCTGAGCAGCCCGGAGTCGGTGCAGACGGAACTCGGTGAACTGCGCGGCAACCGCGCCTACACCTGGCCGGTCGGCGGTGCGGTGGATGTCTTGCTGCGTCCGGACGATATCGTTTATGCGCCAGACAGTGCATTGAAGGCGCGGATCGTCGGCAAGTCTTTCCAGGGTGCCTCGACGCTTTATCGCCTGCAAATGCTCACCGGCGCACAACTGGAAGCGATCTTCCCCAGCCATGTCGACCATCTGATCGGCGCAGAAGTCGGCATTCGTGTCGCGGCGGAACACCTGGTGCTGTTCCAGGCATCCGGCAGCATGGCGGCGCAAATCCCTACCGTTGATTCAGGCGTGCGGCGCTACAGCAGCGCGCATTGATCACCCCCTACGGGCGGCCGATATCGGCGAATGTTGCCTGGGTATGTTCGGCCAGCACGGCGGGGGCCAATTCGACTTCAAGGCCCCGCCGTCCCGCGCTGACAAAAATGCTCGCAAACGGCTGGGCCGAATTGTCGATAAACGTCCGCAAGCGCTTCTTCTGCCCCAACGGGCTGATACCGCCCAATAGATAACCAGTGGAGCGCTGGGCCGCCGCAGGGTCGGCCATTTCGACTTTCTTCACCTTGGCTGCCTGGGCCAAGGCTTTTAGATCGAGACTGCCGCCAACCGGCACCACCGCCACCAGCAACTCACCTTTCTCACTGGCCGCCAACAAGGTCTTGAACACTTGCGCCGGGTCCAGTCCGAGCTTCTCCGCAGCTTCCAGCCCATAGGACGCCGCCTTCGGGTCATGTTCATAACTGTGCACACGGTGTTCGGCCCGAACCTTTTTCAGCAAATCCAATGCGGGTGTCATAACAGCTCCAGACTGGGTGGCAGTAGAAAATCCTGCGCCGGATTCTAGGACATTGATCCACAAAAGGCTCTATCGCGGCGCCGTTTCAAAAGGCGCCCAGTTCCCGGCTTCCCCTCCTGCGACGCGCGATCATTCACGTGACCAATAGTTTATTTGTGACCGATGGTTCACTTTCGACCTTTGACATCAGCGTTTCTTGTCTATATTTTTTCGTTTGTGAAACTGCATGAAAATCATAACGCAGTTCCAGCTGTAAAACGGGAACAGATCCTGCCTCAGTGAAAAACGCGCTTTGTCCAACGCCAGACAAGAAAAAAAAGAGGTTTCAATGACAACTGCTTTACAACAACCGTCGCTATCGAGCCAATGCATGGCCGAGTTCCTGGGTACTGCGCTGCTGATCTTCTTCGGTACGGGCTGTGTTGCCGCGCTCAAGGTCGCGGGTGCCAGCTTTGGCCTCTGGGAAATCAGCATTATCTGGGGTGTCGGCGTGAGCATGGCGATCTACTTGACCGCCGGGGTGTCCGGCGCCCACCTGAACCCTGCCGTCAGTATCGCGCTGAGCATTTTTGCCGACTTCGAAAAGCGCAAACTGCCTTTCTATATCATCGCCCAAGTGGCTGGCGCCTTTTGCGGTGCATTACTGGTGTACACCCTTTACAGCAACCTGTTCTTCGATTTCGAACAAACTCAACAAATGGTTCGCGGCAGTGCAGCCAGCCTTGAACTGGCCTCGGTGTTCTCCACCTTCCCCAACCCAAGCCTGTCCACAGCCCAGGCGTTCCTGGTCGAAGTGATCATCACCGCCATCCTGATGGGCGTGATCATGTCGCTGACCGACGATAACAATGGCCTGCCCAACGGCCCATTGGCGCCCATCCTGATCGGCCTGCTGATTGCAGTGATTGGCAGCTCGATGGGACCGCTGACCGGTTTCGCGATGAACCCGGCCCGGGACTTCGGCCCTAAACTGATGACTTTCTTCGCAGGCTGGGGTGAAATTTCCTTCACGGGCGGCCGTGATATTCCGTACTTCCTGGTTCCGGTTTTTGCACCGGTTGTCGGTGCCTGCCTGGGTGCCGCCGCCTACCGCGGCTTGATTGCCCGTCACCTGCCTGGCGCCGCACCTGCTACAAAGGATGCAACAGCGGCCATTGACGGCAAACCCAGAATTTCTTGATAGCGCTGGCGCGCGACCCTGCCCGTTTGCTCGTGCGCCAGACCTCACTTCCCTTTTTCGTCCAAGGCAATCGAAATGACCGACACACAGAACAAGAACTACATCATTGCCCTCGATCAGGGTACGACCAGCTCCCGCGCGATCATTTTCGACCGTGACGCGAACGTGGTCTGCACCGCACAGCGCGAGTTCGCGCAGCATTATCCGCAAGCCGGCTGGGTCGAACATGACCCGATGGAAATCTTCGCCACCCAAAGCGCGGTGATGGTCGAAGCCTTGGCGCAAGCCGGCCTGCATCACGATCAGGTCGCGGCCATCGGCATCACCAACCAACGTGAAACCACCGTGGTGTGGGACAAGAACACCGGTCGCCCGATCTACAACGCGATCGTCTGGCAGTGCCGACGCAGCACCGAGATCTGCCAGCAGCTCAAGCGCGATGGCCATGAACAATACATCAGCGAAACCACGGGCCTGGTCACCGACCCGTACTTCTCCGGCACCAAGCTCAAGTGGATCCTCGACAACGTCGAAGGCAGCCGCGAACGCGCGCGCAACGGCGAGTTGCTGTTCGGTACCGTCGACAGCTGGCTGATCTGGAAATTTACCGGCGGCAAGGTGCACGTCACCGACTACACCAATGCCTCGCGCACGATGCTCTTCAACATCCACACACTGGAGTGGGACGCGAAGATGCTGGAGCTGCTGGATATCCCGCGGGAAATGCTACCGCAGGTAAAGTCCTCCTCGGAAATCTATGGCCACACCAAAAGCGGCATCGCCATCGGCGGTATCGCTGGCGACCAGCAGGCCGCCCTGTTCGGTCAGATGTGCGTCGAAGCCGGCCAAGCGAAAAACACCTATGGCACCGGTTGCTTCCTGCTGATGAACACCGGCGACAAAGCCGTGAAGTCCAACCACGGCATGCTCACGACCATCGCTTGCGGCCCACGCGGCGAAGTCGCCTACGCACTGGAAGGGGCGGTGTTCAACGGCGGCTCCACCGTCCAATGGCTGCGTGACGAGCTGAAGATCATCAACGACGCCCACGACACCGAGTACTTCGCCAACAAGGTCAAGGACAGCAACGGCGTGTACCTGGTACCGGCCTTCACCGGCCTGGGTGCGCCTTACTGGGACCCTTATGCCCGTGGCGCACTGTTCGGCCTGACCCGTGGCGTGCGCGTCGATCACATCATTCGCGCCGCACTGGAATCGATTGCCTACCAGACCCGCGACGTGCTCGACGCCATGCAGCAGGACGCCGGCGAACGCCTCAAAGCCCTGCGCGTTGACGGCGGTGCTGTGGCGAACAACTTCCTGATGCAGTTCCAGGCCGACATTCTCGGCACCCAGGTCGAGCGTCCGCAGATGCGCGAAACCACGGCATTGGGCGCCGCTTACCTGGCGGGCCTGGCCTGCGGTTTCTGGGGCAGCCTGGACGAGTTGCGCGGCAAGGCGGTGATCGAACGCCAGTTCGAACCGACACTCGATGAAGCGGCGAAGGAAAAACTCTACGCCGGCTGGAAAAAAGCCGTCAGCCGCACGCGTGATTGGGCGGCTGAAGACGAGGCCGAATAAACCGGGATACGAGCTCGTATCTGTATGTAACTGGTAGGGAGCAGATTCCTGCGGCATCATGGGCAAATTTTGCACGGCAGCCCAAAGGACGCCCCATGAATCTGCCTCCCCGTCAGCAGCAAATCCTCGAACTGGTCCGCGAGCGCGGTTATGTCAGCATCGAGGAAATGGCCACGCTGTTCGTTGTTACCCCGCAGACCATCCGCCGCGACATCAATCAACTGGCGGAAGCCAATCTGTTGCGCCGCTACCACGGTGGCGCGGCTTACGACTCCAGTGTTGAAAACACCGCCTACGCCATGCGTGCCGATCAGATGCGCGATGAGAAACAGCGCATCGGCGAAGCCATTGCCGCGCAGATCCCCGACCACGCCTCGCTGTTCATCAATATCGGCACGACCACCGAGTCGATTGCCCGCGCCCTGCTCAATCACAATCACCTGAAGATCATCACCAACAACCTTCATGTGGCTTCGATGCTCAGCGCCAAGGACGACTTCGACGTCCTGCTGACCGGGGGCAATGTGCGGCGCGACGGTGGCGTGGTCGGCCAGGCCAGCGTCGATTTCATCAACCAGTTCAAGGTCGACTTTGCCCTCGTCGGCATCAGCGGCATCGATGAAGACGGCAGCCTGCTGGATTTCGATTATCAGGAAGTGCGGGTATCCCAGGCGATCATCGCCAACGCCCGCAAGGTGATTCTCGCCGCCGACTCCAGCAAGTTCGGGCGCAACGCCATGATCCGCCTGGGACCGATCAGCCTGATCGATTGCCTGGTTACCGACCAGCAGCCGGTGCCGGCACTGACGCAGTTGTTGAATCAGCACAAGATTCGGCTCGAGGTCGTTTAACCCCCCTCACATCTTCGTCGCCTGTTCCGACGCCATCGCGGGCAAGCCCGCTCCCACAAGGATCACCGAAACCTGTGGGAGCGGGCTTCGCCTGTTCCGACGCCATCGCGGGCAAGCCCGCTCCCACAGGGATCACCGAAACCTGTGGGAGCGGGCTTGCCCGCGATAGCAATCGCCCAGACACCGCATTTTCCGCCTCCCTCCGCCCTCGAATGTTCGTAAATTTTCCTTTCATGGCCCTTCGATGAGTTTTTTCAATCGAAGTCGACTGGCTGTGCGCGTCTTTATGGGCTAAGATTTTCGAAAATGAACATCAATGTTCGAATTCAAATACAGAAAATCAAAGAATTCCGAGGCCTTAGCCGATGCCCACTTCTACTTCACCTACGCCACCTTTCGCCGAGGTCTACGATATCGCCGTCATCGGTGGCGGCATCAATGGCGCAGGGATCGCGGCAGATGCCGCCGGTCGCGGCCTCTCGGTGTTCCTTTGCGAAAAGGATGACCTGGCCAGCCACACCTCATCGGCCAGCAGCAAGCTGATCCACGGCGGCCTGCGCTATCTCGAACATTACGAATTCCGCCTGGTGCGCGAAGCCCTGGCCGAGCGCGAAGTGCTGCTGGCCAAGGCCCCGCATATCGTCAAGCCCATGCGCTTCGTGCTACCGCATCGCCCGCACCTGCGCCCTGCCTGGATGATCCGCGCCGGCCTGTTCCTTTATGACAACCTCGGCAAACGGGAAAAGCTGGCCGGTTCAAAAAGCCTGAGGTTCGGCCCCGACAGCGCGCTCAAAAGCGAAATCACCAAGGGTTTCGAGTATTCCGACTGCTGGGTCGACGATGCGCGCCTGGTGGTATTGAACGCCATGGCGGCCCGGGAAAAAGGCGCCCACGTCCACACCCAGACCCGCTGCGTCAGCGCGCGTCGCACCAAAGGCCTGTGGCATCTGCACCTGGAACGCGCCGACGGCAGCCTGTTTTCGATCCGCGCCAAGGCGCTGGTGAACGCAGCCGGCCCCTGGGTCGCCAAGTTCATTCGTGACGACCTGAAGATGGAGTCGCCCTACGGTATCCGCCTGATCCAGGGCAGCCACCTGATCGTACCCAAGCTGTATGAAGGCGATCACGCGCACATCTTGCAAAACGAAGATCAGCGCATCGTCTTCACCATTCCGTACCTCAATCACTTCACCCTGATCGGCACCACCGACCGCGAGTACACAGGCGATCCGGCAAAAGTGGCGATTACCGAAGCCGAAACCGATTACCTGCTGCAAGTGGTCAACGCCCATTTCAAAAAACAGATCGGCCGTGACGATATCCTGCACAGCTATTCCGGCGTTCGTCCGCTGTGCAACGACGAATCCGACAACCCGTCGGCCGTCACCCGCGACTACACCCTGGCGCTGTCGGGCAGCGGCGAGGAAGCGCCCCTGCTGTCGGTGTTCGGCGGCAAACTGACCACCTACCGCAAGCTGGCCGAATCGGCGCTGGCGCAACTGGCGTCACACTTCCCGCACATCTTGCCAAGCTGGACCGCCAACGCCACCCTGCCGGGCGGCGAAGACATGAGCACACCGCAGGCGTTGAGTTCGCTGATCCGCGACAAGTTCGACTGGATCCCCAGCGAAATCTCACGCCGCTGGGCCACCACCTACGGCAGTCGCACCTGGCGCATGCTCGAAGGCGTACAGAACCTCAACGACATGGGCGAACACATCGGCGGCGGCCTCTACACCCGTGAGGTCGATTACCTGTGCAGCGAAGAGTGGGCGACCAGCGCCCACGACATTCTGTGGCGTCGTAGCAAACTCGGCCTGTTCACCACACCCGAGCAACAGCAACGGCTTGCCGATTACTTGAGCAAGGTCGAACAGAACCGCCGCAAGATCGAAGCGGCCTGATCCGGCAATGCAAAGCCCCTATCCAGGGGCTTTGTGCATTCTGTAGGCGCTGGCTTGTCGGGTCGCCGCATCGCAGCGAAGGCGACCTTGAGCCTTGCGAATTTCCTACAGGCCCTTTCGCCGGCAAGCCGGGCTCCTACAGGGGCGAGGAGGGTTATCGTACGCATTCGGTTTTCCGAACGCGACTTGGCGGTCAATTCGGTTAACCGGATTTCTTTTGCCAAAAAAAACCTCAATAAATATTTAATCTCCTTATAAATCAATGTATTGAGCCGTCGAGCCTGGCCTGGCACGAGTCATGCTCTACACTCTTCGACGAATGCTTGTTGTACCGACGCTCCAGGAGCCGTCAGGCATTCGAAGCACAAAAGGGCCGACGAACTGGCTCCATAAAAAAAACAATGTCGAGGAAAATTTGATGCGCATCGTTCCCCATATCCTGGGCGCAGCCATTGCTGCCGCTCTGATCAGCACGCCAGTGTTCGCCGCCGAACTCACCGGCACCCTGAAAAAGATCAAAGAGTCCGGTGTCATCACTCTCGGGCATCGTGACGCTTCCATTCCTTTCTCCTACATCGCGGACGCTTCCGGTAAACCGGTCGGCTACTCCCACGACATCCAGCTGAAAGTCGTCGAAGCCCTGAAAAAAGAACTGGATCTGCCGAACCTGCAGGTCAAGTACAACCTCGTCACCTCGCAAACCCGTATTCCGCTGGTGCAGAACGGCACCGTAGACCTGGAATGCGGCTCCACCACCAACAACGTCGAGCGTCAGCAGCAAGTTGACTTCTCCGTTGGCATCTTCGAAATCGGTACGCGCCTGCTGTCCAAGGCAGACTCCAAGTACAAGGATTTCCCGGACCTGGCCGGCAAGAACGTCGTGACCACCGCCGGCACCACCTCCGAGCGCATCCTCAAGGCGATGAACGCTGACAAACAGATGGGCATGAACGTCATCTCCGCCAAAGACCACGGCGAGTCCTTCCAGATGCTGGAAACCGGCCGTGCCGTTGCCTTCATGATGGACGATGCCCTGCTGGCCGGTGAAGCGGCCAAGGCCAAGAAGGCCAGTGACTGGGCCGTGACCGGTACACCACAGTCCTATGAAATCTACGGCTGCATGGTGCGCAAAGGCGACGAGCCGTTCAAAAAGGCCGTGGATGACGCCATCAAGGCCACCTACGCATCGGGCGAGATCAACAAGATCTACGAAAAATGGTTCATGCAGCCAATCCCGCCAAAAGGCCTGAACCTGAACTTCCCGATGAGCGACGAGCTCAAGGCCCTGATCGCCAATCCGACCGATAAAGCGGCTGACGACAAGAAATCCTGATTTCTGACTAACCTTATCTCCTGAGAGGGCCCCCGCCCTCTCGGGAGGTTGTCACTCCCTGCTGGCATTTTTGGAAACACTCGGACCGGTGGCTGTCGAGCCGATCGCGTGTGCCTGAGCATCACGTTCAGGCGGGAACGGAGCTTCCCCAAGCGGGTACCTGTACATCGATCGATCTGAGGGGAGACCCTAATGAATTACAACTGGGACTGGGGCGTGTTCTTCAAGTCCACCGGCGTGGGCAGCGAGACGTATATCGACTGGTTCATCTCGGGACTTGGCTGGACCATTGGCATCGCCGTCGCGGCCTGGATCATCGCCCTGATACTGGGTTCGATCCTGGGTGTCATGCGCACCGTGCCGAGCCGTATCGTATCGGGCATCGCCACCTGCTACGTCGAACTCTTCCGTAACGTGCCGCTGCTCGTTCAGCTGTTCATCTGGTACTTCCTGGTGCCCGACCTGCTGCCGCCAGATTTGCAGGAGTGGTACAAGCAGGACCTGAACCCGACCACCTCGGCCTTCCTCAGCGTCGTCGTGTGCCTGGGCCTGTTCACCGCCGCTCGTGTTTGCGAACAGGTGCGCACCGGTATTCAGGCGCTGCCAAAAGGTCAGGAATCCGCGGCCCGCGCCATGGGCTTCAAGCTGCCGCAGATCTACTGGAACGTGCTACTGCCCCAGGCGTACCGGATCATCATTCCGCCGCTCACCTCGGAATTCCTCAACGTCTTCAAGAACTCGTCCGTGGCTTCGCTGATCGGCCTGATGGAGCTGCTCGCGCAGACCAAGCAGACCGCCGAGTTCTCGGCCAACCTGTTCGAAGCGTTCACCCTGGCCACGCTGATCTACTTCACCCTGAACATGAGCCTGATGCTGCTGATGCGCATGGTCGAGAAGAAAGTCGCCGTACCGGGCCTGATTTCCGTAGGGGGTAAATGATGGAATTCGACTTCTCGGGCATCATCCCGTCCCTGCCGGGCCTGTGGAACGGCATGATCATGACCCTCAAGCTGATGGCCATGGGCGTGGTCGGCGGGATCATTCTCGGCACGATCCTGGCGCTGATGCGCCTGTCCCATAACAAGCTGCTATCGAACCTGGCCGGCGCGTACGTCAACTATTTCCGCTCGATCCCGCTGCTGCTGGTGATCACCTGGTTCTACCTGGCGGTACCGTTCGTGCTGCGCTGGATCACTGGCGAAGACACCCCGATCGGCGCGTTCACCTCGTGCATCGTGGCCTTCATGATGTTCGAAGCAGCGTACTTCTGTGAAATCGTCCGCGCCGGCGTACAGTCGATTCCCAAGGGGCAGATGGGTGCCGCGCAAGCACTGGGCATGAACTATGGCCAGATGATGCGCCTGATCATCCTGCCGCAAGCGTTTCGCAAGATGACGCCGCTGTTGCTGCAGCAGAGCATCATCCTGTTCCAGGACACCTCGCTGGTCTACGCCGTCGGCCTGGTGGACTTCCTCAACGCTTCGCGCGCCAGTGGCGACATCATTGGTCGCTCCAATGAGTTCCTGGTTTTCGCAGGTCTCGTGTACTTCATCATCAGCTTTGCCGCCTCGCAGCTGGTCAAGCGTCTGCAAAAAAGGTTCGCCGTATGATCTCTATCAAAAACATCAACAAGTGGTATGGGGACTTCCAGGTGCTGACTGATTGCAGCACCGAGGTCAAGAAAGGCGAAGTGATCGTGGTGTGCGGGCCATCCGGTTCCGGCAAGTCGACCCTGATCAAGTGCGTCAACGCCCTGGAACCGTTCCAGAAAGGCGATATCGTGGTCGACGGCACCTCCATTGCCAATCCGAAGACCAACCTGCCGAAACTGCGCTCGCGGGTGGGCATGGTGTTCCAGCATTTCGAACTGTTCCCGCACCTGACCATCACCGAAAACCTGACCATCGCGCAGATCAAGGTGCTTGGCCGCAGCAAGGAAGAGGCCACCAAGAAAGGCCTGCAACTGCTGGAACGTGTCGGCCTCTCGGCTCACGCCCACAAGCACCCGGGCCAACTGTCCGGTGGCCAGCAGCAGCGTGTGGCGATTGCCCGTGCGCTGGCGATGGATCCGATCGTCATGCTGTTCGACGAACCCACCTCGGCACTGGACCCGGAAATGGTCAACGAAGTGCTGGACGTGATGGTGCAACTGGCCCACGAAGGCATGACCATGATGTGCGTGACCCACGAAATGGGCTTCGCCCGTAAAGTGGCCGACCGGGTGATTTTCATGGATGCGGGCAAGATCATCGAGGACTGCAAGAAAGAGGAGTTCTTCGGCGACATCAGCCACCGTGCCGAGCGTACGCAGCACTTCCTCAACAAGATTCTGCAGCACTAAAAACCAGACGGCCGCCCCTCTGTAGGAGCGAGCTTGCTCGCGATGGTCGTCAACGATGACGCGCTCATCCTGGATGTACGCGGCGTCTTTGAGTTCTTCGCGAGCAGGCTCGCTCCGACAGTTGGGGCGAGCGCTGGTTGACCCAAGGCATCTGTGATGAAATGCGACCCCAATCTCTATCGCGCCACGTCGCCATCACTCGCCGTGAAACCTCGCCTGATTCGTCATCTGTTCCTGCCGCCGCTGATCATCGCACTGATGATCGGACTGGGTTATATCGGCTTCTGGACCAGCGAGCACTATGGTATCCGCAGTCTCGGCGAAAACGGCCAGCGCCAGCTGGAACTGCACGCCCGCGCCGTCGAAAGCGAGATCAGCAAGTACACCTACCTGCCCAGCCTGCTGGAACTCGAAACCAGTGTTTCGAAACTGCTGGCCGACCCTACGCCGGAACACCGGCAGACCGTCAACGATTACCTCGAAGGCCTGAACCGGCGTAGCCGCAGCCGGGCCATCTACGTGATGGACACCACCGGCCGTGTCATGGCCACCAGCAACTGGCGCGATGTCGACAGTTACCTGGGTGAAGACCTGTCCTTCCGCGCCTATTTCCAGAACGCCGTGCGCGGCCAGCCCGGACGTTTCTACGGCATTGGCAGCACCAGTGGCGAACCCGGCTACTACCTGGCCCATGGCCTTGAGGAGCACGGCAAGATCATTGGCGTCGCGGTGGTCAAGGTCCGCCTCGAAGCCATGGAAGAACGCTGGCAACGCGCGCGCCTGGAAGCCTTCGTCAGCGACGAGAACGGCATCATCATTCTCTCCAGTGACCCGGCGCGACGCTTGAAGTCAGTGGTACCGCTGAGCGACGAAACCAAGGAAAAGCTCGCCCGCAGTCTCCAGTACTACTGGTTCCCGCTGAACGAACTGCAACCGCTGGCCCGGGAAACCCTGTCCGAGGGCGTGGAAAAACTCACCTTCCCCGCCAACAGCGAACTGGTTTCCGATGACGAAAACATCAGCTACCTGTCGCAAACCCGCCCCTTGAGCGATACCCCGTGGAACTTCACCCTGCTCACGCCACTGCAGGACCTGCGGCGCGAAGCGATCAATCAGGGGATTCTGGTGGCCGTGGCATTTGCCCTCGTGGCGTTCCTGCTGATTGCCTGGAACGAACGGCGCAAGGTGATCGCCACCCGCCTCGCCGCCCGCGAAGCCCTGCAGGAAGCCAACAATCAACTGGAGCGTCGGATTACCGAACGCACCACTGACCTGCGCGCCAGCAACGAACGGCTCAAGGGGCAGATCCGCGAACGCCGTCACGCTGAAGAGACGCTGCGCCGTGCCCAGGATGAACTGGTGCAGGCCGGTAAACTCGCAGCGATTGGCCAGATGTCCACCAGCATCGCCCACGAATTGAACCAGCCGCTGGCGGCGCTGCGCACCCTGTCCGGCAACACCGTGCGCTTTCTCGAGCGCGGTCAGCTGGACGTGGCCAGCACCAACCTCAAGACCATCAACGAATTGATCGACCGCATGGGCCGGATTACCGCCAGCCTGCGCTCCTTTGCCCGGCGCGGTGACGACAAGGGCCAGGCCTGTCTCGGCAAAGCCGTGGAGGCGGCCTTGCAATTGCTCGGCGCCCGGGTGGAAAACGCGCACCTGCAACTGCACCGCCACTTCAAGGATGTCCAGGTGCAGATAGACCAGACCCGCCTCGAACAGATTCTGGTCAACCTCATCGGCAACGCCCTCGATGCCATGCAGGCGCAGCCGCAGCCGGTGTTGTGGCTCGAAGGTGAAACGGACGATGGCAAATATCGACTGCGCGTTCGGGACAACGGCCATGGCATCGACGCCGAAGCGCGCAAGCATCTGTTCGAACCGTTTTTCACCACCAAACCCGGCGAACAAGGCCTGGGCCTGGGCCTGACCCTCTCCGCGAGCCTGGCCGCCGCCACTGGCGGTCACCTGGGTGTCGAACACCCGGCCAGCGGTGGTACCGCTTTCGTCCTCAGTTTACCGTTGGTAAGCCCCACTTCCGCTGAGCCAATATGAACAACGACCTTAGTGTATTGATCGTCGAAGACGACCCCCATGTACTGCTCGGCTGCCAGCAGGCATTGACCCTGGAAGACATTCCCTGCATCGGTGTCGGCAGCGCCGAGGAAGCCCTGGAACGGGTGGGCGAGAACTTCGCCGGCATCGTCATCAGTGACATTCGCCTGCCGGGCATCGATGGCCTGGAACTGCTGAACCGACTCAAGGCTCGCGATCGCAGCCTGCCGGTGGTGCTGATTACCGGTCACGGCGACATTTCCATGGCCGTCGGCGCCATGCAGAAAGGCGCCTACGACTTCATGGAGAAACCCTTCTCGCCCGAACGCCTGGTGGATGTAGCCCGCCGAGCCCTGGAGCAACGCAGCCTGGCACGGGAAGTTTCGTCATTGCGCCGGCAACTGGCCGAGCGCGACTCCCTCGAAGGCCGGATCATCGGCCGCTCGCCGGCCATGCAGAACCTGCGCGAACTGATCGCCAATGTTGCCGATACTTCGGCCAACGTGCTGATCGAAGGCGAAACCGGCACTGGCAAGGAACTGGTCGCGCGCTGCCTGCACGATTTCAGTCGTCGGCACACCCGACAATTCGTCGCGCTCAATTGCGGGGGGCTGCCGGAAAACCTGTTCGAAAGCGAGATATTCGGCCATGAAGCCAACGCCTTCACCGGCGCGGGCAAACGGCGGATCGGCAAGATCGAGCACGCCGATGGCGGCACGCTGTTCCTCGACGAAGTGGAAAGCATGCCCCTGCCCCTGCAGATCAAACTGCTGCGGGTGTTGCAGGAACGCACCCTCGAACGCCTCGGTTCGAACCAGAGCGTGGCGGTGGACTGCCGGGTGATCGCGGCCACCAAATCCGATCTCGACGAGTCGAGCAAAGCGGGTGAATTTCGCAGCGACCTGTATTACCGCCTCAACGTGGTGACCCTGGAACTGCCGCCCCTGCGCGAGCGCCGCGAAGACATCCTGCAATTGTTCGAGTACTTCTTGCAGCAGTCGTCGTTGCGTTTCGACCGCGCCGCACCGGAACTGGATAACCAGACCCTGTCAAACCTGATGAGCCATGACTGGCCAGGCAACGTGCGCGAACTGCGCAACGTCGCCGAGCGATTTGCCCTGGGCCTGCCGGCGTTCAAGAAACCGGGTGCCGGCGGCAGCGCCCAAGGCCTGGCCTTTGCAGAAGCGGTGGAAGCTTTCGAGCGCAACCTGCTGAGCGACGCCTTGCAACGCAGCGGCGGCAACCTGACCCAGGCCAGCCAGGAACTGGGCATGGCCAAGACCACACTGTTCGACAAAGTGAAAAAGTACGGCCTGAGCCATTAAGCCTGCACGGCTGATCAGTGGGTCAAAGCAGGTTGTGTTCCGCCACAGGCTCAACCTGCGCCCAGTGCGAAGTGTCCTCTCGATGAGCCCGCAGATACGGCAACACGGCCGCCAGCAACGGCGCCTTGAACGCTTCCTGGAAACGATGAGCCAACCCCGGTATCAACTTCAACTGGCTGCCCCGCAGATGCGCCGCCAGGTGCACGCCATGCATCACCGGCAACAACGGATCGGCCGTGCCATGCACCACCAGCGCCGGCACCCGCAGTTGGTTGAGCAAGGCCACCCGGCTTGGCTCGGCCAGGATCGCCAATATCTGGCGCTTGGCCCCCTCGGGATTGAAGGCCCGGTCATACGCCTCGGCCGCCTGATGCAGCAGTGCCTGTCGATCGTCAGTCACCGCCGGGCTGCCCAGTGCCGCCAGCAGGTCTGCCTGCTGCTCCAGCGCGACTTCACGATTTGGCGCACCGCGGCGCGCCAGCAACTGCAACAGCGCCGCACTCGGCGCGGGTAAACCTTCGGCGCCGGAAGTGCTCATGATCAGGGTCAGGCTCTCGACCCGTTGTGGCGCCATCGCCGCCATGTGCTGAGCGATCATTCCGCCCATGCTGGCGCCGAGCACATGGAATTGCTCGATGTGCAACGCATCCATCAGCCCCAAGGCATCGTCCGCCATATCGGTCAGGCTGTAAGGCGCCGACACCGGCAGGCCGAGCTTGTAGCGCAGCACTTCGAAGGTCAGGTTGGCCTCAACCGGCGTTTGCCGCCAGGTCGACAGGCCGACGTCACGATTGTCGTAGCGAATCACCCGAAAGCCCTGCTGGCAGAGCGCGACCACCACTTCGTCAGGCCAGTGAATCAGCTGCCCCCCCAGGCCCATCACCAGCAGCAACGCCGGGTCCGAGGCACGTCCGATGCTCTGGTACGCCAGGCTGACCTGATCAAGGTCGACCCGTTCGGTCGCCACATTGACGTCACAGCGAGACGCCGAAAAAGAGGGAAAACTCAACAACAACGCGGTCAAGAAGACCGCTGCCGATAAGAATCGTGCACACATGAAAAAACACCAAAACGCAGAACCCCAGTAGAGCGCGAGTCTGATGAAGTTTGTGCAAGCGCGCTGCCACAGTTGCATGACAGTTTCATGAATACCGCTCAGTGGTCGATGCGATAACTATGTAGTGCCACAGGCCTGGGGGATTTTTCTTAAATGGCGCTTGATCAGGAGTGGACCCGCCGCTCCCCTTGGAAGAGCCCTGTGACCATGACCGAAAGACTGCTCCCGACACTCCCCGCCTCAACGCTACCCGCCATTCCCGAGTCTTCAACGCTGCCGGGCAATATCGATCAAAGCCTGTTGCAAAGCGCCCTGGCCCGCTGGCAAACATCCCAGGAAGGTTTGCAGGCGCTGTTCGCAAACGCGCCAATGAACGACGGCGCAAATACCTATTGGGCTGCCCGCGCCCCCGGTACACCACTGTCGCGGCGTGATCGGGCCAATCAGTTGTACCGCGGGCATATCGAAGCAACGGCTCAAGTGGCATTCGCCCTGGGAACGCTGAACGCCGAACAATTGAAACCGCTGTGGCTGGTTCTGGACTCCGGACCCCAGGCAATGCGTCTGGACGATCAGCCGATCCACTGCGAACACCTGGCGCTGAAATTGAGCGACAACAGCATCCGCAAACTGCCCGCGGCCTGGGTGATCAGCGTGGGCAACCAGCAACCTGTCGCGCAATTGCTCTACTTGCCCACTCGACCGGTTCCCGTCCAGGCCTTCAAAGACCGTAGTGACATGGAGCATTGGTTGTCCACGCAATTACTCGCGCCCCCTGAGTTACCCAGCCATTTCAGGTTTGAATACACGACCAGGACCGGGCCATTGACGACCGGCATCGCGCAGCTGTTTTCGCCCGCACTGCAAGCCCGCCCCACCGAGGTGTTTGCCCAAGCACCCAGCCTTGAGGACCTGGAGTTGACCGAAGGCTTTGGCGATGTAGATCAGTCATCGCTGTTCGATAGCCTGGCTGCCGATATCCCACTGGCCCTGCGTCAGGCCTCACTTGGCAGACAGCGTGCGGCGCTGGAAACGCTGCTGGGGGAGGACCTGGACAGTGACCGTCAAAAAGCACTTGACGACACACTCAAGGCGCTGGAAACCGCAGAGCTCGCTGCGGACACGGCCGCATCCACCCTGCTTTACCGATCGCGTACGCTGGACCTGGAAACGTTCAATCGTGCTTTCAACGCGCTTTACCAGGCACACAAGGACGGCTTGAAGGCCGAGGTTGAACTTCAACGCACGCTCACCCAGCTCGATAGCACGGAACTCGAATTGCTCAAGGTCTTGCTGGACCCGCCTGACGCCGACGATCACGACCCTGACGTTGCATTTGCCAGCCTGTTGCTGAGCATGAGAACCGACACTGGCGCGCCTTTGCGCCAGGAGCTCAACGGAGTGTTTGTCATTGCCCGACAGCAAGCGCTGTCCGATCCAGGCTCAGCTGACAGTCTGCTGCTCTACTGGCCCGGCATCGGCGGCGGCTTGCAGCGTTTCGCTGACCGCAAAGACCTGGAACAGCAGTTGTTGAAAATCCAGGGACAGAACCCCGTGCTGATCCTGCAACTGCAGGCCATCACGACAGATCCGTTGCTTTACAGCCTCAATCAACAGACCCGCCTTTTCGAAGAACAGGCCGCGCAAATACGCCAGCGCTATCCAGACGACACCCTGGCGTCACAACGTGCGCAGGAACTGGAAAAACTGCGCAGACAAACCCTGGCGTTGCTGCAGGTCCCGGTAAACCCAGCGAGAAGTCTGGCCCTCATGCACTTACAGGAACAACGCCTGAGTGCCTCGATGGTTGGCCGTCTTCCCACCTGGCTGGGCACCTTGGCAGCGCCCGATGGTGCCAGGCTAAAAAGCCTGACCAGCACCTACATCCAGGCCATGCAGCGCAGCCACGAGCAACTGCAAACAACCCTGGTGCCCCGCGATGTGTTCACCCGTCGACACCTTCAAGCCCAGCTTCGCGAAGACTTCTCACTCAAAGGCGACTTTGACGTCCAGTTAGACCTGCCCGACTCCGTCACGCTGCAAAAACAACTCTCCGACGGTGCGGCTCCCGGCACCCCGCAAAAACTGGTGGCAGTGCCCAGTACCGCCAGAAGCAAGATGTCACTCGAAGAACTGGCCCAGCTCAACATCGACAACTCGCCGTCCATGCAGCTTGAGCCCTTGTCCCTGCGCCTGGGTTTCATGCGTGTGGAGGTCACGACGGCGGACGACCGCGAACGCCAGGCCCTGACGGCCGGCATCACCCCTGCCTACCTGCGCAAGACGCTGCCGCAGCTGGACCTGCCCAAGGCCTACGAAAAACTCATCTACGACACCTTCATGGGCGATCGAAGCGAACCGTTGTTTGTACGGGAGCATCGCCGGGAATGCCTGATCGAGCCCTGGCGCCTGACCCTCCAACTTCAAGGTGAGTGCGCTCGTCTACAAGGGCAGATCGGCCTCGACGACCTGCAAGCGCTGAACACCGCCATCGACGCCGATAACCCGCAAGCCTGGCAAGCGGGCGGCAAGCGCATCGAGATATTACCGGCCTACCTGAGCGCGGGCGGCAAGGACACCCCCAATGAAGGCCCGGTGACCTTGTCCGGCGTGACGTTCATTCAGGAACAGGTCAGCGGCATGACGTTGTTGTACCTGCCGGACACTCCCGATGGTCAGCCCTTGCGCCGTTACGACAGCCTCGAAGAAGCGCGCAGGGCCCTGTTCAACCTGTGCCTGCGCAGCGAGATGGTCAGCTATCTGGCCGGTCGCGCCTTGCAGGGAGACGTGCGGGCTCATGAAAGCCGGATCAACCAGGCTGTCCTCAAGCACTTCGACGCCATGATCGGTGTCGGGGTGCGCTGGCCGGCGGCCACTTCGCTGGCCGCGCACCTGCTCAATACACAGATGGGACGCCTGATCGAATCGCATCGCGGCACATCGCGTTCCAACGATGCGTTATTCCTGGAACGCTGCGCGCTGAGCGGACCGAAGACGTTGAATTACATAAAAATGGCCATGGGTCTCGTGCCCTTCGTGGGCGCAGCCATTGCGCTGCACGATGCCTGGACCAGTGCCAACCGGGCCGTTGCAGCACTGTTACGCGCTGATGTGGGTGAAGGCCTGACAGAGATAGAGTCGGTGCTGTTGTCTGTGATCGATGCCGCCATGGACATTCTTCCCGGTGCGGCGGCCAGCAAATCGGCTACGGGCGCCCGCGCATTGACCCGTGCTCGTCAGTTGCAGGCGCTCGGCAAAGGCGCCATGGCCTTGCCACCGACGTCAAAATACCGGGCACGGCATATCGCCGAACGCTTCGCCGGTTACGAGTATGAGAAACCGATATCCCTCCTCGGGTTGCAACCCGTCGAGCACGGTGTCTATCGCAATATCTACCGTCATGCCGATGGCGACTTTATCACTCGCCAGGGCCGCCTCTATCAGGTTGAGCCGAGTACGGACTCACGTGGCTGGCGACTGAGTGGCACGCATAAAAAAACCTACAAGCAACCCATCGCTCTCGATGAAGCCGGCCGCTGGGACACCTGGTTCGGTGTCTACGGGGCGACCTTCGAGGGCGGCGGGCTGGGTGGTGGTGGCGTGCTCGGGCATCTGGCGGACACCCTCGACCCGATCTGGCCGGTGGCCATTCGCGAACGACTGCCTCGGTGGTGGGGCGATCGGGTGTTTCGCCATCAGCAAGCATTGACTGAAGCGGCCGACAACTTTGCGCCGCAACTCAATGCCCGGCCCAGCGCACCAGCACGGCCCTGGAAACGTACAACAACAGCGCCATCGAAGCCCGTCCGGCGTTGCTACCGGCCACCGAAGCAGCCTGCATCGGCGACATCGAACTGGCCAGCACGCAGTATCAGACGCTGGCCGAACTGGCACCACTGACCCATGGCAACAAACGGCGGGCAATCATGGAGATGCAAAGTCAGGGCGCCTTCCTGATCGCCGACAGGCAAAAGCACCGGGTGTTTTTTGCCAACCATCGGGCTAATCCGATCATGGACAAAATCGACGCTTTGGTCGACCACCTGGACACGTTACCGGACAATGCGCTCGTCGAACGCATTCAGATCCTGCACGACATCCGAAAACTACGCGTGGAGTTCGTCGGCCACCTGGAGCAGATAGAACGGGTAATGCACGATCTCAACCTATGGTACGAACGCATTACGGTCAGGACCGAAAGGGCACAACTGACACCCGAAGTATCGATGTTGAACGCACGCCACAGCGAAACCAATCTGCTTTACCTGAAAACCGGTAATCTGCTGGAAGTCGTCAAACGCTTCGACACGGCAAAGGATCTTTCCTGGTTCGACCTACAAGTCCAAGCCGAGAGCCTGCGGACCCAAGTCGACCGGGCATTGTTCACCCAATTCAGTCTGCCGGAAGTCACCGCCCCCCGAACCCAGCGCAATCAGATTCTTCAGGAGTGTATTGAGCACTACCGGCAATTCCGCCGCGGTATGAATGCCTGGACCGCCAGCTATCCCCAGCACTTTGACCTCGACGCTGTGCCGCCTTTGCTGGAGGGTATCGAGAAAATGGCCGAACGCGCCCGCAAGGCCATCGACCTGCCGGCTCCCGCCACGCCGGCCGGGCAAACCCGCAAGAAAATTTTCATCACTGAAGACGACCACTTGTTGATCGGGGTGGAACACTGGGAACCGACGACCCAGAAGCGCCAATACGTCCTGTCCGGTCGGGGTGGCGTCGAGGAAATATGGGAACAGGGGGCAAACGGCAAGTTTCGCCTGCTCAATCCACCAGAGCCGACCGCTCGTCCCGCGCAAAGGGACCCGAGTGCCATGATTGAAGATGCACGTAACCGCCTGCAGGCGCAGCCGGGCTACCAGACGAAGGTTCAAGCCTATGCAGCTCAGGACATGCTCCCGGTCGATCTGGAGCACATGATGGTCAGTGAGGCCAACGAACTGACGCGCCGGGCGCTCTATATCGAAGCGGTTGCCCCACAGAGCACGGTCATCGAGCAACTGCGTAACAAGGCAACGGAACTGATTGCCACCGGACGGCAGATGCGCACCCGGCAGTCACTGCGCAGCAAAAACCCTACGGATGGAATGCTCGATGATCTGATCAGCCAAAATGCCGTGGAAATACGTAAAACCAGCCCGATCAAACGTCTGCGAAAGCGCCCTGACGGCCGAACCGATTACCTGCAGGAATACGAAATCTGGGACCAGACCAGCGCCCCACCCAAAGTGTTGTGGTACGCCCATTTTCATTACACCAAGGCGGCACCTGCCTTCGCCGAGTTCGAAAAGGCCCACCTGAAATTGCCGCAGTATCGGTATCTGACCCACGCCGATGACGTCACCCTTCCCTATGCCGACATCGGCAAACGGTCACCGGCATTGCGCCATTTCGATCAGGTCTGACAGGTAAAACGGGAGCGGATGATCCGCTCCCGTTTTTCGTCCTCAAGCCAGTTGGCTGCGCAGTTGTCGTGCCGCGGCGACCATGTTCACCAGGGCGGCCTCGGTTTCCGGCCACGCCCGGGTCTTCAAACCGCAATCGGGGTTGACCCATAGTCGCTCGGCCGGGATCCGCTTCGCGGCTTTGCTGATCAACTTGACCATCTCGGTGGTGTCCGGCACCCGTGGCGAGTGGATGTCGTAGACGCCCGGACCGATGTCGTTCGGGTAATCGAAGGCTTCGAAGGCTTGCAGCAACTCCATGTCCGAGCGTGAGGTTTCAATGGTGATCACATCGGCATCCATCTTTGCGATGGCCTCGATCACATCGTTGAACTCGCTGTAGCACATGTGGGTGTGGATCTGGGTTTCGTCACGCACACCGCTGGCGCTCAAGCGGAACGCTTCTACCGCCCAGTCCAGATATTCCTGCCATTGTGCCCGACGCAGCGGCAGGCCTTCGCGGAACGCCGCTTCGTCGATCTGCACGATCTTGATGCCGGCGGCTTCCAGGTCCAGCACCTCATCGCGCAGGGCCAGGGCCAGTTGCTGCGCCTGCACTTTGCGCGACACGTCTTCGCGGGGGAAGGACCACATCAGCATGGTCACGGGACCGGTGAGCATGCCTTTCATGACCTTGTCGGTCTGGCTCTGCGCATAGCTGATCCAGTCGACCGTCATGGCTTTGGGACGGCTCAGGTCACCGTAGATGATCGCCGGTTTCACGCAGCGCGAACCGTAGCTCTGCACCCAGCCGAAGCGGGTGAAGGCATACCCGTCGAGCTGCTCGGCAAAGTACTCGACCATGTCGTTGCGCTCGGCTTCACCGTGCACCAGCACGTCCAGCCCCAGGCGCTCCTGAATCTGCACGGCGTGGCGGATTTCGTGATGCATGGCATCGGTGTAATCGTTGGCCGACAGCTTGCCTTGCTTGAAAGCCTGGCGCGCCAGGCGAATCGAACCGGTCTGCGCAAACGAGCCGATGGTGGTGGTCGGGAACGCGGGCAACTTCAAGCGCGCCCGCTGCTGCTCAATGCGTTTGGCGAACGGCGAATGACGTTGGCTGTCGGCTGTGCCAATGGCGTCGATGCGAGATTGCACCTCGGTTTTATGGATACGCGGCGATTCGGCGCGACTGGCGGCAATGGCGCGGCTTTCGGCCAGCACGGCCTGCACCTTGGGCGCTTGCGGGTCGTTCAGGGCATCGCGCAGTACGGCGATTTCGCCACATTTTTGCACCGCGAACGCCAGCCAGCTTTTCAGTTCCGGGTCGAGTTTGTCCTCGCGTTCCAGGTCCACCGGGCTGTGCAGCAGCGAGCAGGAGCTGCTGACCCACAGGTTGTCGCCAAATCGCTCCTGGGCAAATTGCAGTTGCGCCAGCACCGGTTCCAACTCACAGCGCCAGACGTTGCGGCCGTTGACCAGGCCCACCGAGAGAATCTTGTAGGTTGGCAGGCGATCGAGCACGTGCAGCAATTGATCCGGCGCACGCACCGCATCGATATGCAAACCTTGCACCGGCAGGCCGACAGCCAGGCCGAGGTTGTCCTGCAGGCCGCTGAAGTAGGTGGCCAACAGCTTTTTCAGCGGCGAGTACTGCAGGATGTGGTAGGCGCGCTCAAACGCGTTTTTCCATTCCTGCGGCAAGTCGAGGGTCAGGATCGGTTCATCGATCTGTACCCACTCCACCCCTTGGGCAGCGAGACGCACGAGGATTTCGTTATAGACCGGCAGCAGGCGTTCCAACAGCTCGAGTTTGTCGAAGTCTGCGCCTTTGACTTTGCCCAGCCACAGGTAAGTCAGCGGGCCGATGATTACCGGCTTGACGGTGTGCCCCAAGGCCTTGGCTTCGTCGACTTCATCGAACAGCTGTTCCCAGCTCAGCGTGAATTGCTGGTCGGCGCTGAATTCCGGGACCAGGTAGTGGTAGTTGGTGTCGAACCACTTGGTCAGTTCCTGGGCGTATTGCGCCTGGCCGTGCTCAACGCCGCAGCAGCTCGCCGAAGCGCCACGGGCCATGGCGAACAGCGTGTCGAGGGTCGGCAGGCCACGCGCGTCCCGGCTGCTGTCGAAACGCTCGGGGATAACGCCGAAGGCCAGGGAATGGGCCAGTACCTGGTCGTACCAGGCGAAGTCGCCGACCGGCAGCAGGTCGATACCGGCGTCTTTCTGCAATTGCCAGTGGGTGGCGCGCAATTGGCGACCGACGCTTTTCAGCGCTTGCTGGTCAAGGTCGCCCTTCCAGTAGGATTCGAGGGCTTTTTTCAGTTCGCGGTCGGCACCGATGCGGGGAAAACCAAGGGTGTGGGCTACGGCCATGTCGAATTGCTCCTGGGTAAAAGATGGCGCTATTGTCGACAGCGAAGCCATCATGAGACAAACTCAACCTTTTCGTGTTGATCACAAGTTTTTCTCATGGAGCCACCCGGTGCTTGAAATCCGTCACCTGAAGACCCTGCACGCCTTGCGCGAAGCCGATAGCCTGGTGGACGCGGCCGACCGCTTGCACCTGACCCAGTCGGCGCTGTCCCATCAGTTCAAGGAGCTTGAGGAACGCATGGGCATGCCGTTGTTCGTGCGCAAGACCAAGCCGGTGCGTTTCACCAGCGCCGGTTTGCGCCTGCTGCAACTGGCCGATGCCACCTTGCCGCTGCTGCGCGCCGCCGAGCGCGACATCGCGCGGCTGGCCGGCGGCACCGCCGGGCGCCTGCACATGGCCATCGAGTGCCACAGTTGCTTCCAGTGGCTGATGCCGACCATCGACCAGTTCCGCGACGCCTGGCCGGAAGTCGAGCTGGACCTGGCTTCGGGCTTCTCCTTCGCCCCACTGCCCGCCCTGGCCCGTGGCGACCTGGACCTGGTGGTGACGTCCGACCCGGTGGAACTGGTAGGGATCACCTACGTGCCGCTGTTTACCTATGAAGCGATGCTCGCGGTGGCGAACCAGCACCGCTTGGCCAGCAAGGCCTACATCGTCCCGCAAGACTTGCTCACCGAGACCCTGATCACCTACCCGGTGGAACGCGACCGGCTGGATATCTTCACGCGTTTCCTGGAGCCGGCCGACGTCGAACCGGCCCAGGTCCGCACCTCGGAACTGACGGTGATGATGATGCAACTGGTGGCCAGCGGGCGCGGCGTATGCGGCATGCCCCATTGGGCGCTGCATGAATACAGCTCGCGGGGCTACGTGAAAGCCAAGCGCCTGGGCGAGAAAGGTTTGTTTGCGACGCTGTACGCGGCCATTCGCGCCGACATGCTCGATGCGCCGTACATGCGCGACTTTTTGCTGACGGCCAAGGACACGTCGTTTTCGACCTTGGACGGGGTCAGCGCCGTCCGCTAGCGCCCCACCGATCGTTCCCACGCTCTGCGTGGGAATGCCTCAACGGACGCTCCGCGTTCGGCTCTGGAAGGGACGCAGAGCGTCCCGGGCTGCATTCCCACGCAGAGCGTGGGAACGATCAGACCCCAGCGAACTTTAGATTTCGCGCCACATGTGAATTTTGTCGAAGTATTGCTCGCCCACATGTTCAGGCCATCCGTTTTTGCTCAAGCATCAAGCGCAGCGCCAGCGCCGACAACACGAAGCCCATGAAGTAACGCTGCATCGCCAGCCAGGCGGGATTGCTGACGAACCATGAGGCGATGCCCGCCGCGAACAGGGCGATCATCAGGTTCACGCAGAAACTGACGCTGATCTGGGTCAGGCCCAGTACGATACTTTGCGTGAACACCGAACCGTGCTCTGGGGTGATGAATTGCGGAAACACCGACAGGTAAAACACCGCGATCTTCGGGTTCAAAGCGCTGGTGAGAAACCCCATGGTGATCAGCTTGCGCGACGAGTCCGGTGGCAACTGCTGCGCTTCGAACGGCGATCGCGCACCCGGCTTGACCGCCTGCCAGGCCAGCCACAACAAATACAGCGCACCGGCCCACTTCAACACTTCATAGGCCATCGGCACCGCCAGGAACACCGCGGTCAAACCGGCCGCGGCGGCGAACAGATGCACGAAGAATCCCGCGACCACGCCGAGCAACGAAGTCACCCCGGCCTTGCGTCCCTGGCAGATCGAACGGGAGATCAGGTAGATCATGTTCGGCCCCGGCGTCAGCACCATCAACAACGCGGCAGCGGCGAAAATCAACAGGTCTTGAAGCGGGATCATGGGCGAAGTCCTTTGCGTGAATGATCAGGCGGTCGCGGTCAGCGAAGCTCGATAAAACGGCAGGATCAGGTCCCGTGTCAATGGCGCCAGAACGACACCACCGTCGGTGCCCGGATCGATCCAGAGCACCTCTTCGATCTCGGCGGCGGGGGTGACATCGGCATCGATGGTCAGCAAAAACAATTCCGCCTTTACGACAAAACCCGGCTCATTGGCGGCCGGCGCCGAGAACTGGCCGAGGAAGGTGGCATGCGCCGGATCGATGACCAGCCCCAACTCTTCTTCCAGCTCACGGGCCAAAGCGTGGACCGGTTGTTCATGGGCTTCGATCTTGCCCCCCGGCTGCATGAATGCCTGGGTGTCGCGCTTGCGCACCAGCAGGGTACGGCCGTCAGGGCCGATCAACAAAGCGGCGGCGATGTGGATAACTCCGGTGGATTGGGCAGCAAACGTCGACATGAACAAAGGCCTTTGACTCAAAAGCGGCAAGGATCACATGTCCGCCGTTTGAGATCAAAAGCCTGAAGCGGCTTGTTTGATCGTTCCTCCGGCAACTTCAGCCGGCGAACAACAGCCCGCCATCCTCCGCTTCCACACGGTTGACCATCAGCGCAAGTGGCAGCGGCCTGACCGACACGGCCCCGGCCTTGCGCGTCACCAACGCAGCGATTGGATCGGGGCCGGTTCTTTCATGACGATAAAACCGTAATCCCCGATCAGGTAAATCCGGTAGTACTGGCTTTCCACCAGCGGCGAGTAATCTAGATAACCCACCCGTGTCGCGTTGCGCCGCTCCTTCTCCGCCACCACGTTGGTGATGCCCACTTTCGGCAGGTTTTCAGCCAGCATGTAGTAGTCGACGTTCAGCAGATAATGCAGCACCGGCAGTTGCTTGAACGAACCCGCGGCCCCCATTAGCCAGTGATCGGAGTAGGTCACCGACATGTAGATGCGCTTGGCGTCACGCAAGGGTTGATGGCTGGCGATGTCGCGTTCAAGGCTGTTCAGTGCGCTGCTGGCGAAGGCTTTCTGCACCGTCAGGACCCGACCATAGGCAAAACACAACGACAACATGGCCAGCAGTGGCACCAGTAACAGCAGTGGCAAACGCTCGTGCATCGTTGCCAGCACCAGATGACTCAAATAGAACAGCAGCACCAGCAACACCGCGAACCCCATCAAGGTCCTGGCGCCTTCGTTGAAGTCGCGGAAAAACAGCGCGACACCGGACACCAACACGACCATGACCGGCACGGTCAGCAGACACAGCAGGCCGATCAGCAGCTTCTTCGACCCGCTGTCCTTGCGCTCGATAATCTTCAATGCCAGACAAACAGCACCGGCGATGGCGCAGAGCAACAAGCCGGCGAACACCCAGGCAAATCCTCCATGGAACAGCAGCACGACTTTTTCCAGGACTCGCGCGATGTTGATGTGGATTTGCAGCAGAGGCTGAGCCGCGCCGTTGAGCAACACCGTGCGACCCTGCCCCATAAAAGGGAATGCGCTGACGCAGTAGATCAGCCAACCGAGAAACAGTTGGGCGATCCGCCAGCCGATCAAAGCGCCCCACCGCGACCAGGCCACTTGGTCATTGACCGCCCTGAAAACTTCAAGACAGCACAGGCCGAGAAACACATTGATGCTGATTTGATACAGGCCCAGCGCCAGCGCAATCAGCAAGGAAGGCACCAGCCATTGCAGAATGCGCGACGGGTGATGAAAGGTGATGGCGAAGATCACCGCCACCACGCTCAGGGTCATGACCGGGCCGTCGTATTGATAGGTCAGGTTTTGCAGGAAGAACGGGCTGTACCACAGCGGCAACAGCACCAGGCAGCAGCTGATGGTCGGCTGGCGGAAGTGATGAAAGGTCAGGCTGGTCAGTGCCCAGGACATGGCCAGGGTGGCGATCAACAGCGGCAGTGGAAAGATGTTCGGCGCGCCATTGCTGAAGGTCAGTGCGTTGTAGAACAACTCGGCGAACAACCGGCCTTCCTGTGCCCAGGCCATGCCGGCCGACAGCGAGCGCCAGTTGTCATCGATGTAGGGAAAATCCGCGAGGATCAACGGCAGGACATACACGAAAGTCGCGGGCAGAAAAAAAAGCCAGGCCTGGCGTCGAGTGAGTTCCTTGATGAAGAAATCGCTGAACCGGCCCATGCTAGGGTTCGCGCCTGTTTTTGCCGCCGATGATGTCCTTGATCACATAGCGCGGCCGATGCTTGGCTTCGATGTAGATGCGGCCGACGTATTCGCCAAGGATGCCGATGCCAATCAGTTGCACACCGCCGAGAAACAGAATCGCGGTCATCAACGAAGGGTAACCGGGTACGCTGTTACCGAAGAAAATCTTGTCCAGCACCATGTACACCGCGTACAGCACCGCAAATATCGAAATCCCGCCGCCAACGTAGGTCCATAGGCGCAACGGCACGGTGCTGAACGACGTCACGCCCTCCAGTGCCAGGTTCCACAGTTTCCAGACATTGAACTTGCTGCTGCCCGCCACGCGCTCGGCCCGCTCGTATTCCACCACCACCGTGTTGAACCCGGCCCAGGACAGTACGCCTTTCATGAACAACTGATGCTCGGGCAAGGTGCGAATCACATCCACCACCTTGCGGTCCATGAGCCGGAAGTCACCGACGTTCTCTTCGATCCGGGTGTAGGAAATCCGATTCAACAGGTGATAGAACAGCGCTGCGCTGTGGCGCTTCAAATAACTATCGGAGGTGCGGTCGCGGCGCTTGGCCAGCACCACGTCCGCGCCTTTTTGCCATTGTTCGATCAACCGCGGAATGACACTGATCGGGTCCTGCAGGTCGACGTCCATCGGGATGACCGCATCGCCGCTGGCATATTCCAGCCCGGCAAACAGCGCCGGCTCCTTGCCGAAATTGCGCGAAAAATTGATCAGCATTACCTGTTCGTCCATCTGCGCCAGAGCCGACGCCTGTGCGGCGGTACCATCGGTACTGCCGTCATTGATAAAGACGATCTCGACCTCGGTCCCGTCGAGTTTCAGCTCTCGTCTTACCGCCTGGTAAAACAGATTGATCGCCTGCTCTTCGTTGAACACCGGGACGATGAGTGAAACCTTCATAGGTCACGCTCACGAAACACCACGTACTTGGAAAACAGGAAGCCGAACACCAGGCTCAACGCAGAAAACAGTGCCACGGTCAGCAAGCCATGCAAACGCCAGACATCGCCGGCATGGCCGATGCCGAGACTGAGCGCACCCATCGCCAGCATGAACGACAGGTAACCGCCAACTGACGCCTTGGCATCAAAGGTATAGAGCGCATTCATATAAAAGGAAAACGAGGCGGCCACGCAAAAGGCCGCCAGGTTGCTGGCCGCTTGCGTGAAGCCGGCAGCCACACTCAGGAGAAAAAAGATCTGCCAGTGAATCAGCGTGTTCGCAACGCCAATCACGGTGTAGCTGGACAAACCCTTGCATGAAAGTCTCACGTGACGCTCCTGCGATAGAACGCTGACCACACAAGTATTTGAGCTTGTCTGCTGTCATAAATCGCAGGTATGGCAAGCTTTCAGACCAGCGGTCAGGGTCTGCGATCACCCCAGGAGACATTCCGAAATACCCCGCCTTTGCAATTGCCGGCGAATCAGTCCACCCTGCGCGCCGCCCATATTCGGCCTGCAACTTTTTGCGCCTTCGGCCAATCCTTTGTTCAATACCTGTCTACGAGCCTGACGTCATGACGCTAGCGCGCGATCACCGGATCGATTTTTTTCGCGGCCTGGCACTGATCTTCATTTTCTGGGATCACGTGCCCCACAACCCTCTGGGTCAAATCACGCTTCGCAACTTCGGCTTCAGCGATGCCGCCGAAGTCTTCGTGTTCCTGGCCGGGTATGCGGCCGTGCTGGCCTACGGCAAAGTCCTTGCGCGCGAGGGCTTTTTGATCGCCTGCGTGAAAATCCTGCGTCGCGCCTGGGTGCTCTATGTAGTACACATCTTCCTGCTGGCGATGCTGATGGGCATTGTGTTCTTCGCCAACAGCCACGTGGAAACCCGCGACCTGGTGGAAGAAATGGGCATGCACCATTTCATCAGCGACCCTCAGCAGGCCTTGATCGATGAGCTGTTGCTGCGCTTCAAACCGAACCTGATGGACCCGCTGCCGCTGTACATCGTGCTGCTGGCGGGCCTGCCGCTGGTGTTGCCGATCCTGGTGCGCAAGGTCTGGCCGGTGGTGGCGGTGTCCTTTGCGCTGTACCTGACCGTGCCGCTGTTTGGCTGGAACCTGGCCGCGATCAAGGATGGCGTCTGGTACTTCAACCCCGTGGCCTGGCAACTGCTGTTTGTGCTCGGCGGCGCGGCGGCCATACAGTCTCAACGCCCACGTTTGCCCGACACCCGGCCGCTGGTGCGCCAGCCGTTGTTCATGACGGCGGCGGTGTATGCCGTATTCGCCGCAGTGTTGACCATCGCCTGGCGCTGGCCACAGATCCACGATGCCCTGATGCCCGCCAGCCTGAGCAACCTGCTGTATCCGATCAGCAAGACCAACCTGTCGCCCGTGCGCCTGCTGCACTTCCTGGCGCTGGCCTACGTCACCGCGAAACTGCTGCCCGATACCGGCTGGACACAAAACTGGCTGGCACAGCAATGCTGTCGCATGGGGCGTTTTTCCCTGGAGATTTTCTGCCTGGGCGTGCTGCTGGCGCCCCTGGCGGACATGCTCAATGCGCTGACCGACGATGCGTTCGCCATGCAGATCTTCACCGCGTTGGTGGGGGCTGGGTTGATGGCGTTGCTGGGGGCGTGGCTTGAGTTCAACAAGCGCTTGAATCGACCAGCTCCAGCGGTCACCGTCGCGTAGGAGCCAGGCTTGCCGGCGAAGGCGTCCTTTCGGGCGCCTTCGCCGGCAAGCCTGGCTCCTACAGGTGAAAAAAAGCCCCGGTCATTTCGACCGGGGCTTTTTCATTTCAGGCGTTACGCGTTACGAAGCCGAACGCATCGCACCTTGCGTCACATTGGTCGGTTGCAGCTTGAACATGTAGAACAACACCGTCAGCAGCACCAGGAACGCAGGCCCTACATACAGCGCCACGCGCGTGTCCGGGAAATACGCCATCAGGCCCACCACCAGCACCAGGAACGCCAGCGCCAGGTAAGAGCTGATCGGGTACAACCACATGCGGTATTTCAGGCCGGCACGCTCGCTGGCGCTCAGGCCTTGGCGGAACTTGAGCTGGGCCAGCAGGATCATCACCCAGGTCCAGATCGCGCCGAAGGTGGCAATCGCCGTCACCCAGACAAACACCTTCTCAGGCACCAGGTAGTTGAGCAGCACGCCCAGCAGCAGGGCGCCAATCGACAGCAGCAAGGCACGACGCGGCACGCCATTGCTGGAGGTCTTGGCAAAACCGGCCGGGGCCTGGCCGTTCTGCGCCAGGCTGTAGAGCATGCGCCCGGTGCTGAAGATGCCGCCGTTGCAGGACGACAGCGCGGCCGTGATCACCACGAAGTTGATGATGCCGGCGGCGGTCTTGATGCCCAGACGCTCGAACGTCATCACGAACGGGCTGCCCTGGGTGCCGATTTCGTTCCACGGGTAGATCGACAGGATCACGAACAACGCGCCGACGTAGAACAGCAGGATCCGCCAGAACACCGAGCCGATGGCGCTGGGAATGGTCTTCTGTGGGTTCTTCGCTTCACCGGCGGTCAGGCCGATCATTTCCACGCCGAGGTAGGCGAACATCACCATTTGCAGGGACATCAACACGCCCTGCACGCCGTTGGGCATGAAGCCGCCGTGGGTCCAGAGGTTGGAAATCCCCAGGGCCACACCGTCGTTGCCGAAACCGAAGGCAATGATGCCGATACCACCGAACACCATGGCAATGATGGTGACGATCTTGATCAGGGCGAACCAGAATTCGAATTCACCGAAGGCCTTTACCGCGATCAGGTTGATCGAGCCCATGCTGACCAATGCCGCCAGCGCCCAGATCCAGCGCGGCACATCGGGGAACCAGACGCCCATGTACACCGCCACGGCAGTGATTTCCGCGACACAGGTCACCAGCCACAGGAACCAGTAGTTCCAGCCGGTCAGGAAGCCCGCCAGCGGGCCGAGGTAGTCTTGGGCGTAACGGCTGAACGAGCCGGCGACCGGGTTGTGCACGGCCATCTCGCCGAGCGCACGCATGATCACCAGGATGGCCAGGCCGCCGATGATGTAGGACAGCATGATGGCCGGGCCAGCCATTTCAATGGCCTTGGCCGAACCGAGAAACAGACCGACGCCGATACAGGCACCGAGTGCCATCAAGCGGATATGCCGTTCGCCGAGTTCACGTTTGAGCGGGCCGCTCTGGGCGGTCTCGCCGTGGGGCAGATGATTGCCTACGGGCATGGGGTACAACCTCGTCTTGTTATTGGATATATCCACCGAGTGGCGAAGCGTTGACCGATAAGCCATCGCCTCCCTTGACCGACCCTGCTTCGTGGGCAGAACCGTCTTGCAGGCCGAAACCTGCGAGATCAGCGGGGGTGCAGTATAAAAAGCTCGCGATAGAGATTTTCACTCTAAAAACCACAAAAATCAGGTGTAAATCTCGGTAAAAGCGTTATCCACGGAGATGAATTATCTGGGCTTTGTAGGAGTTTTCGCTTTAGAGACGGCGGCGAGTATTGCACGGTATTGGTGCGTCGTCATGCCCCGGTAATCCTGTCGAAGGCTCTAGATCAAGCCTGCAGGCGCTGCTTAGTGCAACAAGGCTGCGATCCTTTGACTTTGTTGTGTGAAAGCCAGATCAAAAGATCGCAGCCTTCGGCAGCGCCTACTAAGCTTCAGACAAGTCCGATCAATCTGCGTGAATGGATCAATCGACTATGGGCGCTTTACAGCAATCCGATTCGAGTACAACCGTGGTCCAGACTGAACCTGTGGATGAAGCGCCATTACCTGAAAAACCCCCTCGCAGTCGCGTCAAGCACGGCTGGAAAGCGTTCTGGTTGTTGTTGGTGATCATTGCGATTGTCGTGGGCCTGGCGGCGTCCAAGGAGATGCGCACCTCGAGGTTTCAAGCCAGGGAAGTCAGCAAGTTCGCCAAAACCTTGAGCTATGAACTCAAACCCGGTCCGAGCGACGCGATTCATTACCCTGGCGCCGGGCCATTCGACCTGCGCCTGGGTTACAGCTCGCTGGATGAGTTCCTGCCGCGCCTGCTCAAGCGTGATTACGTCATTTCCGCCCAAACCAGGTTTTCCCCGGCCTTGATGGCCTACACGAACAAAGGCCTGTTCGTGCCTTATGCGGAGAAAATCCAGGCGGGCTTGTCGATCACCGATTGCCGCGCCAACCCCTTGTACCAATACAAGTATCCGCAACAGCTCTACGACAGCTTTGAGGCGATCCCGCCGGTGGTAGTCAATAGCCTGCTGTTCATCGAAAACCGCTTTTTGCTCGACCCGCGCCAGCCCCTCGCCAACCCCGCGGTGGACTGGCCGCGGTTCGGCATGGCGGCGTATACCCAGGTCGCCAAGATGCTGCACCTGCCCGGTCAATCGGCCGGTGGCAGTACCCTGGCAACGCAACTCGAGAAGTATCGGCACTCACCCGATGGCTTGACCGTGTCGGGCGGGGAAAAAATACGCCAGATGATTTCCGCCACCGTGCGTGCCTATCAGGATGGGCCGCAAACGCTCAAGGCGCGGCAGAACGTGGTACGCGACTACCTCAATAGCGTGCCGCTGTCGGCGGTGCCGGGCCACGGTGAAGTGCATGGCATGGCGGAGGGTTTGCGCGTGTGGTACGGCGCCGACTTCAACAAGGCCAACGAAACCCTGGCGAGTAACGCCACCGATCCGCAAAGCATGGCGGAAAAAGGCCTGGCCTTGCGCGAAATGCTGTCGTTGATGATTGCTCAGCGCCGCCCTTCCCATTATCTGACCAAGGGCCACGATGAACTGGCCGACCTCACCGACAGCCACATTCGCCTGCTGGCACAAAATGGTGTGATCGATGCACCCTTTGCCGCCGCGGCCTTGGCCAGCAAAGTCACGTATCGCGACTGGGCGACCCAACCGACCATTCAACCGATCGAAACCAACAAGGGCATCAGCGTGGCTCGCAGCCGCCTGGCCGGGCTGCTCAACCGTCCGCTGTACGATCTCGACCGCCTCGACCTTTCCGCTACCAGCACCCTGCAAGGTGAACTGCAAACCCAGGCCACCGCCTACCTCAAACGCCTGGCCGACCCGGCCTATGCCGCTGAAATCGGGCTGATGGGCGAACGCTTGCTGACCCCCACCAGCACCACTCAGGTGCGCTACAGCTTCACGCTGTTCGAGCTGACTCCGGATGGCTCACGGGTGCGGGTACAAACCGACAGCACCGATCAACCCTTCGATATCAATGAAGGCAGCAAACTGGAACTGGGCTCCACCGCCAAAATGCGCGTGCTGACCACTTACCTGCAGATCATTGCCGAGTTGCACGACAAATACGCCGAGATGTCCGTCCCGGATCTGAAGAAACTTGAGGTGCCGGAACAGGATCGCCTGAGCCGCTGGGTGGTCGATTACCTGATCCAGAACAAGGACCACAGCCTGCAACCCATGCTCGGCGCCGCACTGGATCGCAAGTACTCCGCCAGCCCCGGCGAAGCGTTTTTCACCGGTGGCGGCTTGCACACGTTCAATAACTTCCGCAAGGAAGACAACGGTCGCAACCCGACCCTGCGCGATGCCCTGCGCGAGTCGATCAACCTGCCGTTCATTCGCCTGATGCGCGACATCGTGCGCTACACCACGTATTCGGGCCCTAACAACAGGGCCGAATTGTTCAAGGACGACCGCGACCCGCGGCGCCAGGAGTACCTGGCTTCCTTTGCCGACCGCGAAGGCACCTCGTTCCTGCTCAAGTTCTGGAAAAAATATCGCAACAAGGACACCCAGGCGCGCCTCGAGACTTTCCTCGACAGCATGCGCCCGACCCCGATCCGCTTGGCCGCCGTGCACCGTTACCTGTTGCCGCAGGCCAGCCAGCAAAGTTTCAACACCTTTGTGCGTTCGCACCTCACCGGCGAAAAGGCCAGCATCGACAAGGAAAAACTCACCGACGAGCGCCTCGAACGCCTGTACCTGGCCTATGGACCCGGCACCTACGACTTACCCGACCAGGGCTTCATCGCCAAGGTCCACCCTTTGGACCTGTGGATGATGGGTTACTTGCTGACCCACCCGGACGCCACCTTCAAGGACATCGTCAAAGCCAGCCAGTTCGAGCGCCAGGAAGTCTACAGCTGGCTGTTCAAGAGCCGTCACAAGGGCGCGCGGGACAACCGCATCCGCACCATCCTGGAGATCGAAGCCTTCCTCGACATTCACCAGCGCTGGCAGCAAGTCGGCTACCCCTTCGATCACCTGGTGCCGTCGCTGGCCACTGCCATCGGCAGTTCCGGTGACCGTCCGGCGGCTTTGGCGGAGCTGATCGGCACCATCCTCAACGACGGTGTGCGCATGCCGACGCTGCGCATCGACAGCCTGCACTTCGCGGCGAACACCCCCTATGAAACCAAGCTGATCAATGACCCGGATGTCGGCAAGCGGGTGATGCCGTCCGAGGTTGCCACGGCCATGCGCGAAGCCTTGTCGCAGGTGGTGGATGCCGGTACAGCCAAACGCGTCGCCGGCAGCTTCACCACCCCGGATGGCAAAGCCCTGGCCATGGGTGGCAAGACCGGTACCGGTGACAACCGCATCGAGGCCATCGGTTCGGGCGGTCGCATCCTCAGTTCGAAGTCGATCAACCGCACGGCGACCTTCGTGTTCTACATCGGCGACACCCATTTCGGCACCCTGACCGCGTTTGTGCCGGGGCGCACGGCCGAAGCCTTCAAGTTCACCTCGGCCTTGCCGGTGCAAGTGCTCAAGGGCATGGCACCGATTCTCACGCCGTATCTGCAACCGGGGAGCAACAGTCAGTGCCTGCCGGTCGAGGTGGCACGGCGCTGAAAAAGGAAAGGTGGTACATAGTTGTTTTCGGCATGGATAATTCAAATGGTTTAAGCGGGCAGGCAGCCATTGGGCAACGATAAATCCGTCTTTTACTTTAAGCCCCGAGCGTTAGGCTGGAACACCACTTAACGCTTGAGGTTTATGCAAGACATGCCGCAATTACATGGACGTATATCTGCTGACACCGGCGAAGAAAAAGGTCGCCACTACGACTTCATCAAGGGCCGAATCCACCCCACATTCAAGGATGCCTCGCGCCAACGCATCCACGAACTGAGCCTGAGAAAAAGCACGCCCGGGCAGTGGACAAAGATCTCCAAAGCCTTTGATCACTCACCGCTGCAACAGGCCAACCTCGAACTCTGGTCAGCGCAAAACAGCGTCGACCGCACCCTGGAGAAAGTCCAGGGCGTCTACGAGTTCGCCGAACCGTTACTCACCGACGCCCTGCTGAAACAGTACAGGGTTGATGTCGATGTCACCCAAACCTGCCTGTACCTCTACCTACCGAAAACCCTGCCCTGGTACGCCAGCGACCTGGGTGGCGTGGTCACCCGCACTGTCTCGTTGCTGGACGCGGCCCTGCACAACTTTTCGAGCAAGGAAACCTGCGAAGCGGACTCGGACTTCATCAGCCAGCCCGATGCGCGCGGGCACTTCGATATCCTGCCGATCAAACGCAAGATGAGCATCGCCCAGTTCCAGACCCTGTGCCGTGAGCTGGACATCGGCGCACGCTACAACAAGTACCTGGAAGAACAGTTGAAGCCCAAGGACGGTCTTGCCCAAGGCGTCTTGAAACGCAAGCTCATCGAGAGCGACAAGGCCGCCTTCAAGGCCGCCGCGCAACTGGCGGTCCTGACCGGCGACATCGACGCACAAGCGCGAGACCTGATCCTGAGCATGCTCGATGGCCAGCGCAACCTCACCCGCAAAGGCTGGGTGATGGAGTTCAGCGAGTTGTCCATTCTCGACAGCCGGCTGACCGGCATCGTGTTGCTCACCGCCCGGGCGGAGCAAGATCCCAGTGCCGTCACGCCGGTGATTGCCTATGTCCCGCAAGACCCTGAGCACCCACTCAAGGAATATGCTTCGGGTGTCGCCTTCATGGATGAACTGACCCGCCAACTGCGCAACAACCTCGTCGTGCCGTCCACCGGCATGACCTACCAGCAATTCTTCAGCCGGTTCGTCGATCAGGCGGACCGCGGGCATTTTTTCGGTGGACTGCAACAGCGTCTGTTCGAAGTGAAATGGCATGAAAAAGCACCGCTGGACCCGGGGCCGAGCTGGCGCGAAGTGCCCGTCACCACCCCAACCTGCATTTCGATACAACCCCGATCACCAGAGAACTCTGGCAGTACCGCTTCGAGCTAAAACTCAGCAAAGTGCTCAACGACGCCAAGTACATCGCCGTGTCCACCGCCGAGGCCGACTCCAACGCTCGCTGGGCCTGGTGGGAGAACTTCAGGAAAATAGTCTCGGACCTCTTCAACATCGCCCTGATGGTCGTCACGCCTTTCGTTCCGGGGCTGGGTGAGATAATGCTGGCGTACTCCGCGTACCAGATGACCAGCGACGTCGTCGAAGGCATCCTCGACCTCACCATGGGCTTGCGGATCGAAGCGGGCGAGCATATTACCGCTGCAGTCACCGACTTCCTGTCGCTGGTGGCGTTTGCCGCCGGCGGCCAGATCGGTGAGGTGGCGCGCCTGAAACTGTCGCCGCTGATCGAAGGCATGAAGCCGGTGACCCTGCCCAATGGCGAACCTCGCCTGTGGAACCCCGACCTCACCCCCTATCAACGGCCCGATGTTCAGCTGCCGACGGACTCGCGTCCTGACACGCTGGGGCTGCATACCCACGCGGGCGAAAAAATCCTGCCGCTGGAGAATCAGCACTACGCCCTGCAACAGGATGCGCAAACCGGCACCTGGCGAGTCAAGCACCCCGAACGCGACAATGCCTATCAACCCGAGGTGAAACACAATGGTCGTGGCGCCTGGACCCATGAAGCGGAAAACCCGCGCACCTGGGAACGCCCGACCCTGATGCGGCGCCTCGGCCACTCGGTAGATGCCTTTACCGACGCCGACCTGGAACAGGTACGCATCGCCAGCGGCACCGACGAAGGTGCGTTGCGCCGCATGTATGCCGACAACACTGCCCCGCCGCCCTTGCTCGACGACAGCCTCACTCGCTTGCGCATCCAGCGCCAGGCCCGGCAGAACGTGGAGAAAATTCGCACAGGCCAGGCAATCGATTCTGACGCGTACTGGTTTGAACCGCTGGCGACTTACCTGGACGGCTGGCCGGCGGACAAAGCCCTGAAGGTCTACGAAAAAACCGATAGGACCGGCCCGTTCCGTCAGTATGGCAATGCCGAGGCAACGAACGAGCAGACGCTATCGACCAGCCTCGCACAGCTCACCAGCGCTGAGTTCGCCCCTGACCTGGTCGAGTTTCTAAGCGAAGAAGAACTGCAGGCCATGCCAGGCGGCACGATTGACAAAAGCGCGCAAACGCAGGCCATGCGCGATCGCCTCGCGGATGAAGCCACCCGACTGAACACCGACATCGTCAATCAGTTGTATCAGGGCGCGCAAGCCAGCGACGATGCGCAGGTGAGCCTGATCCGGCAGACTTATCCCGAGCTGCCATCCCGGGCAGCGAGAACGCTGCTGGACACTGCCGAACCGGGCGAGCGCGCTCGCTTGGTCCGGGAGCAACGGCTCCCCCTGAGCCTCAAGAGCCGCGCCCGTGAAGCCGCGTTCGAAGCCCGGGCGAACCATGCCTACGAAGGTTTCCACGACGGCGCGCAGTGGTCGGCGCAAACCGAAAGCCTGGTGCTGAACGCCTTGAGGATTCATACCGACACCTTCGCGCAGCTGCGCATCGAGGTTCGCGAGGGCGTCACCGACGGCGCTGTGCGTACGAGCGTGGGCAACGAGGACGCCTCGACCGTTCGGCTGCTGGTCAGGAATCAGCAGAACCAGTTCGAAGTCCGGGACAACACCCAACGCAAACTGCATGACGCCGCTGATTTTTACGAGGCCGTGCTCAATGCCGTACCGAGCGACAAGCGCGCACAGCTTGGGTATCAACCCGGCCAGGGCGAGCGCTTCAGGCAATGGGTCATGGCAAAGACCGACACCCCGGCCGAACGCCGCACCGCCCTCGCCGCACCGCCGATCCTGCCCACGGCCAACCACGAAGACATGACGCTTTTGCGCGGCCCCACGCTCTCGCGCACCGCCACCACGCTGACCGAACGAGTGGAAGACCTGTATCCCCATTTCAACGAACGCGAGGTCAGCATCTTTGTACAGTCGCTGGGTTCGCACGAACAGGCGCATCAGACGCTCGACAGGCTGGACCGTGAACTGGATGACCTGGACGTGCTGTTGAATCGCTGGCGCTACGAACGAGCCGAGAACTGGGGGCCGGATGGCGATGGATTCGTGAACGGTGGCGGGTTGCACATTTCTGAACGGCTCATCGAATGCTTCCAGCGAAAGCCCACGGTGCTGGGTGAGCGCAACACCAGCGCCAACGGCCGTTACGTACTGGACCTGTCCGGCGACATGAGTGCCATCGACCTTGAGCTATGGTGGCAGAAGCTGCCGGACATCAAGCACTATCTGGATCAGGTCGACACCCTGAACCTGGACCGCACGAGCTTTTCCGTCACCTCCTCCGGCCTGCTGGAAAACTTCCCTCACCTGCGCCAACTGAGTGCCAGGAGCTGCGGCTTGACGCAACTGCCGCAAAGCATCGGCAAGATGCACTTCCTGCGCACCTTGCGCCTGATGAACAACGACATCACCCTGACGGCGCCAGCCGTCGAGCAACTGCGCAACCTGACCCACCTGGAAACCCTCAGGCTCGATGACAACCCGCGCCTGGGGCTACCTCCAGATGTCTCGCGCATGCCCAAGCTGAGGATCCTGGGTTTGAGCACCACGGGTGCAACCCGATGGCCGGAGGGTCTGTTCGGGCCGTTCAGCAAACATCGCCCGCGGGGGTTTTTCCTGGACTTGCTGAACAACCCGATCAGCGAAATGCCGAACGTGGTTCCCGGTTCCGCCGATGCCTTTATCGTGGCCCGCACCCTGATCCACGAAACCCCCTTGTCAGAGCGCAATCGACTGCTGTACCGGGAGTATCGCCGCTCGGTCGGCATCCCCGCCGAGCAGGTGTACGCCGTCCATGCGCCTCGCGCCATGGAGCAGTGGCCGATGAACAACGATTCGACCTGGTGGAGTAACCGGGCGCCGGGCCTGGGGACCTTCCGCGAAGAAGCCTGGGACGAACTGATGACCGAGCCGAACTCCGCCGGCTTTTTTACCCTGATCGACAAGCAGACCCGCTCGGCCGATTACCGCGCCGGTGGCCAGTTGCGCCAGCAGCTCAGCGATCGCGTGTGGCGCATGATCGAAGCCATGGAACTGGACACGGACCTGCGCAGGGACCTGTTCGAAATGGCCAGCGCGCCCACCACTTGCGCCGATGCCGGCGCCCAGGTGTTCAACCATATGGGCATCAAGGTGCTCGCCTCCGAAGCCTATGCCCTGTCGACTTCCAATGCCGTTCTGGAAAGCAAGCTGGTGCGCCTGGCCAAAGGCGCTGCGCGCCTGGGGCGGGTGGATGATATCGCCCGCGCGGATTTCGCCAGCCGGGAGGGCAACCCGGATGAAGTGGAAGTCTACCTTGCCTATGAAACCGGCCTGGCCCAACGCCTGGAGCTCCCCTGGCAGTCGGAGTCGATGATGTTTCGCCAAATTGCCGGCGTGAGTGCCGAGACCCTCGATACCGCCTTCGACACCGTGACCTCGATGGAGGCCGGCGACGGTTTGGTCAACGAGATGATCGAGCAACCGTTCTGGCAGAAGTACCTGCTCGATACCCATCCGGACGCCTTCAGGCGCAATGCCCGGGCGTTCGAAATCAAGAGCAGTCTGCTCGATGACCTGCGCGAAGCCCAACAGGCCTGGGCCAGCACCAAGGGTCAGCCGGAGTCGCAACGCCGGGCACTGCAACAGCGTCTGCAAACCATTGCCCAGCGCCTGGAAGTGGATGACGACATCGTGATGACCGAGGAAGGCATGACCGATGAGACCTACAACCGGCTGTTTCAGGACATGGCCTACGAAGAAAAAGAGCTGAGTAGAACCCTGACCCATGCCGCGCTGAAAAAAGACGCCGAGCAGTAACGGGTAACCCTGATGCATCGACCGATGCATCAGGGTGCTTCATCAACCCACCTCCGAGTCCCAGATCACCGTGACATTGCCCGAATAGGATCGAGTGATTCCGGGCTTGAGCATCTCGTCTGTTTCACCCGGCGCAATCTCGAAGTGCAGGGTTCCCGGCTTGCGGTCGACATAAAAACGCGGCTGGAACAACTCGGTGCCACTGCCGTCGCGACGCAATGGCCGCCGGTTGACCGGCTGCAAGGTGGCATCCAACAGGCCCGAGGGCAGGGTCACGCTGACATCCAGCGGCACGACATGCCCGGAAACCGGGTCGCGCACTGAGCAGCGGTTGCCATCGAGGCTGTACTGGCAGTCCATGTTCATCTTGAAGCGGCTCGATGCGGAGAGATTGAAGGTCTGATCACGAAACAGCCGTGTCGGCTTGCGGCCCTGCGTCAGCCAGGCCTGCCAGCCGCCCTGCGGGACCAGTTCCACGCGATTGCCGCCGGGGGGAATCTCGGCTTTGAGCGTGTGCTCAACGTTCAGGGTGAAGTTGAGGGTGATCAATTCATCGTCAGGCAACATGACATCACCCATGTCGAAATCCCCCCCTGGCCCAACAGTGTAGTTCAACACCCCGCGGTACGTTCCCGTCGACATGGTGAGCGGATTGGGAGTGATCAGCTCGTAGGAAAAACCGGCGTTCTCATAAGCAAACTGGTAGTCCTCGGTAATGTCCCTTTGAGCCTGCTTGACACACACACCCGCATTGGCAGGGACTCGCCAGAAAAAGGCGTAATACAGACTGTGGCCATAACCTACTCCTCCGTAGGTGCAAGGGGCAGGTGGATAGACCCACGAACTCTGCCAGATTCCTACGGGTAAAGGCTTTTTGATCGTATAAGCCGCTCCGATGCCATTCACGCGCATTTTTACCGTCTCGGATTCACCTGTCGCCTCATGAATGACCGTGACGTCCTTCCAGTACGAAGGCACCCGGAACATCGGTCCCCGACGCTCATCATGTAACGCCGTAATTTCTGTCACGGACTTGAACCGAATGGGCAAAGCGACGCTGAAAACACCATTCTCACAGTACGCAGGATGACCCTGGCAATACCCTCCCGGTGGCGTTGTATTCTCGAAAGAATTTTGCATCGGACGGGCTGGATCTGGCCGGAACACGGCCGTCATCTCCAGTGTTGCGGCCTCGACCGACATTGTGCATCCGCCCACCAACACCATCGCACACAGGCGGTTCACTGTTCTATTCATGTTCATGGCGCTATCAACTCCCTATCCACCAACGACCTCTCTCTGGCCGCTATCCCCGGCCCAGTGATTATCACGCCCCCGGCAGCACCGCGTTGAAAACCATATTGACGCTGCCAAAATAACTGCCGGGCTTGTAAACGCCGTCGGCTGGCGGCATTGGCTGCACGTCCAGCAACACGCGCTTGCCTTGCGCCGCTTCGCTCTTGGGCACCACCTCGCTGCTGGTAAGTTCGCTCAGCACCTTGCCGTTGAACAGCACCCGCAACGCTATGTCATCGACCTCCCTGCCGTTGGACAGGTAAGGTCGACCTTCCAGCCGAGCCTCGATGGAGCCGGCTTCACTCCTCACATCGAAATACTTGCGCAAGCCGCCCAGTGTCGAAGTCGACGGATTCCACGGCAGTCGCTGCTCGCGGTGAATCCAGTCAGGGTCCGCCGGGATGACGTAGAACGCCTGGCTCGGAATCGTCACGAACACCTCAAAGTGCTGCACCTCGCGGGCAGCCAGTACTGAATGGCATGCCAGGGCGGACACCATCAGAACCGTCAATTTTCTAAACATGGTCATCAGCCCTTCACATCGAGTTTCTTGCTGCTCTCGCCTTCAATCAGCGTAAAGCGGTACTCGCGACCGGCCTGTTTCTCGAATTGAAAACTGCGGCCCGCCAGAATGTGATGCTTGGTAGTCGGCATACAGTCCTGCTCGTTGCTGACCGAACAATCCTTGAACTCATCGATCACCACCACGGTGTTGCCGTTGTTGCGGATGCGGTAGTCCTTTGCGCCGTTCTCGATCACGCTGGCGTACCGCGTATCTTTGGGCCGCACGAAGAACACCGCGCCGTAACCGGCCAGTACCGTGACCCCGGCGGACAGAGCCTCGCGGTACGCCTCACGCTCCTCCACGGACACCGCGAACTCGTCTTCCTTCTCGGGCACCACCGGCACAAAGCGCACGCGAAAATATCGCTCGCGTTCGCGTTCGCCCATGTACAGCAGGCGCGTGCCCTGCATGCCGTTGGCGGGCACGATCAAGCGCGCCGGGCTGGCCATCAGGCCATCCCGGGCGGCGCCGTCGGGACTGACTTGGAGCGGCACTTCCCGGGCCTTGCCGTCGGCGTCGTAGAGGATTTCGAGGATATTGACCTTGACGAAGGCGGTGCTGTCGCCGCCATTGAATACCCGTTTCAAGTAGGTACTTTTATCGCCGTCCATGTAGTCGTAGACGGTGCCGATATTGATATTGGGGCCGGCGTGGGCCAGTTGCGTGAACAGGAAAAAACCAAACAGCGCCAACAGGGGTTTCATCGTTGCGAACCTCGTTAATGGGAAAAAGAGCAAAGGGCGAGCCGCTAGACTTGCGAATCCCAGATCACCGTGACGCTGCCCGAGTAGGACCGGCTAATGCCCGGTTTGAGCATCTCGCCTGTTTCGTCCGGGGCAATCTCGAAGTGCAGGGTTCCAGGCTTGCGCTCCACATAAAAACGCGGCTGGAACAGTTCGGTGCCACTGCCGTCACGTCGCAATGGCCGTCGGTTGACCGGTTGCTCGGCACCGTCCACCAGGCCATGGGGCAGGCTCACGCTGACATCCAGCGGCACGACATGCCCGGAAACCGGGTCGCGCACTGAGCAGCGGTTGCCATCCAGGCTGTACTGGCAGTCCAGGTTCATCTTGAAGCGGCTCGACGAAGAGAGATTGAAGGTCTGATCACGGAACAGCCGTGTCGGTTTGCGCCCCTGCGTCAGCCAGGCTTGCCAGCCGCCCTGCGGGACCAGTTCGACGCGATTGCCGCCTGGGGGGACCTCGACCTTGAGGGTGTGCTCGACGCTCAGGGTGAAGTCGAGCTGGATGATGTTGTCCGAGGGTATGACGATGTCGCCCAGATCGAAGTCGCCGCTCGGGCCAATCGTGTAAATCTGAGTTCCTTCGTATACCCCCGTAGCCATCTTCAGCGGATCCGGGGTGCGCAGCTCGTAGGTAAAGTCCAGATAGTGGAACGTAAAACCGGGAATCAGGAACTTGGCCTGCTTGGCACACACGGTCTCCTGAGGAGTCAGCCAGAAAAACATGAAACCGGTAAAACCGTGATAGGAGGTAGAGCCGATCCCCACGCATGGGCTGGGCGCAATTCGCCAATCGCTTCCCCACAACACCGTGTGTGCCCAGGTAAGACTCGATTCACCGGTAAGCTCTCTTACATTCTGACTGAGGCGGTACACACCACCCAACCCGGCAACACGGATCTGCACTATGGCGGGTTCGCCAGTTTCACGATTAACGACTGTCAATGAACGCCAGTTGGCGGGCGTCTTTATCATCGCGCCCTGTCGCACATCTGAATGGTTGGGCAGGACGGGACCACCGGCCGGAATATTCCCAACGTGTGAGCGCAGACTAAAAATGTTGTGAGCTTTGCATATGGCGGGTTGGTCCGTGCAAAACCCCATATTGGGCGTCGTATTCCTGAATTCATTTTTCTGCGGGTTACTCGGGTCCGGATTGAAGGTGGCCGTGATCGGCAACACCCTCGCCTCGATCTGCTGACTCGATACCGCCAGGCAGGCGCCGATGAGCACCACCCTTGCCGTGTGCCAGGGAAAGCCAGTCAATACATTGAGCATGTGAAAAACTCCAGATAAGTGGGATCAACCGGCCCTCTGCACGGCATCGGCCACATTCGCCAACGTATCCGGCGTGCACCGCAAGTCGCCGATCATCAGCACATTGTTTTCCGTGCGGCCCTGGCTCGGATCCAGGCGGAACTGGCACAGCAACTGGCTGCCGTGGCGAACTTCCAGCGTCGGCGACCCGGCGTTCATTTCCATGGAGAAGAAGCCGTCCACTTCACTGACCCCGCGACTGGCGTGGTTGATGATGTGGTGGCCCTTGAGCGGGTTGCCCTGGGGGTCGACCAGACGACCGAGCACGGTGAGGGTTTTCATCACGCGAACCTGGCGATACTCGACGCCGCCCTTGTTCAAGTGATAACTGGAACGCGCCGGCTGGATGGTGGCGGCGGGCACGTGATTGCCTTCGAAGTCGAAGCTGACCGAGCTGCTCTTGTACGCGGTGATCGGCACGAAATTGCGCCCCGGCCTGAGGACCGCGCTGGCGCCGCTCAAGTCGTCGGCGCGCAGGGCGATGCCGTCGATGTCGGATTCGACATCGATGATCATGCCGGCGCCGTTGCGGCTGTACTGGCTGGTCATGACCATCTTCTGGCCACCCACCGCCACGGTGCTGTCCATGTTCAGGCCGCCGGTGAAGTCATTGTTGTAGGACGAGCGCTGGATGAAACCGTCAGCGTTGAGGACGTCCGTTTGCATCGTCGCCATCGCGTTCATGCCGACGCCGTAGGTGTCGGTGATGGCCGTGGCCGAGACGTTTTGCAACAGGTGATCCTGCAGGTCTTTGCGGTAGGTGACCGAGGCATTGTTATCCCGGCCGCCCTCTCGGGCCGTGCGCGTGCCAATGCTGCCGGAGATCTGCTCACCCGGGCCGCCCAAGGCGATGTTGATGCTCAGGTCGATGCCACGGTTGCGGTCGTCACCCGAACTGAAGCTGCCGGGTCGGTCGAACAATGACAGCCGCCAGTTGGCGTCACTGCCAAACAATCGGGTGCGCTGGGTCCAGCCCAGATCCACGCCGGTGCCTTCGGTGTTGCCTTCGCTGTGGGAGACCCGGGCATTGACCGAGCTTTTGCTGGTGATTCGGTGATTCACCGACAGCGACGAGTTACTGGTCTGACCGACAAACACATTGCGTTGGCGCACCCGTGTGCCGTCGGGCAGGGTGTCGTAGAGCCGAGTGGTGTCGAGCCAGCTGCGGTTGTGGCTGGCGACGATGCTGCCGCTGCCATAGGAATACAGCCCCTGCACATCCAGGCCGGTGCCGTGGTCTTCGGTCTGGTAGACGTTGGCATAGACACTGGCATTGTTGACGATCGCCCAATCCACCGACGTGCCGTACTGCAACGCGTCGCGCACCTGTCGCCCGCTCAACCCCAGAATGACCCGTGGGTGCAGCAGGAAGTTGAAGGCCGCGCCAGCGGTCATGTCGCCATCGTCCTGCTCATCCCAGTTGCTGAGCACTTTGGACTCACGACCGGCAAACAGGTTGTAGCGCCAGCGTTCTTCGTGATTGCGCCAGTTACTCGGTTTGTAGACCAGCTCCTGGGTGCTGGAGGTGATCTGACCGTCTTCGATCAGGCGTACTTCCACTTCGTAGATGCCACCCGGTAGCGGGCGGGTATCGAGGGTTTGCAAGCCGGCGGGCATCGCCTGGGTATTGATCAACAGACCGTCGCGGTAGATTTCCACCGAACCCTGGCGGTTGGCAGTGACATAAATCGGATAGACCGCCGGCTTCGGGTTATTGATGGCCAGGCTGTCGGAACTGCCATACATCACGCCCAGCGTGGTGTCGGGGCTGGTGCCGAACGTACGGGGTTGTCGGGTCAGCCCTTCGGACGAGGGAGTGAACAAACCCAAACGCAGAAAACTGCCCTCCAGTTCGCGTTGCGTGTAGAGCTCGTTCACCGAGTGATAAGTCTGATCATCCAGGCCACCCAGTCGTGACAGTTGGATGTTGACCGCCTGGGTCCAGTTGCCCAGGCTGCTGCTGGCTTCAAGGCCATAGCGCCCACCCAGGTCCTGGTTCTGCCCACCATTGAGGTTGAGCTGGTTACGCACGATCAACCCGGTGCTGCCGCCTTCGGGCTGACTGTAATAAAGTGGCGCCTGGTCATCGCGCTCGGCGTTTTCCGTGAGGATCGACACCAGGGAATTTTCCAGGCTGTAGTGCACCGCCATCAGTTGCTCCGGGCAGTTGGCCTGGCAGCCACCCAGCGCTACACCTTGCTTCAAATAGTTCGACCAGGTGTCGCGCTCACCCGCCTTGATCGTACTGTCGCTGACATCCGCGAAGTCAACGAGGGTGATGCGATCGTCGCGTGTTAACACCACCATCGCCTCACCGAGAAATTGTTGGTCAAGCTCCACGCGCACAGCCAATGGCACATCAAAAAAATGCTCTTCGAACTCACTGGGCAAACCCTTGGCTTGCGCCAGCAAACTTCGAGGCGTATTAGTGTTATCCGCTGGTGCGGCCAAGGCCGTTGCACAGAAAAAAAGGGCAAGCGCCGTCGCGATGGAAGTCATCGGGAACATGAACGAAATACTCTGAGGATAAGTGCGTTAAAACCCGATCGACAGGCAGTAACTGCCCATCGACCGGCAAGTGTTAACGAATAAGGCCGAGCCTTGAGTTATGCTGTCTTAGTTGATGCGCGGAATAGCATCGAAGATCACCACTGGAGTGGCCGTGAACAGGCCCGTTTGTGCGGCAGTGGGTTTGGCTGCGGCAATCACCAGATCCGCGCGCATGCCGCCGTTGGACTCGGTATCGCCAACCACTTCCTGAGAAGCGCCGGTCAAGGTGACGCCGTTGAAGCTATAGGTCAGGGCGATGTTGCTGCTACCGTTGAACAGCGGTTGCGGGCCGCCTTCCACATAAGCGCCCACCGAACCGTTGGTGTGGCGAATATCGTAAGTCGCACGCAGCGGATCCAGGGTGCCATCTGTCAGGCGGTAAGCCATTTTTTCATCTTTACCAAAGTCAGGGTTGACCGGTTGGGCATGGAAGACCTGGGTAGGAATGGTGGCGCTGATGTTGATGGAGGAGCGCGATTCTTCCGCAGCGAACGCCACCGAAGAGCTCAGGGCCAGGAGGGTCATCGGAACGGCGATTGCAAACTTCTTGAACATTGTGGAGTACCTGTTTTTTTCGAGTAATTGGTATGTGAAAGTCGGCATTTTATTTTTATCGCCTCAAATAGTGGCGATCTGGCTCAACTTTCGACGGAGTGAATAATCAACCAATTTCCTAAGAAAGTAAGTACGTAAAGTCCACACAGCACGTAGTAAAAGCGAACTACAGGCAGAAAGAAAAAACCTCATAACATTAGATTTAAACTGTTTGACCGTCAGAACCATACTACATACAGTTTTAACCAAAAAAACATACAGGAATAAAACCCTTTATTTCCGGGCATGTCGGCACTTATATATAAATACCAAACGCTCAATTAGATTAATAGCTCTAAATTACCTTTGGCGAATTTCCGCAACGCGCCCGGGCTTTCCTACAAACCACCCCCTTGACCGCCGATCCATCGCGTTTGCTTTCTTTTAAGATATATCTTACGTTGTATCTAAACACGACGAGAGAAGACGCAGATGAGAGACCATCATTCCCCCCACCGCGAGCACGGCGACGGCCGTGACGGCTTCGAAAAACGTCCCGGCCGGGAACGCGGCGGCCGCGGCCCACGGGTGTTCGCCCCCGGCGACCTGAAATTGCTGCTGCTGGCGTTGATTGCCGAGCAGCCTTGCCACGGCTACGACCTGATCCGCCAGATCGAAGGCATGTTCGACGGCGCCTACAGCCCCAGCCCCGGGGTGATCTATCCGACCCTGACCTTTCTGGAAGAGAGTGAAATGATCCAGGGCGATGCCGAGGGCGGAAAAAAACGCTACAGCGTGACCGACGCCGGACGTCTGTCTTTAAGCGAGCAAGCGATTGCCCTGGAAGGTGTGCGCACACGCATCGATGTCAGCAAGCGCTCGTTGCGCGGCCATGATCGCCCGCCGCAAATCCACGAGGCTGTGCATAACCTGCGCCATGCCTTGCAACTGCACCACGGTCGCTGGAGTGCCGAAGAAATCCAGCGCGTCGCCACACTACTCAACAACACCGCCAAAGCCATTGTCGACGGCCCCGCCGTTCAATCTGCCCAGGAGCCCGCCGTATGACTGAAGTAACCGTGCCGTCCCAAACCATTCACCGCGTCATGCATGAAATTAAACGCCGTCGCCTGGAGGTGCTACGGGTGGTCGACCTTACGCCACGCATGCGCCGCATTACCCTGGGCGGCCCTGAGCTCGCCGGCTTCGTCAGCCTCGGCACCGACGACCACGTCAAACTGCTGTTCGCGCAAAACGCGGCAGAACAAGCGGCGCTGCAAACCCTGGTGCTCGGCGCCGGTAAAGACAACGGCCCGATGCCGGCCATGCGCGACTACACCCCGCGCCGCTACGACCTGCAAACCCTGGAGCTGGATATCGATTTCGTGCTGCACGGCGACGGCCCTGCCTCGACCTGGGCCGAACAGGCCCAACCCGGGCAGTTCCTGCACATCGGCGGGCCTCGGGGCTCGATGATCGTGCCGGATATCTTCGACAGCTACCTGCTGATCGGCGACGAGACCGCCCTGCCCGCCATCGCCCGACGCCTCGAAGGCCTGGCGGCCAATCGGCGGGCGCTGGTGGTCATTGAGGTGGAAAACGGTGCCGAGCAGCAAAAGCTGGAGAGTGCGGCGCAGGTCGATGTGATCTGGGTGTTGCGCGAGGGCGGCAAGGACCATTTGTTAAGCACCGTGAAACAACTGACGGTGCCCGGTGGCAGCCTCTATGCGTGGGTGGCGACCGAGACCAAAGTGTCACGGCAGATTCGCCGGGTGCTGCTGGACCAGCATGGGCTGAATGAGCAGTTCGTCAAGGCGGTCGGCTACTGGCGCCTGGATGACAGCGAGGAAGAGTGAGCCCGCCGGTCCAATCCGATCACTATCAGCGCAATCAGGACAAAACCCGCCAGCAGCCCGCCGGCGTTGGCGAACACCTGTGGATAACCCAGTTTGTCCACATCGATGAACGGATACGGATAGACCGCCAGTACATGCCCGCGCAGCAACGAGTAGGCGAAGTACACCAGCGGGTAGGTCACCCAGAGGCCGATGTGCCACAGGCGCAACGTGCCTTTGGGGACGCACCACCACCAATAGCCCAGGAACAGCAGTGGCATGACGTCATGCAATAGCTCATCGGCCAGCCACTGCCAGCCTTCGGGGTGCCACAAATGGCGCAGCAATACGCTGTAGCCAAGGCCGACCACGGCGATGCTCACCACCACCGCGCTGCTCACCCATGGCTGTAGAAACCAGCGCCGCAACGATGATTCCCGGGTGGTCCATTCGCAGGTCAGGACGGTTGCCACCAGGGTGTTGCTCAGCACCGTGAAAAAGCTGAAAAAACTCAGTAACCCGCCCATCAGGCTGGCGTCGATGCTCCAGCGTGAATAGAGGATCAGGTACAGCTGAATACTCAATCCCGCCCAGCCGAGAAACGCGGCAACTGCCACAAAGCGCCGCCGTGCGGCAGTCGGCTGCCCCATGCTCAGACCGGACGCTTGGTGCGCATCAGTTTTACGTACAGGCGCTCGACTTTCTCTCGCGCCCACGGCGTTTTGCGCAGGAACGTCAGGCTCGACTTGATGCTCGGATCGCTCTTGAAGCAACGGATATCGATGCGCTCGGCCAACCCCGACCATTCATAGTGTTCAACCAGGGCGTTGAGGATCTGCTCCAGTGTCACGCCGTGCAGCGGGTTGTTGTTCTGTTCGGTCATGCCGGGCCTTCGAGCGTAGTGTGAATTGGAAGCCGCGCACCTTAGCCGAGGGCTTCGTCCGGGGGAAGTGATCTGTGTCCTGTGTGTTTAATGTAGGTGATCTGCACCTACTGTTACCGATTTTGAAAGGCAGCTTGTCAGTAAAAGCCCTTTCTCTATTTGTAACAGAACATTATCCTTACGCCCGTCCTGGCTGAAACGCTTCCGCTGCCCGCCTCACCCTGCTGCTTTCAGTTTATTTCCCCAGAAAAAGATCAAGAATTTCTTCCCTATGCCTGATTTACAATTCTCGAAAGACAGCGCTGTCCTTACGTCTTTCACTCGCCAAAAAGCTTTGAGTCTGTTCGCCGGGCTTAGCGTTTTGAGCCTCGCCGCGGCTACCCAGGCGGCGCCCGCCTTCGATAGCGACTCACCCTGGATGCTGGGTGACTGGAACGGTACCCGCAGCGAACTCTCGGCAAAGGGCTACGACTTCAAGATCGACTACACCGGCGAAATGGGCAGCAACCTGCACGGCGGCTACGACCACGATCGCACCGCTCGCTACAGCGATCAGTTCGCGCTTGGCACTCACCTGGACCTTCAGAAAATCCTCGGCTGGGACGACGCCGAGTTCCAGCTGACCATCACCAAACGCAGCGGCAACAACATCAGCAACGACCGGATCAATGACCCGCGGGTCGGTGGATTCACCTCGGCGCAGGAAGTCTGGGGTCGTGGCCAGACCACGCGCCTGACGCAGATGTGGTACCAGCAGAAATTCTTTGACCAGACACTCGACATCAAGGTCGGCCGCTTCGGCGAAGGCGAAGACTTCAACAGCTTTCCCTGCGACTTCCAGAACCTGGCGTTCTGCGGCTCCCAGGTCGGTAACTGGGTGGGCGACATCTGGTACAACTGGCCCGTCAGCCAGTGGGCGCTGCGGGTCAAGTATCACCTGACGACCGAGCTGTATGCACAGGTCGGCGCCTATGAGCAAAACCCATCGAACCTCGACCGCGACAACGGCTTCAAGCTCAGCGGCAGCGGCACCCAAGGGGCCATCCTGCCGGTGGAACTGGTGTGGACACCAAAGCTCAACGGTCTACCGGGTGAATACCGGGCCGGCTACTACTACAGCAACGCCGACGCCACCGATGTCTACAAGGACAGCAACGGCCAGCCTGCCGCCCTGAGTGGCGAGGCTTACCGCAGCGCATCGAGCAAGCACGGTGTGTGGCTCGGCCTGCAGCAGCAAGTCACCAGCATCGCCAGCGACCATTCCCGTGGCCTGAGCCTGTTCGCCAACGGCACGATGCACGACAAGAAAACCAACGCCATCGACAACTATGTCCAGGCCGGCATCGTCTACAAAGGCCTGTTCGATGCCCGCGCCCGGGACGACATCGGCTTTGCCATGGCCCGCGTGCACGTCAACCCGGCGTATCGCAAGAATGCCCAGGCGAGCAATCAGGCCAAGGCGGTCTTTGACTACGACAACCCGGCCTTCCTGCCACCGCAAGACACCGAATACAGCGCCGAACTCTATTACGGCGTGCACGTCACGAACTGGCTGACGGTGCGCCCGAACTTGCAATACATCCGTCACCCCGGTGGCGTGAACGAGGTCGATGACGCGCTGATTGGCGGGATCAAGATCCAGTCGTCCTTCTAACCAACACCACACCCCCCCGTAGGAGCTGGCTTGCCAGCGAAGGCGGTGTATCAGTCGACATCTATGCCAGCAGACACACCGCTTTCGCTGGCAAGCCAGCTCCTACAAGGGATTGCGTCAAACATCGATTTTTGCATGAACCACGCCCACACAGGATCGTCATCTACAGTGAACCTGCGCGGGCCCCTTTGAAACGTCACGGAGAACCACACTATGAGCACTGACGGTGCTTTGAGTCGAAGCCGTCTATTGCCGACCCTGCTCGGCATTCTGCTTCTGCTAATGGGCCTGGCCATGCTGGCCGGCGGGATCAAGCTGAGCATGCTCGGCGGCTCGCTGTACTACCTGCTGGCCGGTATCGGCCTGGCGCTGACCGGCCTCCTCCTGATCGCCGCGCGCCGTGCCGCGCTGGGCCTGTACGCACTGGTGCTGTTCGCCAGCACCGTCTGGGCACTGTGGGAAGTCGGCCTCGACTGGTGGCAGCTGGTGCCGCGCCTGGCGATGCTGTTCGCGCTGGGCCTGGTCATGTTGCTGCCGTGGCTGCGTCGTCCACTGCTGCGTGATGGCGCCGCCCCCATGGGCACCGGCGCCCTGAGCGTGGCCGTGGTGATCGCGGGCGCAACGGCCCTGGCCAGCCAGTTCACCAACCCGGGTGAAATCAAGGGTCAACTGGACCGCGACAGCGTGCCGGGCATGACCAACACCGCCCCGGCCATGCCCGACGGTGACTGGAACTCCTACGGCCGCAGCGCCCACGGTGACCGTTACTCGCCGCTGGCGCAGATCACCCCGCAAAACGTCAACAAGCTGGTACCGGCCTGGACCTACCGCACCGGTGACCTGCCAGGGCCGAACGACCCGGGCGAAACCACCGCCGAAAACACCCCGCTGAAAGTCAACGGCATGCTCTACGTGTGCACGCCGCACAGCCAGGTGATCGCCCTGGACCCGGACACCGGCAAGGAAATCTGGCGTTTCGATCCGAAGCTCTCGACGCAGAATGCGGCGAACTTCAAGGGTTGGGCGCACATGACCTGCCGTGGCGTGACCTATCACGATGACGCGGTATATGCCTCCGAACAAAGCCCGACCGGTTCGGCCAGCCCGGCCCCGGCCAGCGCTTGCCCGCGCAAGATCTTCCTGCCGACCGCCGACACCCGCCTGATCGCGCTGAACGCCGACACCGGCAAGATGTGCGAAGACTTCGGCGACAAGGGCCAGGTCGACCTGCGCGCCAACATCGGCGGCTTCACGGCCGGCGGTTACTACTCCACCTCGCCACCCGCTGTCACCAAGGACCTGGTGGTGATTGGCGGCCATGTTACCGACAACGTTTCCACCGACGAGCCAAGCGGCGTGATCCGCGCGTTCGACGTGCACACCGGCAAACTGGTGTGGAACTGGGACAGCGGCAACCCGGACGATACGACGCCGATTGCCGAGGGCAAGACCTACACCCGCAACTCGCCGAACATGTGGTCCATGTTCGCGGTCGATGAAAAACTCGGCATGTTGTACCTGCCGATGGGCAACCAGACTCCGGACCAGTTCGGCGGCGCGCGTACCCCCGAGTCGGAATTGCACGCGGCCGGCCTGACCGCCCTGGACATCGCCACCGGTAAAGTGCGCTGGCACTTCCAGTTCACCCACCATGACCTGTGGGACATGGACGTTGGCGGCCAGCCGACCCTGATGGACCTGAAAACCGCTGACGGCGTGAAACAGGCCGTCCTGGCTTCGACCAAGCAAGGCAGCATCTACGTGCTGGACCGCAGCACCGGCCAGGCCATCGTGCCGATCAACGAAGTGCCGGTGCCGCAAGGCGCGGTGGAAGGCGACCACACCTCGCCGACGCAACCGAAATCCGACCTGAACCTGATGCCGCCGCCGCTGCAAGAGCGCGACATGTGGGGCGTGACGCCGTTCGACCAACTGATCTGCCGGATCGACTTCAAATCCATGCGCTACGACGGCCCGTTCACCCCGCCATCGCTGCAGGGTTCGATCGTGTACCCGGGCAATTTCGGTGTGTTCGACTGGGGCGGTATCTCGGTTGACCCGGTGCGTCAGATCGCGTTCGTGAACCCAAGCTACATGGCGTTCAAATCGAAAATGATCCCGGCCGCCGAAATCGCCGCCCAAGGCCCGCGTAAAAGCGAAACCGAAGGCGTGCAGCCAAACAAGGGCGCGCCGTACGGCGTGGTGCTCGAAGCCTTGCTGTCGCCAATGGGCCTGCCGTGCCAGGCGCCAGCGTGGGGTTACGTGGCCGCGATCGACCTGACCACCCAAGAAAAAATCTGGATGCACAAGAACGGTACCGTGCGCGACAGCTCGCCGGTTCCGATCCCCCTGAGCATGGGCGTCCCGAGCCTGGGCGGCACCTTCACCACCGCCGGTGGCGTCGGTTTCCTCAGCGGCACCCTGGACCAGTACCTGCGTGCCTACGACGTGAAAAACGGCAAGCAACTGTGGGAAGGCCGCCTGCCAGCAGGCGCGCAAACCACGCCGATGACCTACACCGGCAAGGACGGCAAGCAATACGTGCTGGTCGTGGCTGGCGGTCACGGTTCGCTGGGCACTAAACAGGGTGACTATGTGATTGCCTACAAACTGTCGGAATAAGCGACAACCGTAGTTAAAGCCAAGGCGACTCCCGCAGGGGGTCGCCTTTTTTGTGGGCGAGCGACCAGTCCAAAAGCAGCGCCCGGCACCTTGCCTCAACGCCACAGCCGTCTAACATCAATCAAAAGGAAATTTTGTCCCATTCCCCTCAAGTTGAAGGACTCGACTACCGACACAGTACTGATTGGGCAATTGCCCCAGACAACAGCAAATCGGCCAAGCTGCAGGCAATATCCCGCAGGATGGATTGTCCCTTTGACTGCCATCACGGGATTGCCAATACTCATGGCAACTTGATGCTACCCGCACGGAACAAGGAATTACCCTTTGAAGCTGGAACTCAAGAACAGCTTGTCGGTGAAGTTGCTCCGGGTCGTGCTCCTGTCGGCATTGATCGTCGGCGTGGTCTTGAGCTGCGCGCAGATCGTTTTCGATGCCTATAAAACACGCCAGGCCGTCGCCGGCGATGCCGAACGCATCCTCGACATGTTCCGCGACCCCTCGACCCAGGCCGTCTACAGCCTGGACCGGGAAATGGGCATGCAGGTGATCGAAGGCCTGTTTCAGGATGATGCCGTGCGTCAGGCTTCCATAGGCCATCCCAACGAGGCCATGCTGGCGCAAAAATCCCGTGAGTTGCAGCACTCCAGCAGTCGCTGGCTGACCGACCTGATCCTCGGCAAGGAGCGCACCTTCACCACCCAGTTGGTGGGACGCGGCCCTTACAGCGAGTATTACGGCGACTTGAGCATCACCCTCGACACCGCCACCTACGGCAAGGGCTTCATCGTCAGTTCGGTGATCATCTTCATTTCCGGGGTACTGCGTGCCATGGCAATGGGCCTGGTGCTGTACCTGGTCTATCACTGGCTGTTGACCAAACCCCTGTCGCGAATCATCGAGCACCTGACCGAAATCAACCCCGACCGCCCCAGCGAGCACAAGATTCCATTGCTCAAGGGCCACGAGAAGAACGAACTGGGGCTGTGGATCAACACTGCCAACCAGTTGCTCGAATCCATCGAGCGCAACACCCACCTGCGCCACGAAGCGGAAAACAGCCTGTTGCGCATGGCCCAGTACGATTTCCTTACCGGCCTGCCGAACCGCCAGCAATTGCAAACACAGCTGGACAGGATCCTCGTTGACGCCGGCAAGCTGCAACGCCGGGTCGCGGTGTTATGTGTCGGGCTCGATGACTTCAAGGGCATCAACGAACAGTTCAGCTACCAGACCGGCGACCAGTTGCTGCTGGCCCTGGCCGATCGCCTGCGCGCGCACAGCGGACGCCTTGGCGCCCTCGCCCGCCTGGGTGGCGACCAGTTCGCCCTGGTGCAGGCCGATATCGAGCAACCCTACGAAGCCGCCGAACTGGCCCAGAGCATTCTCGATGACCTGGAAGCGGCGTTTGCCCTGGATCATCAACAGATCCGCCTGCGCGCCACCATCGGCATTACCCTGTTCCCCGAGGATGGCGACAGTACCGAGAAGTTGCTGCAAAAAGCCGAGCAGACCATGACTCTGGCCAAGACACGCTCGCGCAACCGCTATCAGTTCTATATCGCCAGCGTCGACACCGAAATGCGCCGCCGCCGCGAGTTGGAAAAAGACCTGCGCGATGCACTGGCCCGCGACCAGTTATACCTGGTCTACCAACCGCAGATCAGCTATCGCGATCACCGGGTGGTCGGCGTCGAAGCGTTGATCCGCTGGCAGCATCCCGACCACGGGCTGGTACCACCAGACCTGTTCATCCCGCTGGCCGAGCAGAACGGCACCATCATCGCCATCGGTGAATGGGTACTGGACCAGGCCTGCAAGCAGTTGCGCGACTGGCACGACCAGGGCTTCAGCGACATGCGCATGGCCGTGAATCTTTCCACCGTGCAGCTGCACCACGCCGAGCTGCCACGGGTGATCAACAACCTGATGCAGATGTATCGCCTGCCTCCGCGCAGCCTGGAGCTGGAAGTCACCGAAACCGGCCTTATGGAAGACATCAGCACCGCCGCCCAGCATTTGCTCAGCCTGCGCCGCTCCGGTGCGCTGATTGCGATCGACGACTTCGGTACGGGGTATTCGTCACTGAGTTATCTCAAGAGCCTGCCGCTGGACAAGATCAAGATCGACAAGAGTTTCGTCCAGGACCTGCTCGATGACGATGACGACGCAACCATCGTTCGCGCCATCATTCAATTGGGCAAGAGCCTGGGCATGCAGGTGATTGCCGAAGGCGTGGAAACCCTGGAGCAGGAGGCCTACATCATCTCCGAAGGCTGCCACGAGGGTCAGGGCTACTTCTACAGCAAACCCCTGCCGGCCCGGGAGCTGGTGGCTTACCTGAGGCAAGCCCAGCGCAGTAACGCCGCTATCTTGTAAAAATCGCTCCTACAAATAAGAAATATTTCCAAGCACAACCCTTTACACATAATGCGAAAGATTTGCATTATGTGTCACTTTTGCGCGCCGGACGCGTTATTCCACCCCCTCTCGAAGCAGGATGTTCGCCATGATTCGTATGCCTCTGGCTACCGCCAGTCTGTTGGCCATCGCAATTTCCCTCGCCGGTTGCGGTGAAGGCAAAGACAAAGAAAAAGCGGTCGCTCCTGCGCCAGCGGCCAGCACTGCCGCAGCCCCGGTCGCACCAGCCGCTGCGCCTGCCGCTGCCAGCAAGGTCGATGAAGCGGCTGCCAAAGCCGTTGTCGCGCATTATGCCGACATGGTTTTCGCTGTTTACAGCGACGCCGAATCTACCGCGAAAACCCTGCAAACCGCCGTCGACGCCTTCCTCGCCAAGCCGAACGCCGACACCTTGAAAGCCGCCAAGGCCGCCTGGATCGCTGCTCGTGTTCCTTACCTGCAGAGCGAAGTGTTCCGCTTTGGCAACACCATCATCGACGACTGGGAAGGTCAGGTGAACGCCTGGCCACTGGACGAAGGCCTGATCGACTACGTCGACAAATCCTACGAGCACGCACTGGGTAACCCTGGCGCCACGGCCAACATCATCGCCAATACGCAAATCCAGGTCGGCGAAGACAAGGTCGACGTGAAAGACATCACCCCGGAAAAACTCGCCAGCCTGAACGAGCTGGGCGGTTCCGAGGCCAACGTCGCCACCGGCTACCACGCCATCGAATTCCTGCTCTGGGGCCAGGACCTGAACGGCACTGGCCCTGGCGCCGGCAACCGTCCAGCGTCCGACTACCTGGAAGGCAAAGGCGCCACCGGCGGTCACAACGATCGTCGCCGCGCTTACCTCAAATCCGTGACTCAATTGCTGGTCAGCGACCTGGAAGAAATGGTCGGTAACTGGAAGCCGAACGTGGCCGACAACTACCGCGCCACCCTGGAAGCGGAACCGGCTGAAAGCGGCCTGCGCAAAATGCTGTTCGGCATGGGCAGCCTGTCCCTGGGCGAACTGGCGGGCGAGCGCATGAAGGTTTCCCTGGAAGCCAACTCCCCGGAAGACGAACACGACTGCTTCAGCGACAACACCCACAACTCGCAGTTCTACGATGCCAAAGGCGTGCGTAACGTGTACCTGGGCGAATATACCCGCGTCGACGGTACCAAAATGACCGGCGCCAGCCTGTCGTCCCTGGTGGCCAAGGTCGATCCAGCGGCAGACACCGCATTGAAAGCTGATCTGGCTGCGACCGAAGCCAAGATGCAGGTCATCGTCGACCACGCCAACAAGGGTGAACACTACGACCAGCTGATCGCTGCCGGCAACACCGCCGGCAACCAGATCGTCCGTGACGCCATCGCATCCCTGGTCAAGCAGACCGGTTCGATCGAAGCCGCCGCTGGCAAACTGGGTATCAGCGACCTGAACCCGGACAACGCTGATCACGAGTTCTGATCAACGCTGGCTCTTCGGCTGCCGATCGTTCCCACGCTCTGCGTGGGAATGCAGCCCGGGACGCTCCGCGTCCCAAATCAAAAACCGAACGCGGAGCGTCCGTTGAGGCATTCCCACGCGGAGCGTGGGAACGATCAGCGTGGGAATGATCATCCGTCCAAGCAAACGATAATTCCTCTTATTCAAATTCCCATCCCCTGTTAGACTTTGCGCCCTTGTTTTGCTCGTCTTGCAGGATGTCTGATGCCCTCGCTGCCTCTTCGCTTGTCCGCACTGTTGCTGGCCCTGGGCCTGAGTGCCTGCGATGACGCCCCGAAGTTTACCCAGGCCGAACCCGGTGAAGCCCGCTCCGGCGGCGGCACGACCGTGCGCAAGACCGACCAGAACGCCTTTTCGCTGCCCTCCGCCAACCTGCCGCCGTCGCGGCGCGTGGACTTCAGCGTCGGCAACAGTTTCTTTCGCAACCCCTGGGTGATCGCTCCGTCGACCACCACCGCCCGCGACGGCCTCGGCCCGCTGTTCAACACCAACGCCTGCCAGGGCTGCCATATCAAGGACGGCCGCGGTCACCCGCCGGCGCCCGATGCGCAAAATGCCGTGTCGATGCTGGTACGCCTGTCGATTCCCGACACCCCGGCCTACGCCAAGGTCATCGAGCAACAGGGGGTCGTACCGGAACCCGTCTATGGCGGGCAGTTCCAGGACATGGCCGTGCCTGGCGTCACGCCGGAAGGCAAGGTGCGGGTCGAATACACGCCGGTGATGGTTCGTTTCAAGGACGGTACCGAAATCGAGCTGCGCAAACCGAGCCTGAACATCACCCAGCTGAACTACGGCCCTATGCACCCCGACACGCGATTCTCGGCACGTGTGGCGCCGCCGATGATTGGCCTGGGTTTGCTGGAGGCCATTCCCGAAGAGGCTATCCTGGCGAATGCGCACGCGCAGGCTAAAGCGAAAAACGGCATTGCCGGACGCCCGAACCAGGTCTGGGATGACGTGCAGCAGAAAACCGTGCTCGGGCGCTTTGGCTGGAAAGCCGGGCAGCCGAACCTCAATCAACAGAATGTTCACGCGTTTTCCGGTGATATGGGCCTCACCACCCGCCTGAAGCCCTTTGACGACTGCACCGAGGCGCAAACGGCCTGCAAGCAGGCACCGAGTGGCAACGGCCCCGATGGCGAGCCGGAAGTCAGCGACAATATCCTGCGCCTGGTGCTGTTCTACACCCGCAACCTCGCCGTACCGGCACGCCGCGATGTCGGCACGCCGCAAGTGCTGGCCGGCAAGAACCTGTTCTACCAGGCCGGCTGCCAATCCTGCCACACACCCAAGTACACCACCGCCGCCAACGCCGCCGAACCTGAATTGGCCAATCAAGTGATTCGCCCGTACAGCGATCTGCTGCTGCATGACATGGGCGACGGCCTGGCCGACAACCGCACTGAATTCCAGGCCGGTGGCCGCGACTGGCGTACCCCACCGTTGTGGGGCATCGGCTTGACGCAGGCGGTCAGTGGCCACACCCAGCTCCTGCATGACGGCCGCGCCCGCAATCTGCTCGAAGCCGTGCTCTGGCATGGCGGCGAGGCCAAAGCGGCGCAGCAACAGGTCTTGTCTTTCAATGCCGAGCAGCGCGCTGCGTTGCTGGCGTTCTTGAATTCCCTTTAATACGCACTCTTCCCGCGGGAGCCCGACATGTTCCGTCCCAAATTGTTGTTCACCAGCCTTGCCGCGCTAGCCCTGGGCGCCTGTTCGCCGCAGGACCCACAAGCTGTCACCTCGGCCGCGATCGCCAAGTCAGTGATTCTGCCGACCTACACCCGCTGGGTTGAAGCAGACCGCCAGTTGGCCGTCAGCGCCCTCGCCTACTGCGAAGGCAAGGCAAACCTCGAAACCGCCCGCGCCGACTTCCTGCACGCGCAAAAAGCCTGGGCCGAGCTGCAACCGCTGCTGATTGGTCCACTGGCCGAGGGCAACCGTGCCTGGCAGGTGCAATTCTGGCCGGACAAGAAGAACCTGGTCGGCCGCCAGGTCGAGCAACTGGTCAGCGCTCAACCGCAGATCGACGCCGCCGCCCTGGCCAAGTCCAGCGTGGTGGTTCAAGGCCTGTCCGCCTACGAATACATCCTGTTCGACAGCAAGCCTGATGTGGCCAACGCCGAGCAGAAGGCCAAGTACTGTCCGCTGCTGATCGCCATCAGTGAGCGTCAGAAACAGCTGGCTGAAGATATTCTCAAGAGCTGGAACAACACCGACGGCATGCTCGCGCAGATGAGCAAGTTCCCGAACCAGCGTTACGCCGACTCCCACGAAGCGATCGCCGATCTGTTGCGCGTGCAAGTCACCGCCCTCGATACCTTGAAGAAGAAGCTCGGCACACCGATGGGCCGCCAGAGCAAAGGCGTGCCGCAACCGTTCCAGGCCGATGCCTGGCGCAGCCAGTCGTCCCTGACCGCCCTGGAGGCCAGCCTGGCCGCCGCCAAAACCGTGTGGGAAGGTGTCGACAACAAAGGCCTGCGCGGCCTGTTGCCGACCGAGCAGAAGCCCTTGGCCGACAAGATCGACGCCGCCTATGCCGCCTCGTTGAAACTGTTCGCCAGCAACCAGCGCTCGTTGACCGAAATGCTCAACGACGACGCCGGTCGCCAGCAACTCAATGATCTCTACGACAGCCTCAACGTCGTCCACCGCCTGCACGAAGGCGAGCTGGCCAAGGCGCTGGGCATCCAACTGGGCTTCAATGCCAACGACGGTGACTGATGAGGGCGAGTTCCATGCTGCGACGCCAGGCTCTGAAGTTAGGGAGTTTGCTGCTGGGTGCGGTGTCACTGGGCGGCTGGACGCTGTTCAGGCACAAGGATAAAAGCCCGCTGCTGCTTTCGGCGCGGGACGATACCGACGGCAAGCACTACGCCGTCGGTTACCGGCTGGACGGCACCCGGGTGTTTGCCACTCAGGTCGGCCAGCGCTGCCATGACATCATCAACCACCCGGCATTGCCGATCGCGCTGTTCGTTGCCCGGCGTCCGGGCACCGAGAGCTACCTGATCGACCTGCGTGACGGCACGTTGCTGCAAACGGTGACCTCGCGGCCCAACCGGCACTTCTACGGTCACGCGGTGATCCACCACAGCGGTGACTGGCTGTACGCCACCGAAAACGACACCACCGATCCGGGTCGCGGCCTGCTCGGTGTGTACAGGTTTGAAGGCGAACGCCTGGTCCATAGCGGCGAGATTTCCACCCACGGCATCGGCCCGCATCAAGTGTCGTGGATGCCCGACGGCGAAACCCTGGTGGTGGCCAACGGCGGCATCCGCACCGAAGCCGAAAGCCGGGTCGAGATGAACCTCAATGCCATGGAGCCGAGCCTGGTCCTGATGCAGCGCGACGGCACTCTGCTGAGCAAGGAAACCCTCGGCCAGCAGATGAACAGCGTGCGACACCTGGGCATTGCCAGCGATGGCACCATCGTCGCCGGCCAGCAATTCATGGGGGCGGCTCACGAGCACTCGGAGCTGCTGGCGATCAAGCGTCCCGGCCAGCCGTTCGTGGCATTCCCGGTGCCTGAGCATCAGTTGCAGGCCATGGGGCATTACACCGCCAGCGTGGCGGTGCACAGCGACTTGCGCCTGGTCGCGCTGACCGCGCCTCGGGGCAACCGCTTTTTCATCTGGGACCTGGACAGTGGCGAAGTGCGCCTGGACGCGCCACTGCCCGACTGCGCCGGGGTGGGTGCGGTGGCCGACGGTTTCGTCGTGACCTCGGGCCAGGGGCGTTGCCGGTACTACGATTGCCGCCAGACAGATCTGCTTGCAAAACCGCTGGAACTGCCAGCGGGGCTCTGGGACAACCATCTTCATCTGATGGCGTGATGGCGATCTTGTAGGCGCTGGCTTGCCGGCGAAGGCGCCCCAAAGATCGCTGCAAATCCAGCGGCCCCTTCGCCGGCAAGCCGGCTCCTACAGATAGGGGGGAAGGCCAAAAACATCCATTGGAATCACCCACGGAGTCGGGGTAAGGTTCCCAACTGTCTCACCTGATTTTCTCCAAGGAACTGGAATATGCTGCGTCGCCGCATGCTGATCATGTTGGGTGTTGTTCTGCTGATCGTGCTGGTGCTGGCCGGGTATAAAGCCTTCTCCATCTACACGATGATCCAAGGCTTCTCTGCGCCCAAACCGCCGATCAGCGTCGCCGTGGCCACCGCCACCGAACGGCCATGGCAAGCGCGCCTGCCTACGGTCGGCACCCTCAAGGCGCTGCAAGGCGTCGACCTGAGCCTTGAGACCGACGGCACGGTCGTCGATTTGCAGTTCGAGTCCGGGCAGAAGGTCAAAGCCGGGCAACCCCTGCTGCGCCTGGACAGCGCCGTGGAAAGCGCCTTGCTCGAAACCGCCCTGGCCGACCTCGGGCTGGCCCAACTCGATTACGGTCGCGGTAGCCAGCTGGTGGGCAGCCAGGCCATTTCCAAAGGCGAGTTCGATCGACTGTCGGCGGTACTGAAGAAGAGCAAGGCCACGGTCAATCAACTCAAGGCAGCGCTCGGCAAAAAAAGCATCGCCGCCCCCTTCAGCGGGACCATCGGCATTCGTCAGGTGGACGTGGGCGACTACCTGGCCAGTGGCACCATGATTGCCACCCTGCAAGACCTCAGCAGCCTCTACGTCGACTTTTTCGTGCCCGAGCAGTCGGTGCCGAAGATCGCCCTCGGCCAACCGGTTGAAATCATCGTCGCGGCCTATCCGTCCCAAACCTTTCCCGGCACCATCAGCGCGATCAACCCGAAGCTGGAAAACAGTACGCGCAACATGCAGGTCCGCGCGACCCTGGCCAACCCCGATGGCAAGCTGCTGCCAGGCATGTTCGCCAGCCTGCAGGTGATGTTGCCCGACCCACGGCCGAGCATCGTCGTGCCAGAAAGCGCGATCACCTACACGCTCTATGGCAACTCCCTTTATGTCGTCGCAGAAAAAAAGGCCGACGACGGCAGCCTCGAAAAAGACGACAAGGGCCAACCGATCCTGATCGCCGAACGGCGGTTCATTGAAACCGGTGAACGCCGCGACGGTCAGGTGGTGATCAGCAAAGGTGTGCAGAACGGCGAAAAAGTGGTCACGGCCGGCCAGATCAAACTGGACAACGGTGCGCACATCGCCATCAGCGACGACAAGACCCTGGCCGAGAAGAACAGTCAGCCACGCGCGGACTGATCAAGGAACCCCCAATGGCTTTTACCGACCCGTTCATCCGTCGCCCGGTGCTCGCCACCGTGGTCAGCCTGTTGATTGTGCTGCTGGGCTTCCAGGCCTGGAACAAGTTGCCGTTGCGCCAATACCCGCAAATGGAAAATGCCCTGATCACGGTCACCACCGCGTACCCCGGGGCCAACGCCGAAACCATCCAAGGCTACATCACCCAACCGTTACAACAGAGCTTGGCCAGCGCCGAGGGCATCGACTACATGACCTCGGTCAGTCGCCAGAATTTCTCGGTGATCTCGATCTACGCGCGTATCGGCTCCAACAGCGACCGCTTGTTCACCGAACTGCTGGCCAAGGCCAACGAGGTCAAGAACCAGCTGCCCCAGGATGCCGAAGACCCGGTGCTGAGCAAGGAAGCCGCCGACGCCTCGGCACTGATGTACATCAGTTTCTTCAGCAAGGAACTGAGCAACCCGCAGATTACCGACTACCTGTCGCGGGTCATCCAGCCGAAACTGGCGACCCTGCCGGGCATGGCCGAAGCCGAGATTCTCGGCAACCAGGTATTCGCCATGCGCCTGTGGCTGGACCCCGCGAAGCTGGCCGGTTTCGGCCTGAGCGCCAGCGACGTGACCAACGCGGTGCGCCAGTACAACTTCCTTTCCGCCGCTGGCGAATTGAAAGGCGAGTACGTGGTCACCAGCATCAACGCCAACACTGAACTCAAATCAGCCAAAGCCTTCGCCGCGATCCCGCTCAAGGTTGAGGGTGACAGTCGCGTGCTGCTGCGCGATGTCGCGCGGGTCGAGATGGGGGCGGAAAACTACGACTCCATCAGCTCGTTCGGCGGTACGCCCTCGGTGTACATCGGCATCAAGGCCACGCCCGCGGCCAACCCGCTGGACGTGATCAAGGAAGTGCGCAAGATCATGCCGGAGCTGGAGGCCCAGTTGCCGCCCAACCTCAAGGGGGAAATCGCCTACGACGCGACGCTGTTCATCCAGGCATCGATCGATGAGGTGGTGAAGACCCTGTTCGAAGCGGTGCTGATCGTAATCGTGGTGGTGTTCCTGTTCCTCGGTGCGTTGCGCTCGGTGGTGATCCCGGTAGTCACCATACCGCTGTCCATGATCGGCGTGATGTTCTTCATGCAGATGATGGGTTACTCCCTGAACCTGCTGACCCTGCTGGCGATGGTGCTGGCCATCGGCCTGGTGGTGGACGACGCCATCGTGGTGGTGGAAAACATCCACCGCCACATCGAGGAAGGCAAGACACCGCTGGACGCCGCCCTCGAGGGCGCCCGGGAGATCGCCATGCCGGTGGTCTCGATGACCATCACCCTGGCGGCGGTGTATGCGCCGATCGGCTTCCTCACGGGCCTTACCGGGGCGTTGTTCAAGGAGTTCGCCCTGACCCTGGCCGGTGCGGTGGTGATCTCCGGCATCGTCGCCCTGACCCTGTCGCCGATGATGTGCGCCCTGCTGCTGCGTCACGATGAAAACCCCACGGGCCTGGCCCATCGCCTTGACCTGATTTTCGAAGGCCTCAAGCGCCGTTACCAGAGCATGTTGCACGGCACCCTCAACACCCGGCCGGTGGTGCTGGTGTTCGCGGTGATCGTGCTGTGCCTGATTCCCGTATTGCTCAAGTTCACCAAGTCGGAACTGGCGCCGGATGAGGACCAGGGCATCATTTTCATGCTGGCCAACGCCCCTCAGCCGACCAACCTCGACTACTTGAACACCTACACCGACGAGTTCATCGAGATCTTCAAGGCGTTTCCCGAGTACTACTCGTCGTTCCAGATCAACGGCTTCAACGGGGTGCAATCGGGCATCGGCGGTTTCCTGCTCAAGCCCTGGAACGACCGCAGCCGCACGCAGATGGAGATCCTGCCCGAGGTTCAGGCCAAGCTGGAGAGCATTTCAGGGTTGCAGGTGTTCGGCTTCAACCTGCCTTCCCTGCCGGGCACGGGCGAGGGTCTGCCGTTCCAGTTCGTCATCAATACCGCCAACGACTACGAGTTGCTGCTGCAAGTGGTTGATCGGGTGAAAAAGCGCGCGATGGAGTCGGGCAAATTCGCCTTCGTCGACGTCGACCTGGCCTTCGACAAACCGGAAGTGGTGGTGGATATCGACCGCGCCAAGGCTGCCCAGATGGGCGTGTCGATGCAGGACCTGGGCGGGACACTCGCGACCTTGCTGGGGGAGGCGGAAATCAACCGTTTCACCGTCGATGGCCGCAGTTACAAAGTCATTGCCCAGGTCGAACGACCCTTCCGGGACAACCCGGACTGGCTGAACAACTACTACGTCAAGAACACCCAGGGCGAACTGCTTGCCCTCTCGACCCTGATCACCGTGACCGACCGGGCGCGCCCTCGGCAACTGAATCAGTTCCAGCAACTCAACTCGGCGATTCTTTCCGGGGTGCCGCTGGTCAGCATGGGTGAAGCCATCGACGCCGTGCGGCAGATCGCCCGGGAAGAAGCCCCGGCGGGCTTTGCCTTCGACTATGCCGGTGCATCGCGGCAGTACGTTCAGGAAGGCAGTGCGCTATGGGTGACCTTCGGCCTGGCACTGGCGATCATTTTCCTGGTACTGGCTGCCCAGTTCGAAAGCTTCCGCGACCCGCTGGTGATCCTGGTGACCGTACCGCTGTCGATCTGCGGCGCCTTGCTGCCGCTGTTCCTCGGCTGGTCGAGCATGAACATCTATACCCAGGTCGGGTTGGTGACGTTGATCGGCCTGATCAGCAAGCACGGGATCCTGATCGTCGAATTCGCCAACCAGCTGCGCAAGGACAAGGGCCTGACGCCCCGCGAGGCGGTGGAGGAAGCCGCGGCCATTCGTCTGCGTCCGGTGTTGATGACAACGGCGGCAATGGTGTTCGGCATGGTGCCATTGATCATCGCTACGGGGGCGGGGGCGGTAAGCCGGTTCGATATCGGTACGGTTATCGCCACGGGGATGTCGATCGGGACGTTGTTTACCCTGTTTGTGTTGCCGTGCGTATATACGGTGCTGGCCAAACCCGATAAACCGTAGTGCTGCGGATCGCTCTGGGTTGCTGATCGTTCCCACGCTCTGCGTGGGAATGCAGCCCGGGACGCTCCGCGTCCCATCCGAAGCCGAACGCAGAGCGTCCGTTGAGGCATTCCCACGCAGAGCGTCACTAGTGTCCGGTAAACATGTTTCATAGCTGAAGGCTGCCTTGGGCAGCCTTCAGCTTTTCTCGCTTTTGCCTTCGTCGATCCGTCACTTCTGAGGGAACGGCCCGCTCATGCAGGACATAAGCGATACGCACCGAGAACTCGAACAATGAGCCGGTGAATCCTGAGCGACGGTGGAAAAGTTGCAGTAACAGGTAGCTGATCAAGGCGCTGTAAATTTGCAGGCGCACTGCGTTTTCAGAGAAGGCATAGAAGCGTTTGAGCTTCAGGTGTTGCTTGATCCACTTGAAAAATAGCTCGATCTTCCAGCGATCTTTGTACAGGGCTGCGATTTCCTCGGCTGTTCTCGTGAAGTCGTTGGTCACCAGGATTAACGGGGTGGCATGCCCCTCACGCTTAACCACAACGCGTCTTACCGGTGTTTCCAAGTAGTCATTCAGGCGCTTCCCGGCCAAACGTTTTTTGCCAAACTGGACGACTTCATCAGTCATGACCGAGCTATGCTCGGTTGCGCTCGAGTACTCGTGCAAAAGCGTGATATTGGCGTTTTTCTTCAAACGGGTGACAAAAAGAGCCCCTTTGGCCTGCAACTGGTACCACCAGTTGTAATCGCAGTAGCCCTTGTCAAAGACATACGTCATACCCGCCTGAATCGGCATTTTCAGGGCATCGCTCAGGTCGTTGACATTAGCCGGCGTAATGTTCACGTACATCGGGGCCAGTTGCGCTAGATCCAGCCCCACATGCACCTTGAGGCCTTGAGTTATGCGGGTTTTCGTCGC
>NZ_JBIUYA010000011.1:0-195114 GCF_044744285.1 Pseudomonas sp. NPDC087336 | reverse complement strand
ACCACCTGATCCCATCCCGAACTCAGAAGTGAAACGATGCATCGCCGATGGTAGTGTGGGGTTTCCCCATGTGAGAGTAGGTCATCGTCAAGATTCAATTCCGAAACCCCTGTCTGCTTGCGCAGACAGGGGTTTTGTCGTTTTGGGCTTACGAAAAGAGCTTCAGCACATTGCTCATCGAGTAGCCGGTCACTCAATGTAAGACAGCACCGGGATGAATCGATGGAAGCCGGAAAGCTACTTACCATCGCCCAGACATGTGCGGCATCGGCGGGCACGGTAATGGGGGATAGGTGAAAAGCCTTTGGGGATGTTGTAAGCAGATTATGCGTGGATGATGAGCGACGAAATGTTGCGGCAAGTGAAGTCACCCTCAGGCCTGCCGCGGCCTTTGCTACGAGGTTTTTCTGTTCTTGGCTTCCGGACTGTCGAGGTACCGGGTGATGACCTCAACCCCACGATTGAGATGGTTGACCAGCAACCTCACCGATCCTTCGACATCCCGCGCCTCGGCGGCCCGCCACATGGCCCGGTGATCTTCTTGGGACAACTTGCCCAGGCCCATGGCTTCGAGATTGAAACGCAGGAAGCGCTCCTCTTCGTTCAGCCCGTCCTCCACCAGTTTCAGCAATCGGCGATTGGGTGCCTTGCTGTAGAGCGACATATGGAAGAGGCGATTGAGCCGGCCGATTTCGGTGTAGTCCTGCTCTGTCTCCAGCTGGTCGATATAGTGCGCAGCCTGTTCGAGATCCGCTGCTTCAAGCAACGGGACAGACAGACGCAGTGCTTCGGACTCCAGCAAAATCCGCAGGTCATAGGTTTCCACTGCGTCGCCTTGCACCAGCGGGGCGACCACGGCGCCTTTATGGGCGATCACGTTGAGCAATGATTGGGCTTCGAGTTGGCGCAAAGCTTCGCGCACAGGCATGCGGCTGACACCGAAGAGATCGGCCAGGTCTTGCTGGCGCAGAGCGAAGCCACACGGCAGGCGACCGTCGAGGATAGCCGAGCGCAAGGTTTTTTCGATAACCCCGCGCGCCAAGTGAGCCGCAATGGGACCGTTGACCTTGATGCTGCTGAGAGGGTTGGGTTTTTGTGTCACTACAACGCACCCTGAATGACTGAATTATTTTTGGATCCAACTGACACTAGTGACTGCCTGAAATCTTGTCAAACGATCAGCCCGGCGCCTATTTCCAGTTTAGCGCGCCATAGCTGATTTCACTGTGCCATTGTTTTTTGCCGTACGAACCTACACCATCAACCGACTTCCGACTGCCTACCCTGGATGCCTTGCATTGGCGGCACGTTTTTTCCCGATTCCACGGATGCTGCGCTGGCTGTCCTGCGCATTGCTGCTGGCCGGCGTGATGCTGGGTGGGCTGCATGCCGATTGGGATTTTTCCCTGATCAGTCGTCGGGCTCAGGCATTGTACGGACCTTTGGGCGCAGGCCAGCAGCGCATGGATGATTGGCAGCATTTGCTGGCCAGCCAGAAGCAGCTCGGCGAGGTGGACCAGTTGAACGAGGTCAACCGGTTCTTCAACAAGCAGGTGCGCTACGTCGAAGACGTCGATTTGTGGCAGCAGGTCGATTATTGGGAAACCCCAATCGAAGCCCTGTGGAAAGGTGCCGGCGACTGCGAAGATTACGCTATCGCCAAGTATTTCAGCCTGCGCCACCTTGGCGTTCCCAGCGACAAACTGCGCATCACCTACGTCAAGGCCCTGCGTCTGAACCGGGCGCACATGGTGTTGACCTACTATTCGAGTCCAGAAGCGATGCCGCTGGTCCTCGACAGCCTGATCGACACTATCCAGCCCGCCAGCCAACGAACGGATTTGCTTCCGGTCTACTCCTTCAATGCAGAAGGTTTGTACTTGCCTGGCGCCAAGGGCAACAAGAAGGTCGGTGACACCAAGCGTTTGTCCCGTTGGCAGGATGTGCTGAAAAAAATGCAGGCCGAAGGATTCCCTGTCGAGACGACTAAATAGGAGCACACCCACAGATGTCTTTGTTCAAACAGCTGTTGATCGCTATCTGTCTGTTCCTGGTGGTCGCCTTCACCGGCAGCTTCATGGTTAGCCTGGAAAGCTCGCGCACCCAGTACGTCAACCAGCTGCGTTCCCACGCCCAGGATGCGGCGACGGCGCTGGCGCTGTCACTGACGCCGAATATCGACGACTCGGCGATGACCGAGTTGCTGGTCAGCTCGATCTTTGACAGCGGTTATTACGCCAGCATCCGCGTGGTTGATATCTCCAGCGGCAAGACCCTGATCGAGCGTAGCGGCATCCCCGCCGATACCCGGGTGCCTGACTGGTTCGTCAAACTGATTGGCCTGGAGCCCGCCGGTGGCGATGCGTTAGTCAGTCGCGGCTGGGAACAGGCCGCACGGGTCGAGGTGGTCAGTCACCCGATGTTCGCACTGGCCAAGCTGTGGCAGAGCGCGTTGGGCAGCCTGGGGTGGTTGCTGATCTGTGGCGTGGTCAGCGCGATACTGGGTGCGCTGTTGCTGCGTCGGCAATTGAAGCCCCTCGATTATATGGTCCAGCAGTCCCACGCCATTGCCCGTCGCGAGTTTCTCAGCTTGCCGCAATTGCCGCGCACGCCGGAATTGCGTCGAGTGGTGCTGGCCATGAACCAGATGGTCGAGAAGCTCAAGGCGCTGTTTCAAGAACAGGCCGAACGCAGTGAAAAGCTGCGGGTCGAGTCCTATCAGGACAACCTGACCGGGTTGGCCAACCGGCGTTACTTCGAGATACAGCTCAATGCGAGGGTGAGCAACCCCGAGCAAGCCAGCTCCGGGTATTTGTTGCTGTTGCGCGTGCAGGATCTGGCCGGGCTGAACCAACGCCTGGGCGGCCAGCACACGGATGCGTTGCTCCAGGCGGTTGGCCAGCAGCTGTCCCGAGAGTGCGCCAGACACCCGGAAACAAACAACCTGGTCACTCGGATTCGAGGCGGTGAATTCGCGGTTCTGGCCCCGGGCCTGGTGCGTGAGGAAGCGGTGCAACTGGCGCAGCGCCTCGATGTAGCCCTGGCCAGTCTGCACGCAACCGGTGCTACTGACGTCGCTTGCGTAGCGGCGATCGGCCTGGCGCCGTTTATTCATGGCGATGCCCCGCAAGCCGTGCTCGGGCTGGCAGATCAGGCATTGGCGCAGGCAGAAGGCCAGGCCGATTCGAACTGGATCTGCCTGGATCACAGTGCCTTGGCCGGTGTCGGTGACGACCATCATGCCTGGCACAACCTGCTGGATCAGGCCTTGGCGCAGCGACGCTTCAAGCTGTTTTTCCAGCCCGTGGTGGCCAGCCAGGACACGCAGCTGGTACTGCACTACAAAGTGCTTTCCCGCCTGATCGACGACCAGGGCCAGAGCATCCCTGCCGGACGTTTCCTGCCTTGGCTGGAGCGGTTCGGCTGGGCGGCGCGACTGGATCAGTTGATGCTGGAGCTGGTATTGGAGCAGATGGGCACGCACGAAGCGTCACTGGCGCTGAACCTGTCGTCAGCCACCCTGCAAAACCCGCAAGCGTTGACTGCTTTCTTAGAGACACTGCGTTCGCACTCCAATCTGGGGCCGCGGCTGACCCTGGAAATCGGCGAAGAGCAATTGCCGGAACAAGCCATGCTCGAAGACCTGACGCGGCGTTTGCGTGCGCTCGGATTCTCGTTGAGCCTTCAGCATTTTGGTGGGCGCTTCAGCATCATCGGTAACCTGGCGCGGCTGGGGTTGGCGTACCTGAAGATCGACGGCAGCTACATCCGCGCGATTGATCAGGAGAACGACAAGCGTCTGTTCATCGAAGCAGTTCAGCGCGCCGCCCACAGTATCGATTTGCCGTTGATTGCCGAGCGGGTCGAGACCGAAGGGGAATTGACGGTGATTCGGGAGATGGGAGTGTATGGCGTTCAGGGGCGGTTGTTGGGTGAACCCAAGCCATGGGGTTAGGGCGTTGGGTTTGTGGCGTCAGTACAGTCAGGGAAGAATCAGATAAACCCTTCCTCATCATCCTCAACCAGCTGACTCAATCCGCCCAATGCCTCACGGGCCTGGCTGCGGTCCATGAGTTTGGCTTGTGCCGGCGCTGGCAGATCGGTGACGAGGATCACGCCCTTATTGATCAGTACGGCGATCAAGTCGTCGAGTACCCGGATCATTTCCAGGTCACTCTGGCGCAATTGCTTGAGCTGTTTGATCTGTTGCAGTTGTTTGTGGCTGGTGGCCATGACTTCATTGGCGAACCAGGCCTGGAGGTCTGGGTGGTCGGCCGGCAGCGTTTCCGTGGACTCGGCGTAAGCTTCGGTTTCCACGCGCATCAGGTGGCCGTCTGTATCGCGTTGCACGTAGAACATCGAACATCCCTCATGAAGTGAACAGCGTCTTGCTGTCAGCAGCATAGTCAACATCGCGCCGATAGAGGGTGCACAGCACATCGCTTGCACTAACAATCGTTGCGGGCGGGTCGTTGCCGGAGAGAGCATCGCCAAGTTGGAACTAAGACATTGATTTGGAACATATATATGTAAATTCCAAACAATGGCGCCTATAACGATAGTTCATATCGTCCGCGAATTGCTTTAAGAGATGGCAATACCGTTAGATTGCCGTCCATCTACTGAGGTGCCATCCGGTGCAAATCATGTGTGCCTTTCCCATTGCTTGCCGGATAATCCTGCGCCGCCGCCAAGCCGCGTATTTATTCGCCTGCGGCGCAGTTGAGTTGCCGGCATGAACCGGATGCGCCAAAGAAAAAATGCACTAATTCGTCAATTTTATGGCGATAAAAAAGGTTTTTTTAATCGCGATCAACTATTAAACTTGCGGGCGTTCAAAATGTTGACGATGCCATTGTGATGGCTAGTTTCGATGAGTTCTTGAGCTACGTGCTCCCCAATATGTGCCAGCGCCTCGGATAGTCCTTTATGAAACGTACAGACGATATATCGAACCTATTCAACAGGTTCGGGGCAAGTGCGGACAGCTATCTCGAGTTCGGTAGCCATTTCGAGTACAAGGAAAATCCGTTGGCGCTGGTGCCAACCGCTCCCGAGCGTGTGCCTGTCGTTGAAGTCGATCAACCGGTGCTCCAGCCGGGCGATCAGGCTCCTGCAGATTCCGCGCAGGGCGTCGAGGCACCCTTGGTGCTTGTAAATGCCCCGGCACCTGCTGCACCGCTTCGCCACTTGCTGGCCGAAGTCGCCTTGGCACGTCAGGCCGAAGCGCAAGCGCGCAACGCAGAGGCGCTGCGCCAGTCGCTGCCACAGGGGCGTCCGGCCAAGACCAGGGCTCATGTTATTGCGCTGGTATCGGCCAAGGGTGGCGTTGGCAAAAGTACGCTGGCCTCTGCGCTGGCCACGGCTTTGCGTTTAGAGGGGGGGCAGACCCTGGCCATCGACCTCGATCCGCAAAACGCCCTGCAACACCACTTGGGTGCGGAGCCAGACGTGGCGGGCATGGGTTGCGCCAGCCTCAAGGGTGAGAACTGGAAGTCATTGCTGTTGGCCGGCTCGGCCGGTTCGTTGCTGCTTCCTTTCGGTTCGCTGACTGAGGACGAGCTCCGCACCCTTGAACGCTATCTGGAAAACGACCGCTACTGGCTCGCCAGGCAACTGGCGACCATGGACCTCGGCGAAAATGACGTTGTGGTCCTCGATACGCCACCGGGCCGCACCTCTTATCTGACGCAGGCCTTGATGGTGGCGGATCAGGTGCTCGTCGTCGTGACGGCCGATGCGGCGTGTTTCGTTACGCTGGACCAGATGGAGCATTTACTGGCGGTGCGCGCGGCCCTCGGCCAGGCGTCGCCGTGCAATTACGTGATCAACCAGTTCGACAGCTCTCGCCTGTTCTGCAGCGATATGCTCGAAGTGCTCAAGCGTCGCTTGGGCTCTCGGCTGCTGGGCGTCGTGACGCTCGACCATGCCATTGGCGAAGCATTGGCGTATGGCCAAAACCCGCTGCTGACGGCCGAGTCGTCCCAGGCTTGCCACGACATGCTGATGCTCAGTGACAGGCTCAAGGCACAGCTGAAATCCATGGAAGCTGCAGAGTCCTGCGCCTCGTGACTAACACCTCAGCTCCAGGCACTGCCGACCAAACCCGCACACAGCGTTGGGCACAATCGATCTCCGACCGCCTGGACAGCTTGCCAGCGGCATTGCGTCGGACATTAAGCGTAATCGTGACGCTGCTTTGCGGCCTGTTGGCGCTGTTCATCATTACTGTGCCGTTCGAATTGTATTCGCAGTGCGCTTTCGCCCTCGGCTGCTTTATTGCAGCGATGGTGCTGCGCAAGATTCCCGGTCGCCTGACTGTGCTGATGCTCATCGGGCTGTCTTTGACAGCATCCCTGCGCTACGTGTACTGGCGACTCACCTCCACTCTCGGTTTCGAGGGCTGGGTCGACATGCTGTTCGGCTACGGCCTGGTCCTGGCCGAGTTGTACGCGATGATCGTGCTGGTGTTCGGTTATGTGCAAACCGCCTGGCCCTTGCGCCGCAAACCGGTACTGATGAGCGGGCCGCCGAGCGAATGGCCAACGGTCGATGTCTTCATCCCGTCATACAACGAAACCCTCGACATTGTGAAAGTCACCATTTTCGCGGCCCAGGCCATCGATTGGCCGCAGGACAAACTGCGTGTGCACGTACTGGACGATGGCCGCCGAGAAGACTTTCGCGAGTTCTGCGAACAGATCGGCGTGGGTTACATCGTTCGAGACAACAACCGTCACGCCAAGGCCGGCAATCTGAACGAAGCACTCAAGGTCACCAGTGGCGAGTTCGTGACGATTTTCGACGCGGACCACGTGCCGACCCGTTCATTCCTTCAGGTATGCGTAGGCTGGTTCATCAAGGACCCGAAGTTGGCGATGCTGCAAACGCCGCATTTCTTTTTCTCGCCCGACCCGTTTGAGAAAAACCTCAATACGTTCCGCTCCGTGCCGAACGAAGGCGAGTTGTTCTACGGCCTGGTGCAGGACGGCAACGACCTGTGGAACGCGACGTTTTTCTGCGGCTCCTGTGCCGTGATCCGTCGTGCACCGTTGCTGGAAATCGGTGGCGTTGCGGTCGAGACCGTGACCGAAGACGCCCACACCGCGCTCAAACTGAACCGCGCCGGCTACAACACGGCGTACCTGGCCATTCCCCAAGCGGCGGGCCTGGCGACGGAAAGCCTGTCGCGGCACATCAGCCAGCGGATTCGCTGGGCACGTGGCATGGCGCAGATATTCCGCACGGACAACCCCCTGTTCGGCAAAGGTCTGAACCTGGGTCAGCGCCTGTGCTACCTGAACGCGATGCTGCACTTTTTCTACGGATTGCCGCGTTTGGCCTTTCTCACCGCGCCGCTGGCGTTCCTTTTTTTCGATGCGCAGATTTTCCACGCCTCGGCGCTGATGATCACCGCTTATGTATTGCCGCACATTCTTCACGCCAGCCTGACCAACTCCAGCATCCAGGGGCGGTTCCGTCACTCGTTCTGGAACGAGGTCTACGAGACGGTATTGGCCTGGTACATCATGGGCCCGGTGCTGATGGCGCTGGTCAACCCCAAGTTCGGTGGCTTCAACGTGACCGACAAGGGTGGCGTGATCGACAAGAAATATTTTGAGTGGAAATTGGCACGACCGTACATCGTACTGCTGATCTTGAACGTTGCCGGCCTGATTTATGGCGTGGTGCGGCTGATGGAGGGTGCCGAGGGCGCCACTACCACGATCCTGATCAACCTGGCGTGGACCGTCTACAACCTCATCATCACCAGTGCCTCGGTGGCGGTGGCCAGTGAAACCCGCCAGGTGCGTTCCGAACCACGGGTGGCGGCGGCCCTGCCGATGCGCCTGACTCGTGCCGATGGCACCATGATCGAAGGCGTGACCCAGGACTTCTCGCAAAAAGGCCTGGGGTTCCGTTTGCCGGAAGGCATCGAGATTCCCAAGGGCGAGCGGGTACAGATTTCGCTGTTCCGCAATCAACAGCTGAGTGTGTTCCCGGCCGTCATTGTGTTCAGTCGCGAGGGGTTGTTGGGTGCGCAGTTCGACCAGTTGACCTTGCGCCAGCAAAGCGAGCTGATTCGCCTGACTTTCTCCCGCGCCGACACCTGGGCATCGACCTGGGGCAATGGCCAGGTCGATACACCGTTGGCCGCCTTGCGTGATGTCAGCGGCATTGGTCTTCGCGGTATCTTCGAACTCTTCAAAGCAACGGTCATGGAAGTGCGGAACCTGTTCCGTCGTCGCCACGTCTCCCCGTCCACCCTGGAAAACGTTTTGGACAAGTGATGAACTTGAAGTCTTTCACTTTCGGTAACCTGCGCAAGCCTCACCGCGCCCTGGTACGCATGACGTGCGCCTTGCTGGCAATGGGTGGTGGCGCAGCGGCATTCGCCGAAACCGCGCCGGTGCCAGGCGCCAACAGCTACAGCGTGACGCTCAAGCAACTGGGCCGCAATTATCCGATGAGCCTGCGCGGCGTGGAGTCCACCGATAGCGTCAACTTCGATGTGCGCGCCGATTCCATCGTGACCGGCGCCAGGCTGAAGTTGCAGTACACCTATTCGCCGGCATTGCTGGCCGAGCTGTCGCAGATCAACGTCATCGTCAACGATGAAGTGGCCGCGAGCCTGCCATTGCCCAAGGAAAACGCCGGGCAATTGCAAACCCACGAGGTCAGCATTCCGCCGCAGCTGATCACCGAGTTCAATCGCTTGAGCCTGCAATTCGTCGGTCACTACACCATGAGTTGCGAAGACCCGACGCACTCCAGCCTGTGGGCGAAAATCAGCAACGCCACCGAGTTGAGCATTGAGGTGTCGCCGCTGGCGCTGCCGAACGATTTGTCGATCATGCCGCTGCCGTTCTTCGATCGCCGCGATGCGCGCACCTTGGGCCTGCCGTTCGTGTTCGCCACCGCGCCTGACAACACCACCCTGGAAGCGGCCGGTGCCCTGTCATCGTGGTTCGGTGCCCAGGCCAGTTATCGCGGTGCGAAGTTCTCTACGCACATCAACCAGATCCCCGCCCACGGCAACGCTGTGTTGCTGCTCAGCGGTCCAGAAGCGCTGCAAATCGACGGTTTGAGCCTGCCGGCGGCCAAGGGCCCGACCCTGAGCGTGATGACCAACCCCAACGACGCCAATGGCAAGTTGCTGGTGATCAGCGGTCGCGACGCTGCCGAACTGAAGACGGCCACCACCGCATTGGTGCTGGGCAGTCAGGCCCTGTCGGGCAGCAGCGTGGTGATCGAGCGACTCGATACCGTGCAACCGCGCAAGCCTTACGATGCCCCGAACTGGCTGCCGAGCGATCGTCCGGTCAAACTTGGCGAGCTGCTGCCGGCCAAGCAATTCAACGTGTCGGGCTACAACCCGGGCGACATCACCGTGCCGCTGAATTTTCCGCCAGACCTGTTTACCTGGCGTGATGAAGGGGCGCCGCTGAACCTGAAATACCGCTACACACCGCAGGAAAAGTCGAGCAACTCGTCGTTCATCGTCAGCTTCAACGATGGCTTGATCCAGTCGCAGAACCTGCTGCCTCAGGACAAGCTCGAAAGCAGCGTATTGAAAGCCCTGAAGATCAACGACGACACGCTGAACCGCGAAACCCGCATGCGCCTGCCATTGAACTCGGTGGCCCTGCAATCGCGCCTGCAACTGCGCTTCATGTTCGACTATATCAAGCAGGGCGAATGTGGCGACATCATCATCGACAACATGCGCGGCAGCGTCGATCCGGAATCGACCCTGGACCTGAGCGGCTACGACCACTTCATGGCCATGCCGAACCTCGGCGTGTTCAAGGATGCGGGCTTCCCGTTCACTCGTCTGGCTGACCTTTCGCAGACCGCCGTGGTGCTGCCGGACAACGCTGGCGCTGCCGAGCTGGATGCCTACCTGACCGTGCTCGGCCGCTTCGGCCAGTCCACCGGATACCCGGCCACTGGTGTGCTGGTGATGCAGGCGGCGCAGGTCCAGGCGGCGACGGATAAAGACTTGCTGGTGTTTGCTGCCGGCAACAACCAGCCATTGCTGACCCAGTGGGCCGATCGCCTGCCGGCTGCCGATATCGGCGACCAGCAAAGCTTCAACCTGTCTGACCTGCCGATGCGCGTTCGGGACTGGTTCAGCCCCGATCCTGAGGCGAACCAGCGCAAGGCTCGCCTGGCCATGGCCTTCTCCGGTGGTGCGCGCAGTACGTACCTGACCGGTTTCGAATCGCCGCTCAAAAGCGGTCGCAGCGTAGTGGTGATCGCCAGCGGCCAGCCGCAAGGCCTGGCTGATGCAACCAATGCCTTGATCGGTGGCGAAGACTACACCCAATCAATCCAGGGCAGTCTGGTGGTGGTGCGCGGCAAAACCATCGAGCCGCTGGTGGCGGATGAGCAGTATTACGTTGGCGAACTGGGCCCGTTCAAACGCCTGGAATGGATGCTGTCGCGCCACGTCGGTCTGACGTTGCTGCTGACCGGCCTGGGTGTGGTGCTGCTCAGCTGCCTGGCCTATTTGTCGCTGCGTTCCCGTGCCAAACAGCGGTTGGGCAACTGAGATCGCCATGAAAAACCACGGGACACACGGATGCAATTTTGCCCCCGAGCGCCGCTGGCGCCGGGCCGTACTTTGGCTGGCCGGCACACTGACGACCTTGAGCCTGACACCGGCCATGGCTGACCAGGCGGCGTGCAAAAGCGTCGACTGGCCGCTATGGCAAACCTACGCCACGCGTTTCGTGCAAAACGACGGTCGCATGCTGGAGTCCAGCGTCGAAGCCAATCACAGCACCTCCGAAGGTCAGTCTTACGGCATGCTGTTTGCGTTGATCGGCAACGACCGTGAGCGTTTCGATGCGCTATGGAAATGGACCGCTGCCAACATGGCCGGTGCCGATGTCGGCAATCGTCTACCGGGCTGGCTGTGGGGACAGGGCAAGGACGGTAAATGGCAATTGCAGGACGCCAACTCGGCGTCCGATTCGGACCTGTGGATCGCCTACTCGCTGCTCGAAGCGGCGCGGCTGTGGCAGCGTCCGGACTACCGAGAAGATGCCCTGCGCCTGCTTAAGAACATCGAAACCCGGTTGGTGGTGAGCCTGCCCGGCCTGGGCAAAATGGTCCTGCCAGGGCCCGAAGGCTTCACCCAGCCCGATCACCTGTGGCGCCTGAACCCGAGTTATCTGCCATTGCCGCTGCTGCGTCGGCTGGCCAAAGAAGCGCCCACCGGCCCGTGGAAAGAGATCGCCGAAAACACCGTGAAAATGGTCAGCGCTTCCAGCCCGAAAGGTTATGTGGCGGACTGGATCGGTTATCGCGCGACCGCGCCCAAGGCCGGCCTGTTCGTGGTCGATCCGGTCAAGGGTGAGCTGGGCAGTTATGACGCGATTCGCGTCTATCTGTGGGCCGGCATGACGCCCAGATCCGACCCGCTGGCTGCGCCGCTGCTGGCACGCCTGGACGGCATGTCGAACAGCACCGCGTCCACCGGCATTCCACCGGAAAAGGTTCAGGTCATCAGCGGCGCGCTCGAAGGGCAGGGCCCGTTCGGGTACTCTGCTGCGCTGATTCCCTACTTCCAGGCCAAGGGGCAACCCTGGCTGGCCGAGCAGCAGCAGCGTCGGGCCGAAACGGCCTTGAACGCGGCGCTGGCTAAAGCGGATGGCGAACGTGCCGAACCGCTGTACTACAACGCGATGCTTAGTCTGTTCGCACTGGGCTGGGCTGAAAAACGCTATCAGTTTCGTGATGACGGAACGCTCAAACTGACTTGGGAGACGTCATGCACCCGCGCCGTCACACGCTAGCCATCGGTATTCTCGCCGCGCTTATCGGTACCGCTGCCCACGCCGAAACCAACGAAGCGCAAACGCGTCTGGTGGAGCAGGGCCAATACTGGCAGAGCCGGGATAACGCAGCGCGTGCGGCAGAAGCCTGGGAAAAGGTACTGCGTCTGGACCCCAACCAGATCGATGCGCTGTACGGCATGGGGCTGATCGGCGTCAAACAGGACAAACCGCAACAGGCGCAACAGTATCTGGCGCGCTTGCAGGCATTGTCGCCACGCCCCTGGCAGGCGGCGCAACTGGAGCAGGACATCGCCCTGACCGACCCGCAGAACATTGCCCTGCTGGATGAGGCACGGCGCCTGGCCGACGGCGACCAGCGTGACAAAGCCACCGACGTGTTCCGCCAGCTGTTTGCCGGGCGCACGCCTGAAGGCAAGATCGGTCGCGAGTTCTACACCAACCTGGCGTTCAATGACGCCGACTGGCCCGAGGCGCGCAAAGGCCTTGAGCGCTTGCTGCGCGAAACACCGAACGACTCGATTGTCGCGCTGTTCCTTGCCAAGCACCTGGTGCGCCACGAAGACAGCCGCCCGGAAGGCATCAGGGCACTGGCCAAACTGTCGACCCGTGCCGACATTGCCGGTGACGCCGATGAGAGCTGGCGCCTGGCGCTGGTGTGGATGGGGCCGCCGAACGCTTCGCAAGTGTCATTGTTCGATGACTTCCTGAAAGTGCATCCCGACGACCAGGAAATCCGTGATCTGCTCAACAAAGGCAAGTCGCAGTCGACCACCGCCGGTGCACCGGCATGGCAGCAGGATCCGTTGGTGGCGCGTGGACTGCAAGCGCTGGAGAGGGGCGATCAATCTGGCGCCGAACAGGCATTTGCCGCCCGCCTGAAAACCAAACCCGACGACGCCGATGCCCTCGGTGGCCTCGGCGTGGTGCGACAGCAACAAAACCGTTTCGGCGAAGCCGAGCAACTGCTCAATCGCGCCATCGCCAATGGCGGCACACGCTGGAAGCCGGCGCTGGACAACGTGCGCTATTGGGCATTGCTGCAACAGGCCCGCGACCAGGCCAGGACGCAGCCGGCCAAGGCGCAAGAGAGCATTGCCCAGGCCATGCGCTTGAATCCGAAAGGTATCGACGCGCGTCTGGCCCTGGCCGACATTCAGGCCCAGGCCGGGCAACTGGACGCCGCCCAGGCCAACTATCGTCAGGTGCTGAGCGTGCAGCGCGGCAACCCTCAGGCCGTGCAGGGGCTGGTCAATGTGCTGGCGCAAACCGGTCAGGCCGATGAAGCGCTGCGCCTGCTCGACACCTTGACTGCGGCCCAGCAGGCCGAAATGGGCGGCGGCGCTCGTCTGCGGGCCTTGCGCTCCACGCAAGCGGCCAAACTCGCCGAACAGCGCGGTGATAACCGCGCTGCACAGCAAGCCCTGGCGCAAGCGGTGCAAGACGACCCGGATAACGTCTGGACCCGTTTCGATCTGTCGCGTCTGTACCTCAAGGCCGGCGAACCGCAAAAGGCTCGGGACCTGATCGACAGCTATCTGAAAACCTATCCGACCCACATCGATGCGCTGTACACCAGCGCCTTGCTCTCGGTGGAGATGGAGCAGTGGAACGCCGCGCAAGCGACCATCAGCCGCATTCCGGCCGAACGTCGTACAGCGGACATGAATCAGTTGGCTGACCAGATCACCCTAACGGTGCAAATCAAACTGGCGGCGAGCATCGCCAAGCGTGGCCAGCGTCAGGAAGCCCTGGCCTTGCTCGACCGCTTGCAAGCGGTGGCCAGCCGTAGCCCTGACGGCATGGCGACCCTGGCCGCAGCCTATGTGGACGCCGGTGATTCGGCACATGCGCAACAGATGATGCGCGACGTCATTGCCCAGACGCCGACGCCGTCCGCGGACCTGATGTTGCAATACGCCAACCTGCTGCTCAAGACTGGCGATGATGCACAGGTCAACTCGATCCTGCGCGGCTTGCAAAACCAGCCAATGAGCGTGGCCACGCGCAAACGCTTTGATGACGTGCTGTATCAGTACCGCATTCGCCAGGCCGATATCCTGCGCGAAAATGGCGACCTGGCCGCAGCCTATGACACCCTGGCGCCTGCCCTGGCTTCGCGCCCGGGGGATGCGGGTGCTGTCTCGGCACTGGCGCGCATGTACACCAGCAATGGCGACAATGCCAAGGCGTTTGAACTGTACAAGCCGTTGTTGCAGCGTCAACCCAACGATCCGCAGATTTTGCTCAATGCCGCCGATGCGGCGGTTCAGGCCCACGACAACGGCTACGCCGATCGGGCGCTGGAACAGTTCCTCAAACTGGAAACCTACGATCCGCAATCGCTGACCGAGGCCGCGCGGATCTACCGCAGCATGGGCAAGTCCAGTCAGGCCACCGAGCTGCTGCGCAAGGCGGTTGCCATTGAGCAGAACGAACAGAAACGTAGCCTGACGGCCCAGGCCAACAGCCTCAGCGTCGCGCCGAATCCCTTTGTGGGTTTGCCGGGCCAGCGCAATCAAGTGAGCCGCGTACCGGTGGATAGCATTCCGGCACCGGCCCAGGCGCAGCTTGAAGCCGCCACGCCGGTCATGGCTGCCAGCAATGAAGCACTGCCGGCCGATGCCTATCCGGGGCAAGCCCAGCCACGCATGGCAGCGCCGAGTGCGGGGCGCCAGGCGTTGCCGGCGGGGCGTTTTGCCGACGCCGGCGGTAATCCGTTCGCGCCGCAGGGCACGGTCAACGTTGCGGTGGATCAAGCCAGTTCCGCCCAGCGTGCGCTCGACAATATCCTGCAGGAGCGCAGTGGTTATGTGACCCAGGGCGTAACCATTCGCAGCAACGACAGCGAGTCGGGGCTGAGCAAAATGACCGATGTTGAAACGCCGCTGGAGATCAACGTCCCGGCTGGAGAGAACCGCTACGCCGTGCGTGTGACCCCGGTGTCGCTGAATGCCGGCAGTGTCGACAGCGACTCGGCCTCCCGTTTCGGCGGTGGATCAACCGCCGATGGCGCCGGTTCCCAGCGTGATAAAGGCGTTGGCTTGAGCGTGGCCTATGCCCGCCCGGATGAAGGCATCAAGGCCGATATCGGCACCACGCCAATCGGCTTCAAGTACAGCACCGCAGCCGGTGGCGTGAGTGTGGATCGGCCGTTCGCCGACAACTCCAACGTGCGTTATGGCGTCAACGTGTCGCGACGTCCGGTGACGGACAGCGTGACCTCGTTCGCCGGTACCACTGACGAGCGCACCGGCCAATCGTGGGGCGGCGTGACGGCCAACGGCGCCCGCGCTCAGCTCAGCTATGACGATCAACAGGTCGGCTCCTACGGTTACGGTTCGTGGCACAAGTTGCTCGGCCACAACGTCGAATCCAACAGTCGCACTGAACTGGGCGGCGGCGTGTATTGGTATCTGCACAACGCCGAAGACAGCAAGCTTACGCTCGGCCTGAGTGCCACCGGCCTGAGCTTCGAGAACAACCAGGACTTCTTCACCTACGGCCATGGCGGTTACTTCAGCCCGCAAAGCTACTTCGCCTTGGGCGTGCCAGTGACCTGGGCGCAGCGCGGCGACCGGTTCTCGTATCAGGTCAAAGGTTCGGTGGGCGTGCAGTACTTCGACCAGGACTCGGCGGATTACTTCCCGAACGACAAAGACCTGCAGGCCGCCAACAATCAGCGCTACAAAGGCCAGAACAAGACCGGCGTGGGCTACAGCCTCAGTGGTGCCGGCGAATACAAATTCGGTTCGAACTTCTTCCTCGGCGGCAATCTCGGCCTGGACAATGCTCAGGACTACAAGCAATTCACGGGGGCCATGTACCTGCGTTACATGTTCGAAGACATGAACGGCGCGATGGAATTGCCGGTCAGCCCCTACCGTTCCCCTTATGCAAACTGATTCCTGGAGACTTAAATGCCTTCTTCCGTTCTCGCCGGTATGACCCTTCTCGTACTCGGGGAAAGCCACATGAGTCTGGCGGACCACTTGATGGAGCCGCTGCAAGCCAACCTGACCCAACAGGGCGCGATCGTGCATTCGATCGGCGCATGCGGCGCCAGTGCCGGCGACTGGCTGATCACCAAGAAAGTCGATTGTGGGGCCGAGCAGAAAGGTGACGGCAAGATCGTCATCAAGGGCCGCGAAGCCACCACCACGCCGATCAAGGATCTGATCGCCGCCGACAAGCCGGACCTGGTCGTGCTGGTCATCGGCGACACCATGGCGTCCTACGACAAACCGGTGTTCCCCAAAGCCTGGGCCTGGCAGAACGTGACCGCCCTGGCCAAGGAAATCACCGCCAACGGCGCCAAGTGCGCGTGGGTCGGCCCGGCGTGGGGCAAGGAAGGCGGCATGTACAAAAAGAACGACACGCGCACCAAGCTGATGTCGGCGTTCCTGGCGAGCAACGTGGCGCCTTGCACCTACATCGATTCGCTGACTTTCTCCAAACCGGGCGAGTGGGTCACCACCGACGGCCAGCACTTCACTGTGGCGGGGTACAAATCCTGGGCCAACGCCATCGGTGGCGCATTGGCGAAACTGCCGGCCGACGCGGTCAGCAACAAGGGAGCCAAGCAGTGATGCGTGTCCTGTCTGCGGTGTGCGCCGTGGCGGCGCTGTTTTCCAGCGTGAACGCTCTGGCGGCCGAGTTTGCCCTGTACCCCACCGGCCCCAGCGAAGACGCGGCGTTCATCCGTTTCGTCAACGCCGGCAGCGCGCCGCTGGACGTGATCGCCCAGGCCGGTCAACCACCGATGCGCTTGGAAGCGGCCAAACCAGTGTCGCTGTTTTTCCCGGTGCAATCGAGCAGCCCGGTCAAGGGCACCCTGGTCAGTGGCGCGCAGAACCTGGCCATGGACATGAAGATCGAGCCCGGTGAATTCGCCACCGTGGTGGCGTTGCCGGACGGCAATGGCATCAAGCAAGTCGCCGTGCGCGAGCAGCCGGATGACTTCAACGGCCTGAAAGCCTCGCTGGCGTTCTTCAACGTCGATGCCGCGTGTGCCGATGCGAGCCTGCGTCCTGCCGGGCGTAACGCCGACCTGTTCAAGGCCGTGCCGGTCGACAGCGTCCAGCGTCGTTCGATCAACCCGGTGAGCCTGTCGGTGCAACTGGTGTGCGCGAACGCCAATGTCGGCGCGCCGCTGGACCTGGGCGAGCTGAAAGCGGGCGAGCGTTACAGCGTGCTGCTGGTGCCTTCGGCCACTGGCCCGCGCCTTCTGAACGCCACCGACACTCTGTCCCACTGACCGGATTCTGCCGCTGCCATGGTCTTCGCCTCACTCGAGTTCCTGACGCTGTTTCTGCCAGCGTTTCTGCTGGTATATGCCCTGGCCAGACCGGCCTGGCGCAACGTCATCCTGCTGATCGGCAGCTGGCTGTTTTATGGCTGGCTGAGCCCGCTGTTCCTCAGTCTGCACGTGGTCTTGACCATCGTCGCCTGGGTCGGCGGACTGCTGGTAGATCGTGCCCGCGAGGGTTCGAAAGGGCGGGTGAGGTTGTTGATTGCGCTGATCGTGTTCAACACGGCAGTGCTGTGCTGGTACAAGTACGCCAACATCCTGGCCGGAACCTGGAGTGACCTGATCACCTACTACGGCGCCATGCCGCTGGAATGGCAGCGGGTGGCGTTGCCGGCGGGGCTGTCATTCATCGTGTTGCAGGCGATCTCTTACCTGGTGGACGTGCATCGCCACACGGTGCCGGTGGAGCGCAGCTTCATCAATTACGCGACCTACATTTCGATGTTCGGCCACTCGATTGCCGGGCCGATCATTCGTTATGACTGGGTACGCCGTGAACTGACCCAGCGCTATTTCAATTGGCAGAATTTTTCTCTGGGCGCGCGCCGTTTCATGATCGGCATGTGCATGAAAGTGCTGGTGGCCGATACCCTTTCGCCGCTGGTGGACGTCGCTTTCCATCTGGAAAACCCGTCCTTCGTCGACGCCTGGATCGGCTGCCTGGCCTACTCGCTGCAACTGTTTTTCGACTTCGCCGGTTACAGCGCCATGGCCATCGGCCTGGGCCTGATGCTGGGCTTTCACTTCCCGGAAAACTTCAACCGGCCGTACCTGGCCAGCAGCATCCAGGACTTCTGGCGGCGCTGGCATTTGTCGCTGTCGAGCTGGTTGCGCGACTACTTGTACATCGCCCTTGGCGGCAACCGTAACGGTGCATGGAAGACCTATCGCAACCTGTTCCTGACCATGGCGATCGCCGGCCTGTGGCATGGCGGCGACAGCTGGAATTACCTGTTGTGGGGTTCGGCGCACGGCATCGCCTTGTGCGTCGATCGTTTGTGGTCGCGCTCCAGTCTGCCGAGCGTTCCGCCACTGCTGTCGCACACATTGACGCTGCTGTTCGTATTCCTGGCGTGGACCTTGTTCCGTGCTCCGGATTTCCATAGCGCAATGACAATGTATGCCGGGCAGTTCGGCCTGCATGGGTTTGCATTGGGTGATGCGCTGGCGGTGACGCTGCGTCCAGTCCACGGCATCGCGGCGCTGCTCGGCGTGTTGTACATCCTTGCGCCCGTGCTGCAGAGCCGCTATGAGCAGCGGCTTGTCGGCCATGCGTTGTTTGCACCGATGCTGGGTTTCCTGCTCGCGTTCGCCTTGGTCGCGAGTCGTGAATCGGTGCCCTTCCTGTACTTCCAGTTCTGATGACCGCGCCCATGACTTCCTTGTCCCACGTACCGGCTCAATCCAGCGAAGTGACGACCCCTGTCAGCAAAGCATCGGGTGTCTTTTTCGTGGCTTTTCTGGCGATCGGTTTCGTCTCCTGCGTCTGGCTGCTGTTGAGCGGCAAAGTCGAGATGCTGCCACCCAAGCTGAGCATCGACGATGCACTGCATGGCGAGGTAACCCACAAGGTCGCCAAGCAGCTGTCGAAGGCCGCGGTGCCTGAACAGGCTGCAGACCTGGAACGTGGCGCCAGTTGGTTGCTGCTGCACGATACCGGGCCGCGGGTGCGTTCCGGCTGCCCGGGCTGGCTGTTCCTGACCGACGAACTGCGCATCAACCGTCACGCTCAAGCCAATGCCCAGACCAAGGCCGGGGTGGTGCGCAAGGTTCAGCAGCGCCTGGCCAAGCGCGGGATTACGCTGCTGGTGGCGGTGGTGCCGGACAAGAGTCGTATCGCCAGTGCGCAGTTGTGCGACCTGCGTCGTCCGTTGCAATTGCAACAGCGTGCGGTGGATTGGGTCGATGGCTTGAACAAGGCCGGTGTCGCCGCGATCGATCTTGCGCCGACCTTGCAACCCCTGGGCGCCGATGCCTATCTGCGCACCGATACCCACTGGAGCGAAACCGGTTCTGCGGCGGCAGCCAAGGCTGTGGCCAAACACGTTCAAGCCATGGGCATCAGCGCGACGCCACATAAAGACTTCGATGTGAAGGTCCAGGACCCGGCCCGCCGTCCTGGCGACCTGGTGCGATTGGCAGGGCTGGAATGGTTGCCGGTGACCTGGCAACCGCAGCCGGAAACTGTCGCCGCCACTCAGATCAGCGAGAAAGCTGCCCAGGTGCAAAGCGGCGGCGATAACCTCGACGACCTGTTCGGCGATGACAATTTGCCGAACGTGGCGCTGATCGGCACCTCGTTTTCGCGCAATTCCAACTTTGCCGGTTTCCTGCAACTGGCCCTGGGCGCTCCGATTGGCAACTTCGGCAAGGACGGTGGTGAATTCTCCCGCGGCGCTAATGGTTACTTCGATAATCCAGCGTTCAAGCAGACGCCGCCGAAGCTGGTGATCTGGGAGATTCCCGAGCGGGATTTGCAGACGCCCTACAGTGAAGTCATCGACTGGGCCAAATAAAAGGGTGGGGCTGATGGCCTCATCGCTGGCAAGCCAGCTTCTACAGGGGATCATGGTGCTTTCCAGCGAAATGGCCGCAAAACAGAGCGCCGCAAAAGCCATATCGTTATTCATTAACGGTATTTAAATTTAGTTTTTTATACCTATAAAGTTACACCCCTGCGTACCTGCCGACCAATCGGCGCGCCGCACGACTCGAACCAACACGGGACCTCCGTGAGTTTCTGATCGACGCGCGCGCCTTTGAGCGTGCCGTGCGTGGGAGTGATTTATGTCTGCAGCTACTGCTACCCCAAACGCCGCGACCATCGCGCCGCAATTATTCGAAATCCGCCCTTTCAGTGGCGCCGTCGGTGCCGAAATCATCGGCCTCGATTTGTCCCGCCCGGTCAATGATCAGGACTTCGCCCGCATTCACCGCGCGCACCTGGATCATCACGTGGTGGTGTTCCGCGACCAGCGCATTACCCCCCAACAGCAGATCGATTTCAGTCGCCGTTTCGGTGTGTTGCAGATCCACGTGCTCAAGCAGTTCCTGCTGGCGGGGCATCCGGAAATCCTCATCGTTTCCAACATTGTCGAGAACGGCCAGAACATCGGCCTGGGCGATGCGGGCAAGTTCTGGCACTCCGATCTCTCTTATAAGGAACTGCCAAGCCTGGGCTCGATGCTGCATGCCCAGGAGTTGCCATCGGAAGGCGGTGACACGCTGTTCGCCGATATGCACAAAGCCTGGGACAACCTGCCTGAGGCGCTGCGCAAAGCGGTCGAGGGCCGCTCGGCGGCGCATTCCTACACGGCGCGTTACAGCGAGACCAAATTCGAAGGCAACTGGCGCCCGACCCTGACCCCGGAACAACTGGCCCAGGTCGCCGAAGTCATTCACCCGGTCGTGCGCACCCACCCGGAAAACGGCCGCAAGGCGTTGTTCGTCAGCGAGGGTTTCACCACCCGCATCGTTGGCTTGCCGGAAGACGAGAGCAAGCAATTGCTCGACGAGCTCTTCGCCCACAGCGTGTTGCCGCAAAACATCTACCGCCATCAGTGGCAGCCCCATGACCTGGTGTTCTGGGACAACCGTTCGCTGATCCACCTTGCCGCCGGATGCCCGAGCTATCTGCGCCGCAAGTTGTTTCGCACCACCATCCAGGGCGACGCGCCTTTCTGATTTGTCGGAGATTTGACCATGTCTAAACGTCTTCCCTTTGCACCGCTGGCCGCGGCCATCGGCCTGGGTTTCAGCCTGATCGCCGGTAGCCTTGTAGCGCCGACCGTGGCCCATGCCGAAGGTGAAATCCGCATCGCCGAACAGTTCGGCATCGTTTACCTGCTGCTCAACGTGGTGCGCGATCAGAGCCTGATCGAGAAGTACGGCAAGCAGGAAGGCATTGACATCAAGGTCGACTGGACCCAGCTCTCCGGTGGCGCTGCGGTCAACGATGCGCTGCTCTCCGGCTCGATCGACATTGCCGGTGCCGGCGTCGGTCCGTTGCTGACCATCTGGGACCGCACCCATGGCAAGCAGAACGTCAAGGCCGTGGCCTCCCTCGGTAACTTCCCGTATTACCTGGTGAGCAACAATCCCAAGGTCAAGACCATCGCCGACTTCACCGAGAAGGACCGCATTGCGGTGCCGGCGGTGGGTGTGTCGGTGCAGTCGCGCTTCCTGCAATACGCGGCCGCCAAGCAGTGGGGCGACAAGGAATTCAATCGCCTCGACAAGTACACCATCGCCGTGCCGCATCCTGATGCCACGGCAGCGTTGATCGCCGGCGGCACCGAGTTGAGCGGGCACTTCTCAAACCCGCCGTTCCAGGATCAGGCGCTGGCCAATCCAAACGTGCATGTGGTGCTCAACACCTATGACCTGCTGGGCCCGAACTCGCCGACTGTGTTGTTCGCCACCGAAAAATTCCGCAATGAAAACCCGAAAACCTACAAAGCTTTCATCGACGCGCTGACTGAAGCCGCCACCTTTGCCCAGAACGATAAAGGCGCTGCGGCGGATACCTACATCCGCGTCACCAAGGCGAAAATCGACCGTGCCGAATTGCTGAAAATCATCGACAACCCGCAGTTCGAGTTCAGCGTCACGCCGAAAAATACCTACCCGCTGGCGGAGTTCCTCTTCCGTGTGGGCGCGATCAAAAACAAACCGGATTCGTGGAAGGACTATTTCTTCCAGGACGCCAAACCGCTGCAAGGGAGCTGACCGACATGAACGCCCCTTTGCAAGGCCACACGGTCAGCAAACCGAACGTCGCAGCCCAAGCGCTGCTGTCGGTCGATAACGTCAGCCTGGAATACCGCACGCCCCAGCGGGTGGTGCGGGCCACCCATCAGGTCAGCTTCGAGGTCGATCCGGCGGACCGCTTTGTCCTGCTCGGGCCGTCCGGGTGCGGCAAGTCGACCTTGCTCAAGGCCGCTGCCGGGTTCATCCAGCCCGTGGAAGGCGAGATCCGTCTGCAAGGTCAGCGCGTCGATGCGCCAGGGCCTGACCGGATCGTGGTGTTCCAGGAGTTCGATCAACTGCCACCCTGGAAAACCGTCAAGCAGAACGTGATGTTTCCACTGCTGGCCTCGAAGACCCTCAAGCGTAAAGAGGCCGAAGAGCGGGCGTTGCACTACCTGGAGAAGGTCGGTCTGGCGGCGTTTGCCGATGCCTATCCGCATACCCTGTCGGGTGGTATGAAGGCGCGGGTCGCCATCGCCCGGGCGTTGGCGATGCAGCCAAAAATCCTCCTGATGGACGAACCCTTCGCCGCGCTCGACGCCCTGACCCGCCGCAAGATGCAGGAGGAGTTGCTGCTGCTCTGGGAGGAGGTGCGGTTCACGTTGCTGTTCGTCACGCACTCCATCGAAGAGGCATTGGTGGTGGGCAATCGCATCTTGTTGTTGTCGCCGCACCCGGGGCGGGTACGCGCCGAAGTCCACAGCCATCAATACGACCTGCACAGCCTGGGCGGCGTGGCATTCCAGGAGTCGGCGCGGCGCATCCATCGGTTGTTGTTCGATGAAGGCCAGTCGCCGGAAACCGAGCGCGAACTGGATTTCGCCGACATCCGCATCGCTTATTGAGCCAGTTTGAGAGGAGGGCCCGATGAGCCATTTATCATCCCCGCGTGAAGCATTCGAAACCGTTTTGCAGCCACTGACCAGCGTTGCGCTGGAGCGTGAGCTGCCGCTTGGTCAGCGCCTGTGGCAACAGGGTTGGTTGCGCAAAAGCCTGATCCTGATTCTGCTCGCCGTACTCTGGGAAGCCGTTGCCCGTTATCAGAACAACGACCTGCTGCTGCCGAGTTTCGTGCAGACCGCTCATGCGCTGTACGACGGCCTGCTCAGCGGCGAATTGCTGGGCAAAGTGTGGATTTCCCTGGTGGTGCTGCTCAAGGGCTACCTGATCGGGATCGTCCTTGCGTTCGCCCTGACGACTTTGGCGGTGTCGACGCAATTCGGCCGCGACCTGCTCAGCACCCTGACCTCGATGTTCAACCCATTACCGGCGATTGCGTTGCTGCCGCTGGCGCTGCTGTGGTTCGGCCTCGGGCAGAACAGCCTGATCTTCGTGCTGGTACATTCGGTGCTCTGGGCCTTGGCGCTCAATACCTACGCAGGCTTTCTCGGCGTCTCGGAAACCTTGCGCATGGCCGGTCGCAATTATGGCCTCAAGGGCATGCGCTTCGTGCTGTTCATCCTGATCCCGGCGGCACTGCCGTCGATCCTCGCCGGATTGAAAATCGGCTGGGCCTTTGCCTGGCGCACGTTGATCGCTGCCGAGTTGGTGTTTGGTGCGACCAGTGGCAAGGGCGGGTTGGGGTGGTACATCTTTCAGAATCGTAATGAGTTGTACACCGACAAGGTGTTTGCCGGGTTGGCGGTGGTGATTCTGATTGGGTTGCTGGTTGAGAATCTGGTGTTTGATACGTTGGAGCGGGTGACGGTGAAGCGGTGGGGGATGCAGCGGTAATCAAGGAGCGCCGAGAAGGTACTTATCTCCTTCTGATAGCCGTAGAGGTGGTCAGTCCATCCATTCGATCCAAGGAGCGTCGACGAGCCAGATCGACATCCCTAAGAGCTGATGTCCCGTTCACCTGAATTTGTTGCGAGAACGTCGAGGGAATACCGGCTTCAGGCAATGGCGATAAGAACAAATCAGGGTGATTTTCTGAGTAAGCTGGAGGTCTATGACCTGCTGATGTGGGCAACATCGTTGCGCTGTTGAGAGGGTAGACTGGTGGCGACGATGGCGCTTGAGGTAAGGGGGGACGGACGAGATAAGCAGGGGGGCTACCTGCCGGTCGACTGAAAGGACGTTCATACCAGTCGGCATGACTAACCATCGAGTTGCGTAATGAGCGAGCGCCCAGATAATTGGAGGCTGCGCCTGATATCAGGCTTGTTGCGGAAAGGAATTGAGACGCTTGGGGCGCGAGTTCATACATGGCTGAAACCCCGGCAGCCATACCTGTGAGTCCCGAGATCATTCCCAGACCGTTTGCCAGTGTAACTTGCCCGGAATTTAGCACTAGAGCTCCAAGATTCAGACCTGTTCCCGCCGAGGAGGTCAAGTAGCCGATTACCCTCAAGTCCCTGAAACTTGAAAGTAGTGCCCATGCTCCCCAATGGCCCGTCGGATCCGAACGATTCACCGGATCCCCCACGCAATACATATACGCATTCAACCCACCCTCACCAAACGGACTCCAACTGTCCGGACTATGGAACCGCATCAACCGCGGGTTGTAAGCCCGGTAGCCGTTCCCCAACAAATACCAGCCGATCCTCGCTTCACGTAATTGGCCGTTGAAGCCCAGCCGGGTCTTGTCTTCCTGCTGCGCGGATTGTTCGCCGTAAGCGGTATAGGCGATGGGGTTATGCTTGCCATTGAGGATTTCGCCAATGACTGAATGGCTGTTGTCGGTTGCCAGCAGCGTCGTGCGATGCCAAGTGGAAGGCTTCTGATCAACAGGTTTGAATTGAGTCATGCCGATGGCTTCGCCGAAGTATGGTCGAGGGACTTTAGTTGTACACCTTAGCTCCTCCGTCGAGAACTATCAGAACTGTTAGGATCGTCGCTCAAACTCAGTGCTTTTGGCCTGGCACTGAATACTTACGCAGGCTTTCTCGGCGTCTCGGAAACCCTGCGCATGGCCGGGCGCAATTACGGCGTCAAGGGCATGCGCTTCGTGCTGTTCATCCTGATCCCGGCGGTACTGCCGTCGATCCTCGCCGGATTGAAAATCGGCTGGGCCTTTGCCTGGCGCACGTTGATCGCTGCCGAGCTGGTGTTGATACGTTGGATCGGTGGGGGATGCAGCGTTAGGTAGGGAGTGGCATCACTGTGATCGCTGCACAGACTAAACAGGCGGGAACCGATTACTCAATCTATAGATGGCGAAATTGTGCTACGTATTCAACATACTCCTGTGCCTTTATTACATTTCGTTGAGCTTGCGCGTAGCTAGGTGGCACTGCCTCGTGATATCCAGGCAGTGAATTACGTCGGTTGGAGAGCTGATCGGAAGCTGTGTTTTGCTGTTGGGAGTGCGAAGGTTGTGAGCTGGCGTCGCTACTGGAATTTGTAGATTTAGGTGCTTTCGGGCGATTAGGTATGCTCGGCTCAGCGGACGCGACGCCTACTGCATGGGTAGGGCGGCGGGTGAGTCCGCTAGCTTCTGCGCCGGCCGCATAGCCTGGGTATCTCCTTGATGTTGTGGGACCTCGGTCAATCCCCAGTGAATGAGGATGCGGTTTTGCGCCAGGCGCCCCGCCAACATAAGTTACGATGGGTTTTAGCTTTTGCAGAAGGTTTTCTGATTCGGGACGCATTGGTCCCGCTACGCTCTCCACTCTTTCCGTAGCTGCTAGGGATTTGCTGCGGCTGGGGCCAGTCATTCCTGCGCCGCCGAAGAAGAAGTTGAAGGTGTTTTTAAAGAACCGCTTCACGCTCGGCTCAATCCAAGGAATATGTCCTGTTGGATCAAATCGATTCACCGGATCCCCCGCGCAGTACATATATGCATTCAACCCACCCCCAGCGAACGGACTCCAACTGTCGGGACTATGGAATCGCATCAACCGTGGGTTGTAAGCACGGTAGCCGTTACCCAGCAAGTACCAGCCGATCTTCGCTTCGCGTAATTGGCCGTTGAAGCCCAACCGGGTCTTGTCTTCCTGCTGCGCGAATTGCTCGCCGTAACCCGTATAGGCGATGGGGTTATGCTTGCCGTCGGCGAGTTCGCCAATGATTGATAGGCTATCGTCGGTTGCCAACAGCGTCGTGCATTGCCAAGTGGAAGATTTCTGATCATCAGGTTTGGGGTGAGTCATGCCGATGGCTTCGCCGAGGAATGGTCGAGGGCTCTAGTTTTACACCTCGCGTCCTCTGTCTAGAACTATCAGAACTGCTAGGGCGTCTTGATCTTTTGATCTGCTAGCATTGCGCCTGAATCAATCCTGATCAGGTACGAGTGCTCGCCATGCAATTGCCAGACATGAACCTTTTGGTCGCCCTCGACGCTTTGCTCGACGAGGGCAGTGTGGTGGGCGCGGCGCGGCGGATGAACCTCAGTCCGGCGGCCATGAGTCGCACGTTGACACGCATCCGCGAGGCCATTGGCGATCCGATCCTGGTACGCGCCGGTCGTGGCCTGGTGCCGACGCCCAAGGCGCTGGAGTTGCGCGAGCAGGTGCGCGATGTGGTGGAGCAGGCCGCGCAGTTGTTCCACTCGGCCAGGGTCGTGGATCTGGGCAGCCTGCGGCGGCGCTTCAGTATCCGGGCCAACGATTTTTTCATCGGCATTTACGGCGGCAAGCTGTTCGACACCATGGAGCGTCAGGCCCCGCATTGCGAATTGCGTTTTGCGCCGGAGGGCGATGGCGATGATGAGGCCCTGCGCGAGGGCCGCATCGATCTGAGTGTCAGTAACAACCGGCCGCTGATGCCGGAAGTGAAGGTACAAAATCTGTTTTCCACCCAGTTTGTCGGCTTGGTGCGCGAGGATCACCCCTTGCTCGATCAAGAGATCACCGCTGAGCGCTTTGCCGGGTATTCCCATATCAGCATGTCCCGTCGCGGGATCGCCCGCGGGCCGATCGACGCGGCGCTCAACGCCTTGGGCCTGGAACGGCGAGTGGCGGTGATCGCCCCGAGTTTTCACGCGGCGATGTTCGCTTTGCCCGATTCCGACCTGATTCTACCGGTGCCCAGGGAGACGCTATTGAGTGTTCGCCGGCTAGGGCTGAAGTTGCGCTCGTTCACCCTGCCCATTCCATTGCCGACCATCGTGCTAAGCCAGGCCTGGCACCCTCGTTTCGATAATGACCCCGCTCACCGCTGGCTGCGTGAAACCCTGAAAACCTGCTGTGACGAGACGTGGCTGGCGGCGCAACCAGTCTTGAGTTGAACGAATGAACCTGTGGGAGCGAGCTTGCTCGCGATGGGGGCGTAACATTAACAATCACTGTTGGCTGTGATTCCGCTATCGCGAGCAAGTTCGCTCCCACAGTGTTTTGCATCGTTGCGTATAACGCACTTATAACCTGACGATAAGTCAGTTTTCGTCAGGTCACACCCTTCATAGAATGCTTCGGTCTTCAAATCCCGGAGCTCGCAGCAATGACTTCCCTCACGGTCACGGCGCCTCTCGCCGCGGCCAGCCCGATAGCCGCCGCACCACCGGTCTTCGGCCCGCGGATCATCATCGGCCTGATGGGCGTATTGCTCGCAGTGCTGGTGTCGGGCCTGAACGAGATGGTAACCAAGGTGGCCCTGGCCGATATCCGTGGCGGTCTGGCCATCGGTTATGACGAAGGCACCTGGCTGGTTGCCAGCTACGCCGCGACTTCGGTGGCTGCCATGGCGTTTGCGCCATGGTGTGCCGTCACGTTCTCGCTGCGGCGCTTCACCCTCTGCGCCATCACTGTCTTCACGCTGCTGGGGGTGTTGTGCCCGTGGGCGCCGAACTACGAGAGCCTGCTGGTCCTGCGCACATTACAAGGCCTGGCCGGTGGCGCGCTGCCCCCGATGTTGATGACCGTCGCCCTGCGGTTTCTACCGGCCAACGTAAAACTCTACGGCCTGGCCGGTTATGCCCTGACCGCCACCTTCGGTCCGGGGCTGGGCACGCCGCTGGCCGGGCTCTGGACTGAATATGTCGGCTGGCAGTGGACTTTCTGGCAGATCGTCGTGCCTTGCCTGATGGCCATGGTCGCGGTGAGCTACGGCATCCCTCAGGACCCGCTGCGGCTGGAGCGTCTCAAACAGTTCAACTGGCGTGGTTTGCTGCTGGGTTTTCCGGCGATCTGCATGCTGGTGATTGGCATCCTGCAGGGCAATCGGCTGGACTGGTTCGAGTCCAGCCTGGTTTGTGCATTGCTGGTGGGCGGTACGCTGTTGCTGGTGCTGTTCCTGATCAACGAGTGGTCGCAGCCGATTCCGTTTTTCAAGATGCAGATGCTCGGCATCCGCAACCTGTCGTTCGCGCTGGTCACCTTGGCCGGCGTGCTGGTGGTGTTGCTGGCGGTGGTGATTATTCCGTCCAGCTATCTGGCGCAGGTCCAGGGTTATCGCCCGGTACAAACCGCACCCATCACCCTGTTGGCGGCACTCCCGCAGTTGATCGCACTGCCGTTGGTGGCTGCGCTGTGCAACCTGCGCTGGGTCGATTGCCGCTGGGTGTTGGGGATCGGCCTGAGCATGCTGGTGTTGTCCTGCATCGGCGGTTCGCAGCTGACCTCGGCGTGGATCCGCGACGAATTCTATGCCCTGCAACTGCTGCAGATTTTCGGGCAACCCATGGCGGTCTTGCCGTTGCTGATGCTCTCGACCGGCAGCATCAACCCCATGGATGGCCCCTTCGCGTCGTCCTGGTTCAACACCGTGAAAGGCCTGGCGGCGGTGATCGCCACCGGCGTGCTGGAAACCCTGACCACGCAGCGCCTGCACTTTCACTCGACCATGCTGGTGGACCGCCTCGGCAATTCTCCCCTGGTCGACAGCGACACCCCGGGCCTTGCCCACCGGCTGCATGAGCAGGCCGTGGTGCTGGCCGCCTCGGACCTTTACCTGTGCATGGCCGGCCTCGCATTGGCGCTGATCCTGCTGATTTTCTGGCTGCCGACGCGGATCTATCCGCCCCGTGCACCGACCTGAATGCATCACTGAAACAGAAGGTTTTCATGACGACTCAATCCAAGCAAAAAGTGGCCGTTGGCGTCGCCGTCGTGATCGCGACGGGCGTGCTGATTTACCTACTGGCGCCCGGCCTGTTCGGCCAGCGCACGCAGCAGAGCACCAATGACGCCTATGTCGCGGCCGACTACACGCTGGTGGTGCCGCGCGTTGCCGGGTTCATCAAGCAAGTACTGGTGGAAGACAACCAGCAGGTCAAGGCCGGGCAGTTGCTGGCCCTGATCGATGACCGCGACCTGCGCGCCGCCGCCGAAGCGGCCGCCGCCGAAGCCTTGGTAGCCCAGGCGCAACTGCAAAATGCCCGGGCGACGCTTGAGCGGCAGGCCTCGGTGATCGCTCAGGCACAGGCGCAGGTGGTGTCCGCCAAGGCCGAAATGGCCTTCGCTCAACATGAACTGAACCGCTACGACCATTTGGCCGGGGTCGGTGCCGGCACGGTGCAGAACGCGCAGCAAGCGCGCACGCGCATTGATCAGGCCAGTGCCCGGTTGACCAATGTGACAGCGGTGCTGGCGGCGGAACGCAAACAGGTGGACATCCTCACGGCTCAACGTGACGGCGCCGAAGGTGGTTTGAAGCGGGCGCAGGCGAGACTGGAAATCGCCAGCTACGAACTGTCTTACACTCGAATCACCGCACCGCAGGATGGCATGGTCGGTGAGCGCGCGGTGCGGGTCGGGGCCTATGTCACGCCGGGCAGCAAACTGCTCGCGGTGGTACCGCTGGCGCAGGCCTATGTGGTAGCCAACTTCCAGGAAACCCAACTGACGAATGTGCAACCTGGGCAGGACGTGGAGGTGCGTGTCGACACCTTTGGTGGCGCAGCGTTGAACGGGCGGGTCGAGAGCATCGCACCGGCTACCGGCGTGACCTTCGCTTCAATCAAACCGGATAACGCGACTGGCAACTTCACCAAGGTGGTGCAGCGGATTCCGGTGAAGATCGTGCTGGAACCGGGTCAGCCGTTGGCCGAGCGGTTGCGGGTGGGGATGTCGGTGGAGGCGAGTATCGATACGGTCAGCGCCAAGGCCAAGAAGGTTGTTCAGCGATGAAGATTTTCGTTGAATGTGCCTACGCCGTCGCGAGCAAGTCGAATCGATTCACCCTTTGCGCCATGTTTGTGATGAGCCTTTCAGCCTGCACTGTCGGCCCTGACTTCCAAAAGCCTGAGGCACAGCAAATCACCGAATGGTCGAAGCCCGCAAAAGCAGCCGGCAGCCAGGCCAGCACCGAAACGATGAACGAACGCTGGTGGCAAGTATTCAACGACCCGAAACTCTCGGCCCTCACTCAACGTGCCCTGAGCGACAACCTCGACCTGAAACTCGCCAGCAGCCGCTTGCAACAAAGCCGTGCGGTGCGGCAGGTGATCACCGCCGACCGTTATCCGAATACAGCGGCCACCGGTAGTTACGCCCGTAAACGCAACAGCGGCGAAGGCCTGAGCGATCCATCGGGGCACAACGGCAATTCGGCGTTCAATCTCTGGGATGCGGGCTTCTCTGCCTCCTGGGAGCTGGATTTCTGGGGCCGCGTGCGCCGCGAGACCGAGGCCGCCGATGCCACCCTGGAAGTCGCGGAAAACGACCGTCGCGGCGTGCTGTTGTCGGTGCTGGCCGAAACCGCCCAGGACTACATTCAACTGCGCGGTGTGCAGAACACCCGCGCCGTCACCGAACAGAACCTCGACGTCGCCCGCCATAGCCTGAAACTTTCGCAGCTGCGCCTGGCCGACGGCGTCGCAACCGACCTTGATGTCGCCGAAGCGGCCGCCCAGGTCGCGGCTATCGAATCGCGCCTGCCAGCACTTGAGCAACGACAGGCCCAATTGATCAATGCCCTGAGCCTCCTGATGGGCGAACCGCCCCAAGCGCTGGCGGCCGAGTTATCCACCGACGCGCCGGTGCCGCAGACCCCGCGCCAGGTCGCCATCGGCCTGCCGTCGCAGCTGGCCGAGCGCCGCCCGGACATCCGCCAGGCCGAAGCACGCCTGCATGCCGCGACCGCGAGCATCGGCGTGGCCAAGGGTGATTTTTATCCACGGATTACCCTGTCAGGCAGTGTCGGTTCGCAAGCCATGCAACTGGGCGATTTCGGTTCCTGGGGCTCACGCACGTTCGGCATCGGTCCGCAGTTCAGCCTGCCGCTGTTCGACGGTGGGCGCCTGCGCGGTGTGCTGAACCTGCGCGAAGCCCAGCAACAGGAAGCGGCCATCGCCTACCAGCAGACCGTGTTACGCGCCTGGCATGAAATCGACGACCAATTGAGCGCCTACAACGCCAGCCAACTGCGCCGCGACAGCCTCGCCGAGGCCGTGCACCAGAACCGCATCGCCCTGCAAACCGCGCAACGGCAATACGTCGAGGGCGTGGTGGACTTCGTCAACGTACTGACCGTGCAAGGCGCCTTGCTGGCGACCCAGGAGCAATGGGTGGAGAGTTCCACCGGCGTGTCGCTGGCAGCGGTCGGGTTGTACAAGGCGCTGGGTGGTGGATGGGAGTCGGTGTATCCGCTGGCGGCGCAACGCTGAGTCACGGTTTGGCCGATAGATCCGCCATGCCCTTGAGCAATTCGATCGGCAACGGAAAGACGATGGTCGAACTCTTGTCCCCGGCGATCGAACTCAGTGTCTGCATATAGCGCAACTGCATGGCGCCGGGCTGGCGGCCGAGCATTTCGGCGGCCTGCATGAGTTTTTCCGAAGCCTGCAATTCGCCTTCGGCGTGGATCACTTTAGCCCGGCGTTCGCGTTCCGCTTCTGCCTGTCTGGCAATGGCGCGGATCATGGATTCGTTGAGGTCGACGTGCTTGATCTCGACGTTGGCCACCTTGATGCCCCAAGCGTCGGTCTGGGCGTCAAGGACTTGCTGGATGTCGATGTTCAGCCGTTCGCGCTCGGCCAGCAGTTCATCGAGTTCGTGTTTACCAAGCACCGCGCGCAAGGTGGTTTGCGCCAGTTGGCTGGTGGCCATTAGAAAGTCTTCGACCTGAATGATTGCCTTCTGCGGATCGAGCACGCGGAAGTACAGCACTGCGTTGACTTTGACCGAGACGTTGTCGCGGGTAATCACATCTTGCGCCGGGACATCGAGGACGATGGTGCGCAAGTCGACACGAACCATCTGCTGGATCACCGGAATCAGCAGGATCAGGCCAGGGCCCTTGACCTGCCAGAAGCGTCCGAGCTGGAACACCACCCCACGCTCGTATTCGCGCAGGATGCGGAACGTCGCCCCCGCCAATGCGATCAGCAATAGCAGCAGCGCGACAAAACCGATTTGCAGACCCATGACTAATCTCCGACCGTTACCGCGTCAGCCGCGGCCACTTCCAGCAACAATCCCTTGCGCGCCACCACCCGGACCTTTTGCCCGATCTGCAATGGCTTGGTGCTCGCTACCTGCCAGCGTTCGCCCTGCAAATGCACCCAGCCCAGACACGCATCGCCGGCCTGCAATGCCAGCACCGGGGCCACGCTGCCCAGCAGGCCGGCATCACCGCTGACGGTGTGGCGCGGCCGGGTCTTGAGGGCGCGGATCAGCAGGAATATCAACAGCAGCGCGCTGAGCAGTCCCAGGCCGATCATCAACGGCACGGGCAGTTCGGCATTGGTCAGGATCACCGCGCCGATCACGAACATCACGATCCCGCCCAAACCGATCACGCCGTAGTTGGGCAGCGCCGCCTCGGCGATCAAAAATGCGATACCGAAGGTGATCAGCCAGATCCCCGCGGAGTTGGGACCGGGCAGTCCGACGGTGTCTGCAGCGAGGGCGGCTCCGCTCAAGGCCAACAGCAACGCAAGTGCACAACAGCGAGTGTTCACGTGACCCTCCGGGAGAGTCGCAGGTGGTTCTGTATACAGTCTAGTTGAGGCGCTGCTTGTATGAATTTTGCTCACTTGTCGACCTGTCCGATGAGCAGATTTCCCACTGGATTGCCCCGGCGGGCCTAGACTTTTACTACGTACAAAAGCGTTAACCATCGTCCGCCAGACGTTTTTGCGGACACCGAGGTGCATCATGCGTATGGCAAGAACCGTGCAGAAAAGCCTGGAAAAGGCTCAATGCGAATATGACATCGTCACCCATCCCCACTCGGCCAGCAGCCTCGAAACCGCGCGGTTGGCGGGTATTCCCGCGGAGCGGGTGGCCAAATCGGTGATTCTCGACGACCACCACGGGCATTACCTGATGGCGGTGCTACCCGCCAGCCGGCACCTGGACTTGAGCAAAGTCCGCAGCACCGGTGAATGGCAGGTTTCCCGGGAAAGCAATCTGCCGCATCTGTTTGAAGACTGCGAACGCGGCGCCGTACCCGCCCTGGGCGAAGCCTATGGACTGGATGTGGTCATCGACCCGCTGCTGACCCGGCAGAAAGACATCTATCTGGAAGCCGGCAACCACATCAACCTGCTGCATATGGAAATGCCGCAATTCCTGAAAATGGTGCCGCATGCGCAGGTGCGGGAGTTGAGCGATTGAGGATTGTTTCGTCAATGCTGCCGTCTTCTCGAGCAGGTCGAATCGTCGCACCGTCGCTCCCACAGGGTCACCGCATTCCCCTGTAGGAGCGAGCTTGCTCGCGATTGACCGCAAAGCGGTCACCCAAACCAACCAGGAGCCAGACATGGAAAACCCAACCCACAGCCTTCCCTCCCTGTTCAAACAACTCGGCCTCCCCGACGACGCCGAGAGCATCGACAAATTCATCGCCACCCACTCACCGCTCAAACCGGACCTGCATCTGGCGGATGCATTCTTCTGGAGTCCGAGCCAGGCGGATCTGTTGCGCAATGAAATTCAAGACGACGCCGATTGGGCGGAAGTGGTGGATCAGCTGGATGTGATGTTGAGGAAGGGGCGGGGGGCGTAAAAAACCGGAAATTTGTTTCAAAACTTGACGAGAAATCCCTCTCAATGCCATATTGATAGTTAGCAAACTAACAGTGTGTGTTATCCCTTCGTGCCGAATTCCCTCGACGCTCTCCAGATGTACATCAGCAGCACCATGGTGGTGGCCGCCCGGCATTGGCGCAAAATCTGCCAGACCACGTTGGCCAACTATGGAATTTCCGAAGCCTGTGCCGTCCCTTTACTGATGATCGGGCGCTTGGGCGAGGGTGTGCGGCAGGTGACGGTGGCGCAGGCGGCGGGGATGGAAAGCCCGTCTCTGGTGCGATTGCTCGACCAGTTGTGTCATGCCGGTTACGTCTGTCGCACCGAAGACGCCCAGGACCGTCGCGCCAAATGCCTGAGCCTGACCGATACCGGTCGGACCCTGGTGCAAGCCGTTGAGGTCGAGTTGGTGCGTTTGCGTCATGAGGTACTCGAGGGAATCGACCAGGCAGATCTTGAAGCGACGCTACGCGTGTTGAAGGCCTTCGAGTCAGCCACTCATTTGCCGGTAACCAACCCTTGAGCGGCTTCTTTTCCGGCATGCCCGCGGCACGGGACTGGTTCTACGGCGCACGCACCTTCGCCGCCTCGATGATCGCGCTGTACATCGCCCTGCTCATGCAAATGCCGCGTCCTTATTGGGCGATGGCCACGGTGTATATCGTTTCCAGCCCGTTTGTCGGGCCCACCAGTTCGAAGGCGTTATACCGTGCGGTCGGCACTTTTCTTGGCGCCGCTGCAGCCGTCCTGTTCGTGCCGATGTTCGTGCAGAGTCCTTATGTGCTGGTGCTGGTCATCGCGCTGTGGACCGGGATTCTGTTGTTTCTATCAATGCATTTGCGCACCGCCAACAATTACGCCTTGATGCTGGCCGGCTATACCCTGCCGTTGATCGCCCTGCCGGTGGTGAATAACCCGTTGGCTGTGTGGGACGTGGCCGAAGCGCGCACCGAAGAAATCTTCCTCGGCATCGCCGTCGCCGCCGTGGTTGGCGCGATGTTCTGGCCGCGACGGCTGGCCCCGGTGTTCAACGATTCGGTGAGCAAATGGTTTGCCGACGCGTCGACTTATAGCGCGCGCTTTCTCGGCCGCAACGTGCAGCCCGAGGAAGTCAGCGCCTTACGCGCCTCGATGGTTGCCACCTTCAATACCCTGGAACTGATGATCGGTCAGCTGCCCCACGAAGGCGCGCGCCCACAAACAGTGCGCAACACCAAGGAGCTGCGCGGACGGATGATTCACCTGTTGCCGGTGATCGATGCCCTCGACGATGCGCTCTACGCGTTGGAAAGGCGCACCCCGGAGCTGGTGGAAAAGTTCGCACCCTTGCTGGCCGCCGCCACAGAGTGGCTCGATCACAAGAACGCTGACCTCGAGCGCTGGCAGGCGCTCAAAGATCAACTCCAAGCGCTGCAACCCAGCGCCGAAGCGCTGGATGATCGCAAGCAGCTGCTGTTCTCCAACGCCATCTATCGCCTCGGCGAGTGGGTCGACTTGTGGCAGGACTGCCGCAGCCTGCAGCACGCGATCCAGTGCGAAAGCCAGGACAGTTGGCGCGCGGTCTATCGGCATTGGCGCCTGGGGCGCCTGACGCCCTTTCTGGATCGTGGCCTGATGCTTTGTTCCGCCGCCTCCACCGTCGCAGCAATCATTGTCGCTTCGGTGCTGTGGATACTGCTGGGCTGGACCGATGGCGGCAGTGCGGTGATCCTGGCGGCAGTGGCGTGCAGCTTCTTTGCCTCGATGGACGACCCGGCACCACAGATCTACAGGTTCTTTTTCTGGACCGCGATGTCGGTGGTATTTGCCAGCATTTACCTGTTTCTCGTCCTGCCCAACCTGCATGACTTCCCGATGCTGGTGCTGGCGTTCGCCGTGCCGTTCATCTGCATCGGCACCCTGACGGTCAAGCCTCAGTTTTACCTTGGGATGTTGCTGACCCTGGTCAACACCTCGTCGTTCATCAGTATCCAGGGCGCCTACGACGCGGATTTCCTCAGCTTCGCCAACTCCAACCTGGCCGGCCCGATCGGGTTGCTGTTCGCGTTCGTCTGGACCCTGATCGCCCGGCCGTTCGGTGCCGAGCTGGCGGCCAAGCGCCTGACCCGTTTCGCCTGGCGCGACATCGTCAGCCTCACCGAGCCGGCCACGCTGGCCGATCACCGGCGCCTGGGCGTGCAGGTACTGGATCGACTGATGCAGCATTTGCCGCGCCTGGCCGTGACCGGCCAAGACACCGGCATCGCCCTGCGCGAAGTTCGTGTGGCGCTGAACCTGCTCGACCTGCTGGCCTATACGCCGCGGATTCACGGCGCACCGCAGGCGTTGCTGCGTCAGGTGGTGGCCGAGGTCGGCGAATACTTCAAGGCCTGCCTCAAGGCTGGTGAACGCCTGTCGGCACCGAGCCCGTTGCTGATGACCCTCGATCGTACCCGCCGAGCGTTGGGCGGCGCGGGTGATGACGAAACCCGCCTGCACCTGCTGCACGCCTTGAGTGGCTTGCGCCTGGCGTTGTTGCCCGGCGTCGAATTCGTCGGTTCTGCCGAGCCCGAAGAACCGCTTCCCCATGGCATCGATGGAGCGCCTTTATGATCGGTGATCTGGATATCAGCGGGGTGTTCCTGCCCACGCTGCTGGTGCTGATGGGCATTACCTATGTGTTGTACCTGTTGGTGCACGGGGTGCTGACGCGCCTGCACTTTTACCGTCTGGTCTGGCACCGGGCATTGTTCAACGTGGCCCTCTACGCCCTGCTGCTTGGCGCCGTGGATTCACTCAGCCGATACCTGATGACATGAAAAAGCCGTTTTTAACCCTCGGTCGCGTGGTCCTGACCCTGCTGATCGTAACGTTCGCCGTTGTCGTGGTCTGGCGCATGGTGATGTATTACATGTTTGCGCCCTGGACCCGTGACGGGCACATCCGTGCCGACATCGTGCAGATCGCGCCGGACGTGTCCGGGCTGATCCAGCAAGTGCAAGTGCGCGACAACCAGCTGGTCAAGCGCGGCCAGGTGCTGTTCAGCATCGATCAGGACCGCTTCAAACTGGCCCTGCGCCAGGCGAAAGCGGCGGTCGCGGACCGTGAGGAAACCCTGGCCCAGGCCCAGCGCGAAGCCAAGCGTAACAAGGGCCTTGGCAATCTTGTGCCGGGCGAGCAGCTGGAAGAAAGCCAGTCACGGGTGGCCCGCGCACAAGTGGCGTTGATGGAAGCCCAGGTCGCGGTAGACAGCGCGCAACTGAACCTCGACCGTTCGGTGATCCGCAGCCCGGTGGACGGTTACGTCAACGACCGCGCGCCGCGAACCCAGGAATTCGTCAGTGCCGGACGGCCGGTGTTGTCGGTCGTGGACAGTAATTCTTTCCATATCGACGGCTATTTCGAAGAAACCAAACTCAATGGCATCCATATCGGCCAAAGCGTCGACATCCGGGTGATCGGCGACAACGCGCGACTGCGCGGCCATGTGGAAAGCATCGTGGCCGGGATCGAAGACCGCGACCGCACCAGTGGCAATAACCTGCTGCCCAACGTCAATCCGGCCTTCAGCTGGGTGCGGTTGGCCCAGCGGATTCCGGTGCGTATCGCCTTCGATGAGGTGCCTGAAGATTTCCGCATGATCGCCGGGCGCACCGCCACGGTATCGATCATCGACGACAAGAACCGGGAGCCCGCGCAATGAGCAAGGCCTCGTGCTTGGCGATCGCCGGATTAGGCTTGCTGCTGTCGGCGTGTCAGGTGGTCGGTCCGGATTACCACTTGCCGGAAGAAGCCGCCATCCACCGCGAAGACCTGCAGGGCGAACTGGCGGTGAACGGCAAGCCGGTGGTCTCGGCGCCGGTGCCTGGCGATTGGTGGCGCCTGTATCAGGACCCGCGGCTCGACCAGTTGGTGCAGCAGGCCATGGCGTCCAACACGGATCTGCGTGTAGCGGCCGCCAGCCTGCTGCGGGCTCGCGCTCAGGTCGACGCGGCCGAGGCAGCGGGCGGCTGGAGCGGCGGGGTGAAGATGGGCGCCCAGCGTTTACAGGAATCCGGCGAAGCGTTCTTGCTGCCGGAAAAGGTGCCGGTGGCCAACATCGGCGATATCGGCATCAGCGCGTCCTACCAATTCGACCTGTTCGGCACCTTGCAGCGCGGCATCGAGGCGGCCAAGGCCAATGCCGATGCGACCCAGGCGGCCGCCGATACGGCGCGCATCACCTTGGTGGCCGATGTGGTCCGGGCCTACACCCAGGTGTGCGCGGCCAACGAGGAGCGGGAAATCGCCCAGCATTCTCTCGACCTGCAAGCCCAGAGCACCACGCTCATCCAGCGTTTGCGCGATGCCGGACGTGGCGACGAAACCCAGGTCACCCGTTCGCAAACCCAATTCAAATCCTTGCGCGCCGACATGCCGCGCTATGAAGCGGCGCGTCAGGCCGGACTGTTGCGCTTGTCGATGCTGCTGGCCAAGCCGCTGGATCAACTACCGGCTGGCACCGACAGCTGCGCCGAGTTGCCAAAAATCACCCAACTGGTGCCGGTGGGTGACGGTGCATCGCTGCTCAAGCGCCGCCCCGACATCCGGCAGGCCGAACGTCGACTGGCAGCCGCGACCGCCGGTATCGGCATCGCCACCGGTGAGCTGTACCCGGACATCCGCATTGGCGCGACCATCGGCACGGTCGGCATCCTGGAAAACCTTGGCGAGCCATCCACCAACCGTTGGGGCTTCGGCCCGTCGCTGACCTGGAACGTGCCGACCAACGGCGCCCGCGCACGAATTCGCGAGGCTGAGGCAGTGACCCAGGCCACGCTGGCGCATTTCGATGGCGTGGTACTTAACGCCATTCGTGAAACCCAGACCGGCCTGGCCCAGTACTCCGCCTTGCTGCAACGCCGTGAGGCCCTGGCGGACGCCGAGCAGTCGGCAAAGCTCGCCGCCGACCAGACCCATCGCTTCTTCCAGGCCGGACGCGCATCGTTCCTGGCGGACCTGCAGGCGACCCGCACCTACATCGACGTCACCGCGCAACTGGCCGCTGCCAACACCCAGGTTGCCATCAGCCAGATCGATTTGTTCCTCGCCCTGGGCGGCGGTTGGGAAAGCGGACGAACGCAAGCGTCGAACTCCGGCAAACCCTGAGGCCGTTGCTATGCTTTGAAGTGTTGAAAGGGCGTTCATGAAAAAGCGCCCTGGATTCGCACAAGGCATGCGCAGGTCATGGGGAAACCAATAATGAAAAACCCTTATGCTCTCGGCTTCTGGTGCGCCGTTGTGGCGTTAGTGCTGCTCACGGGCACCTATTTCTACGGCATTATGCTGGCCCACCAGATCGATACGGCGCTGACGTTTCTCGACAGCGTCGCACTGTTGATCGCCGTGATGTCCATTGCGGTGGTGGCCTGGGCCTCGGTCCAGGGCCAGCGAATCAAAAAAAGACAGCTGGAACAAGGCAAGACCCTGGTGATGATCTGGGACACCAAGGTGGCGCTACGGCGTGTCGAGTCGGTCTTCGACCGGTATTTCTGGGGCAGCTACTGGCAACCGGGCCGTACCTTCCAGGAGGTCATGGGCGAGCTCACGGGCACGCCGCTGGAAAAAAGCCTCGAGATCCTGAAAAAACAATGCCTTGAGCTGGACAAACAAGTGGCCGACGACGGTCGGCACTGGCTCAACAATGCCCGCGAACTGGCCGACGTCGCCACCGCCATGGCCCGCGAGCGCTATCAGCTGGACTTCTGCGACCCACGCGGTGGCGAAGTGACAGGTGGGGCGGTGATCAACCGGGATTTTGAAGTGTTGATCTACACTTGGACGGCGCGGCTGAAAACCTTTGATCACCAGCTTGATGAGATCGAGGTTCAGTATTCCTGATTCAGTGTTGGCAGGGCCGACGCCTTCGCGGGCAAGCCTCGCTCCTACAGGCTTAATGCAGACCTGTAGGAGCGAGGCTTGCCCGCGAAGGCGATCCTATGTGCACTCAAACAGACACTTTTTCACCTTTATCCATTGGGCCGCCCGTCGCGCCTGATGCTAATCTGCACCCCACTTTCAGCGCAGTCGTGACCGCAACCCGTCATGGGTTCAGGGAAGACGACCACACCTCAACAACGGACATTGAACGGGTCATTCATGAATAAATCAGCAGGCGTGCTCCTGGGAATCGTTGTCGCCATTGGTGCAATCAGCGCCGGCGGTGCCTGGTTCACCGGCACCAAAATCGAGGGTGTGCTCAACACCTCCCTGGCGGACGCCAACAAGCAATTGCAGGCCGCGATGGTCGGTTACAAAGGCACAGCCTCGCTGGAACTGGTGTCTCTGGAGCGCCATGTATTGAGTAGCACTGCGCATTACCGCCTCAAGGGTGAAGGCGAAATGTTCGGCGAGGCACCGGTCGAGCTGCTGTTTACCGACCACATCGAACACGGCCCGCTGCCGTTCTCGCGCCTGGTGTCGCTGAAGTGGTTGCCGGTCATGGCCACCAGTCACTACGAACTGGAAAAGACCCCGCTCACTGAAAAATGGTTCGCCGCCACCAAGGACGTTTCACCGCTCAAAGGCGTGGTCAATATTGGCTACGACAACTCCACCAACGGCACGCTCGAACTGTTGCCGCTGGAAACTGCACTGGATGACAAGTCCAGCCTGAAATTTTCCGGTCTGAAGGTTGATGTCGCGGCCAGCGCCCAGGCGCAGAAGGTCAAGGCAGATGGCTACATGGACAGCCTGAAGCTGACCACGGTTTCCGAAGACCAGGCACCGGTGCAGGTCGAGTTGAGCGGTCTTACCCTGGCCAGCAACCTGACAAAAAGCACCTACGGCTATTACACCGGCGATAACACCGTCGAGCTGAGCAACAGTAAAACCACCTTTGGCCCCAAGCAGTCGGTGCTGGGTCTGAAGAATTTCGAAATGAAGAACCACACCGAGGAATCAGGCACCAGCGCTTCCGGGCGCGCCGATTACAAAATCGGCGAAGTGTCACTGAACGGTAAGGCCGTGGGTTCCGCCCAGTTGGCCATGAGCTTGAAGAACCTCGACATCCCGGCGACGTTGTCGCTGATGCAGATCTACCAGACCAAATTGCAGCCCTATGAGCAGGCCGCCGCCGAGGCTGCCGAGGCCGGTCAACCGGTCCCCGAGCTGAACCTGACCCCGGCAGAAGAAGCGCAGCTTAAAACCGGCCTGGAACAATTGCTGGCGGCCGGCCCGCAGGTGGCCCTGGAGAACCTGTCGTTCAACACCGCCAACGGCGAAAGCCGAGCCAACCTGGTGCTTGACCTGACCAAGCCGCAAGCGATCGACCTGCCGGCCGACCAGTTGGTCCGCCAGATGATCGCGCTGCTGGACGTCAACCTGAAAGTGTCCAAGCCCATGCTCGTCGACATACTCACCGTGCAGTCGCAAATCGACGGCCAGACCGACGCCAAGCTCATCGCTGATCAGGCCACTGCCACCGCCGATATGTTCAGCGGCATGGCGGTCGGCTCGCAATTGGCGAAACTGGACGGCAATAACGTCACCTCCCAACTGCACTACGCCAATAACCAGGTGGAATTCAACGGCCAGAAAATGACCGTCGAGGAGTTTGTCGGCTTCCTGATGAGCAAGTTTGGCAACCCTGGCGTAGTCCAGGAGCCATAAACCCTTCTGTAGGAGCCCGGCTTGCCGGCGAAGGCGTCTTTGAAATCGCCTTCGCCGGCAAGCCGGGCTCCTGCAGGTCCGGTTCAAGCGCGGATCAACCGCCACGCCTCATCCACGGACAACGGTTGCTTCATCCTCTCTGCAAGCATCGCCATGGTGCGCTCTTCATCACAGGCCACTGCCGCCGTCACCACGCCATTTTTACCGAACAGACCGATAAAGGGTGGGTTGCCAGGGTCACCCTTGAACTCGACTTCGTCCCAGGTTTGCGCGTGCCCAAGGTAGTCGTAATTTTTGCCAAAGTGCCAGGTCCAGAAATACGGCACGTCGAGGTAATGTTCATCGCCACCGAGCATATTCGCCGCCGCGATCCGCGCCTGTTGTTGCGCCAGGCGCCAGTGTTCGATGCGCTGGGGCTGGCCGTTGAGTGTGAACGTCGCGATATCGCCCGCCGCCCAGAGTCCGTCGGCTACGCGCATCCCGCCGTCGACCAGGAGCGACTGGTCCTTTTCCCTCGGCAGATCGGCAAAAGGCGCAGTGGCCGGGGTGACACCAATCCCGACCAGCACCAGGTCCGCCGGTACACGCTGATCATTATCCAGCCGCACCGCTTCGACTCGCGTCGTTCCTTCGATCTGCGCCGCCTGCCCCTCGGTCCGGTACACCACGCCGTTGGCCTGGTGCAGGGCCAGAATCGCCTTGCCGACGCTGTCGCCGAACTGTTTGGCAAAAGGCACCGGATGGCGGGCCAGAACCGTGACCTCCAGGCCGTATTGGCGCAGGGAGGAAGCGGACTCCATGGCGATGAAACTGTCGCCGATGATCACCGCCCGCTGACCGGCCTTGGCGGTCTGAAGAATCTTTTGCGCATCCGCCTTGGAACGCAAGACGAACACCTGCGGCAGGTCCGCACCGGGCAATTGCAGTCGATTGGGGATGCCGCCTGTCGCCAGCAATGCGGCGTGGTACTTCAGCGATTGGCCGTCGACCAGTCGCAGCGTCTTGTTGGCGGCATCCAGGCTCGCCACTTCAGCGTTGATTCGCTCGACTCTTTGCTCGCGATAAAAGTCTTCCTCGCGCAGGGGCGGGACTTCTTCCAGCGGCGTCTCACCGGCAATCACGAATTTGCTCAGTACCGTGCGGTCGTACCCGGCGCCGACTTCGCGGTCGATCAGTAGTACCCGTCCACCAAAGCCTTTTTCACGCAGCGCCGATGCCGCCGCCGTGCCCGCGGCACCCGCACCGACAATAACAAATGTGCGTTCATCATCGGCCGGTGGTGTGTGAGCGTCCTGCAGCGGCTGATCGTTGACCCAGACTTCGTCCCCGCGCACTTCAAGCGGGTAGCGCTTGAGGCTGTCCAGGGCAGGAGGTTCACACAATCCGCCGTCTTCGATCCGAAACTGTCCCTTGTGCCATGGACATGTCAGTTGCCCATGGCAGAGCGCGCCTTCGACCAGCGGCGCCCCGGCGTGCGGGCATTCGCCTTGATAGGCGCGTACTTGATCGCCGACTTTCAGCAGGAGGATTTTGCTGTCCTGGACGCTGACTTCCAGGCCACGGTCTTCGGGTATATCAGCGAGACGGGCAACGCGATGCAGGGTCATGATCGCTCTCCAGACAGGCGTTTCAATTAAGAGTCTGGCGCTTAATTCGAGGTTCAGCCAATTCCCACTGCCACCGCGCGAACGGTCCGGCTATAGTTTGCTCGCCGACCTCGGCCCCACCCGCACCAGGTACTCCCGGTATGACCCGATTGACCTCTCTGACCCCTTGGCTGGCGGCCGTTGCAGTCGCCCTTTGCGTGCAATATCCGGCGCAGGCGGCCCAGGAGCATTTCACCTTGAACATCCCGGGCGTCTCGGATGACCGATTGTTCACCTCGGCCGCCGCCAGCGACGCCCAGGGTTGTGGCGGACACAATGTTTCGCCGGCGCTGAACTGGAACGCTGGCCCTGCAGGCACGCTCAGCTACGCCATCGTCATGCACGACCCGGATGGCCAAAAAGGCCAGGGCGTCGACAACTGGGTGCATTACGGCATCAAGGCCGGCACTCACCAGATTGCGGCGGGTGTCGGCGCAAAATCCGCGCTCGAGGGTGTCGGCGGCACCAACAGCAAAGGCACTACGGGGTACGTCGGTCCCTGCCCACCGGTCGGCGACAGCGCCCATCACTACATCATCCAGATCTTCGCCCTGGACCTGGCCCCGGATGCCCTGCCAGCCGGCCTGACGCGCATCCAACTGCTGGAAAAAATCAAAGGTCATGTGCTGAAAAACAGCAGCGTGGTTCGGCGCTACCACCGTTAAAAGTTTTTTAGCCTGGGTTAACCCAAACGGGTCGGGCTGTCCGTCTCACAGGATGAATGGATCAATTTCCTCCTGAGGTCAGCCCCATGTCTCTCCCCCTGCATGTTCTACGTCCGGTCGCCCAAGGCTTTACCGCGGTGCTGTTGCTGGCGATTGCCGGATGCGGCGTATCTTCGAAACCTGAGTCCGCAGCGGCACCGCCACCGGCTCAGGCTGAGCTGAAAAGCGAAGCCTTGGTGCAACATGAAGCCGTCGTGGCTGATGCCGCGGTGGCCAAACGCAGCGTACGCGCGGCGCCCATGACCCGTTTCGCGCCGATACCGGCCGAAGAGACGTATTCACAGGGCTATCGCGCCGAACAGCGAGAGCAATACCAGGCCCTGGCAGACAACCCGATCCACAGTGTCGCCCAAGCACCGGTCTCGACCTTCAGCGCCGACGTCGACACCGGCGCTTACGCCAACGTCCGCCGTTTGCTCAACCAGGGACGACTGCCACCGGAAGGGGCGGTGCGGCTGGAAGAGATGGTCAATTACTTTCCTTACGATTACGCCTTGCCCACCGACGGCTCGCCCTTCGGCGTGACCACGGAACTGGCAGCTTCACCCTGGAACCCGCACACGCGCTTATTGCGCATCGGCATCAAGACCTCGGACCGTACGGTCGCGGAACTGGCCCCGGCGAACCTGGTGTTCCTGGTGGACGTGTCCGGCTCGATGGATCGCCGTGAGGGCCTGCCGCTGGTCAAAAGCACACTGAAATTGCTGGTCGATCAACTGCGTGAACAGGATCGGGTTTCGTTGGTGGTCTACGCCGGGGAGTCGCGCGTGGTACTCGAATCCACTTCTGGACGGGAAAAAGCGAAGATTCGTACAGCGATCGACCAATTGACCGCGGGCGGTTCCACCGCCGGAGCCTCGGGCATCGAGCTGGCTTATCAACAGGCGCAACAGGCATTTATCCCCAAGGGCATCAACCGCGTGCTGCTGGCCACGGACGGTGACTTCAATGTCGGCATCAGCGACTTCGACAGCCTCAAGCAAATGGCTGTGGATAAACGCAAGACGGGTGTATCCCTGACCACCCTGGGTTTCGGTGTGGATAACTACAATGAACACCTGATGGAACAACTGGCCGATGCCGGCGATGGCAACTACGCCTACATCGACAACCTGCGTGAGGCGCGCAAGGTGCTGGTGGATCAACTGGGCTCGACCCTTGCCGTCGTGGCGAAAAACGTCAAGCTGCAAGTGGAATTCAATCCCGCGCACGTCAGCGAATATCGCCTGCTGGGTTATGAAAACCGTGCATTGAATCGTGAGGATTTCAGCAATGACAAGGTCGATGCCGGTGAAGTCGGTGCAGGACACACAGTGACTGCGTTGTACGAAATTGTCCCCAAGGGAGAGAAGGGCTGGCTGGAGCCGCTGCGCTACGCTCAACCGGGCACCGCGGTTTCCGAAAAACATGGCGAATTGGCCATGCTGCGTGTGCGTTATCAATTGCCGGAAGGTGGCAACAGTCGCTTGATCGAGCGTCCGATCGTTGATTCCCCGACTGGCAAGGCCAGCGATGACCTGCGCTTTGCCGCGGCAGTGGCAGCGTTTTCCCAACAACTCAAGGACGGACGCTACACCGGCGAGTTCAGCCTCAAGGACACCGAAGCGCTGGCCCGTAGTGCCCGGGGCGATGACCGCTTCGGCCTGCGCAGCGAGTTCATACAATTGGTGGAACTGGCGCAGAGCTTGCGCACCACCACGGCGTCGAATCCAACTGCCACTGAACGACGGATTGAATAGTGAGCCGACTGAAGGGCTTCATCAGCCAGCTGTTTGCACCTGCAAGCAGCCTTGAGGCCAGCAGCGACGAATCGCTGCTGGCCCGTTATCGCGAGGGCGACGGTGCGGCGTTCGAGATTCTGTACGCGCGCCACCGTCAGGGCTTGTACCGATTTTTGCTGGGGTTGAGCGGTAGGGCTGAACTCGCCGAGGAGGTCTATCAGGAAACCTGGCTGAGCTTGATCCGCAGCGGCAGTCAGCCACAAGGTCGGGCGACTTTTCGTACCTGGCTCTACCAGATTGCCCGCAATCGCTTGATCGATCACTGGCGCAAACACGGCGTCCATCAACCGCTGCACGACAGCTACGACGAACAGGCCCATGCCCTGCCTGACGAGGCGGCCGACCCTGAACAGCTGCTGAGCCTGAGCCGCGACAGCCAGCGCCTTGAAGCCGCCCTGCAAGCCTTGCCCGCCGACCAGCGTGAAGTGTTCCTGCTGCGCGCCTACAGCGATCTCGATTTACCACAGATCGCCACCCTTACCGAAACACCGCTGGAAACCGTCAAGAGTCGCTTGCGTTACGCCCAGCAAAAACTGCGTCGGCTGCTGGCCGAGGAGGTACTGACATGACTGACGCCAAGCACACCAAGGATCACCAAGCGCTCGAACATTACCGCGAGCAAGCCACCGGCGAACCCCCGGCGCCTCTCGACGCCTTGATCCTGGCCGCCGCGCACAGCGCGCTACCCGCGCCGAAGCCAGGCCTGTGGCAACGCTGGCTTCGCGCCTGCCAGCAACCCCGCTGGCAAGTGGCATTCGCCAGCCTCGTCGGCATCGCGCTGATGCTCACGCTGGTGCAGCGCACACCTGAGCAAGTACCAGGCTACGACTTCGCGCCTGCGGCACCGGTCGCCAAACAGGAAGCCGAAGCAGCGCCGCCAACGCTATCCCGTTCCCTGAAAGCCCCGGCTGGCGCGCTCTCCGCACCGGCCCCTGCACCCGCCGCGCCAATGGCGGAATCGGTGGCCCCAGCGCAAGAAGAATCCTTCAGTGCCGACATGGCGGACGAAGCCAAAACCAGCAAGCGTGCTGCAGCACCGGTGAAATCCCTGGATGAACAATTGCGCGAAGTGCTGCGCCTGCAAAAAACCGGGCACAGGCAAGCCGCCGATAAACTACTGGCCGACTTGCACAAACGCTTTCCCGACGAAAACCTCAGCGCCCGACTCAAGGACCTGCAGAAAAACTGACCGGCATAACGCTCGACGATTTGGCATCAAGGCCCGAATGCGCGCACTATCGGGCCATAGTCGATGCGTTGGAGGATGCCGTGACAAAAAAAATCGACCGCATCGCCCAAATGCTCAACTGCCCGGAAAAGGGCGAGGAATTACGGCGGGCAATTACCGAGAGCCGTAAGGATTTTCTGCTGAATCAGCCGGAAGCCGAGGGCTTAGAGGAAGAAGACGTTCTTGAAGAGGAAGAATTCGAGGACGATGAGGATGATGAATACGACGAGTTTGACTGGACGACAGAATGAAAAAACCGCTTCGGCGGTTTTTTTGACTCACAAAAAAGCCCCAGACCCAACGGCCTGAGGCTTTCTCGTTTCAACGTATGGTGCACCAGGCGGGATTCGAACCCACGACCCCTGCCTTCGGAGGGCAGTACTCTATCCAGCTGAGCTACTGGTGCAGCGGGCGCCATGATACGCATATGCAATGCGGGCGTCCATGCTGCTGAATCGCATGCGTTTTTTAAAAGCGTAACCTGCGTTTGCTACGTTGATCAGAAAATAGCAGCAAATGCGGCGTTTTCGTTCTTTTTTTCGAACAGGCTATTGTCCTTTACCCCCTTTGATCCTAGGATTCGTTTGAGATTTCAAACGCTCTTGTCTGGGTGCTGAACCGCACGATTTGAATCAGTGCGCTATTTATGTGCTTCAGCCCGGTGAATGATTTCCCTGACGGCAGCCTACTGAGGCGCCTTTCTACAATCATAATTTGCTCCGCGCGTGCGCGGTGCTGTTAAGGAAAGCCGACATGCAGCTTAAAGACACCCAGTTGTTCCGCCAGCAAGCCTTCATCGATGGCGCTTGGGTAGACGCGGACAACGGTCAGACGATCAAGGTCAACAACCCGGCAACGGGCGAAATCCTGGGCACCGTGCCGAAAATGGGCGCTGCCGAAACCCGCCGTGCGATCGAAGCCGCTGACAAGGCGCTGCCGGCCTGGCGTGCACTGACCGCCAAAGAACGTGCGAGCAAATTGCGTCGCTGGTTCGAACTGATGATCGAGAACCAGGACGACCTGGCTCGCTTGATGACCATGGAACAAGGCAAGCCATTGGCCGAAGCCAAGGGCGAAATCGTTTACGCCGCTTCCTTCATCGAATGGTTCGCCGAAGAAGCCAAGCGCATCTACGGTGACGTGATTCCGGGCCACCAGCCAGACAAGCGCCTGATCGTGATCAAGCAGCCAATCGGCGTGACCGCAGCAATCACCCCGTGGAACTTCCCGGCGGCAATGATCACCCGTAAAGCCGGCCCTGCCCTGGCCGCCGGTTGCACCATGGTGCTCAAACCAGCTTCGCAAACGCCATACTCTGCTTTCGCCTTGGCCGAGTTGGCCCAGCGTGCCGGCATTCCGGCTGGCGTGTTCAGCGTTGTTTCCGGCAGCGCCGGCGACATCGGTACCGAGCTGACCAGCAACCCGATCGTGCGCAAGCTGTCCTTCACCGGTTCGACCGAAATCGGTCGTCAACTGATGGCCGAATGCGCCAAGGACATCAAGAAAGTGTCCCTGGAACTGGGCGGCAACGCACCGTTCATTGTGTTCGACGACGCGGACCTGGATAAGGCCGTCGAAGGCGCGATCATTTCCAAATACCGCAACAACGGCCAGACCTGCGTCTGCGCCAACCGGCTGTACATTCAGGACGGTGTCTACGACGCCTTCGCCGAGAAGCTGAAAGTGGCCGTGGCCAAGCTGAAGATCGGTAACGGTCTGGAAGACGGCACCACCACTGGCCCGCTGATCGACGAAAAAGCCGTAGCCAAGGTGCAAGAGCACATCGCCGACGCCCTGAGCAAAGGCGCGACCGTACTGGCCGGTGGCAAGCCGATGGAAGGCAACTTCTTCGAGCCGACCATCCTGACCAACGTGCCGAACAACGCCGCCGTGGCCAAGGAAGAAACCTTCGGCCCACTGGCTCCACTGTTCCGCTTCAAAGACGAAGCCGACGTGATCGCGATGTCCAACGACACCGAGTTCGGCCTGGCTTCGTACTTCTATGCTCGCGACCTGGGTCGCGTGTTCCGTGTGGCAGAAGCCCTGGAATACGGCATGGTCGGCGTCAACACCGGTCTGATCTCCAACGAAGTCGCGCCGTTCGGCGGCATCAAGGCCTCGGGCCTGGGTCGTGAAGGCTCCAAGTACGGCATCGAAGATTACCTGGAAATCAAATACCTCTGCCTGGGCATCTAAGCTCGAGGGCATAAGCCCGGCAAGGCATGGCTTCAAGCGCAAAGGGCACGAGAGCGCTGTCCCTTTGCGCCGTTTCAAACCGGAATTTTCTCTGTGGTCGGGAACGCTGTGGCAGTCGATCATCGCATGCTGCCGCAGGTGCCTCCCCACCGCTTAATCCTTGAACCACGCCGACCGATGAGCGGCGAATGAGGAATGTAATGAGCAAGACTAACGCTGATTTGATGGCCCGCCGCACCAATGCAGTTCCACGTGGTGTTGGCCAGATTCACCCGATCTTCGCCGAGTCCGCGAAGAACGCGACCGTGACCGACGTTGAAGGTCGTGAGTTCATCGACTTCGCTGGCGGTATCGCCGTACTGAACACCGGCCACGTGCACCCGAAAGTCATCGCCGCCGTGACTGAGCAGCTGAACAAGCTGACCCACACCTGCTTCCAGGTACTGGCCTACGAGCCGTACGTAGAAGTGTGCGAAAAAATCAACGCCAAGGTGCCAGGTGATTTCGCCAAGAAAACCCTGCTGGTGACCACCGGTTCCGAAGCCGTTGAAAACTCCATCAAGATCGCCCGTGCCGCCACTGGCCGTGCCGGCGTGATCGCCTTCACCGGCGCTTACCACGGCCGCACCATGATGACCCTGGGCCTGACCGGTAAAGTCGTGCCTTACTCGGCCGGCATGGGCCTGATGCCAGGCGGCGTGTTCCGCGCGCTGTACCCGAACGAACTGCATGGCGTGAGCATCGACGATTCGATCGCCAGCATCGAGCGCATCTTCAAGAACGACGCCGAGCCGCGTGACATCGCTGCCATCATCATCGAGCCAGTACAGGGCGAAGGTGGTTTCTACGTCGCTCCGAAAGAATTCATGAAGCGTCTGCGTGCCCTGTGCGACCAGCACGGCATCCTGCTGATCGCTGACGAAGTACAAACCGGCGCAGGCCGTACCGGTACTTTCTTCGCCATGGAACAGATGGGCGTTGCTGCCGACCTGACCACCTTCGCCAAATCCATCGCTGGCGGCTTCCCGTTGGCCGGAGTGTGCGGCAAGGCTGAATACATGGACGCCATCGCTCCAGGCGGCCTGGGCGGCACCTACGCCGGTAGCCCGATCGCTTGCGCCGCGGCCCTGGCCGTAATGGAAGTCTTCGAAGAAGAGCACCTGCTGGACCGTTGCAAGGCTGTCGGCGAGCGTCTGGTGACTGGCCTGAAAGCTATCCAGGCCAAGTACCCGGTAATCGGCGAAGTGCGTGCCTTGGGCGCGATGATCGCGGTCGAGCTGTTCGAAGGTGGCGATAGCCACAAGCCGAACCCGACCGCCGTGGCGGCTGTTGTGGCCAAGGCTCGCGACAAGGGTCTGATCCTGCTGTCCTGCGGCACCTACGGCAACGTTCTGCGCGTCCTGGTACCGCTGACTTCGCCGGACGAGCAACTGGACAAGGGCCTGGCGATCATCGAAGAGTGCTTCTCCGAGCTCTGATCACCGAGTGTGACCTGCTTCACAAAAAACCCGCTTCGGCGGGTTTTTTCATGCCCCCGAAAACACAACCCGCGTATTAGCGCTGTATCCGGTGGCCGGCTTTGGCTTAAGGTTCACGCATTGCCAGGGAGAGCTGTATGACCGTCGTCATTTTACCCGCGATTCCTAGAGTGTTGATCGCCGAGGCCGACCCATGGGCCCGCGATCTGCTCAAGGAAGTGTTGTTGAACGTTCGCTGCGATGCGCGGCTGGATTTGTGTGCCGATGGCCAGCAGGCGTTGGAGTTGCTGGCGTCAAACCCTTACGACCTGGTGATCGCCGACTGGGAGTTGCCAGGCGTCGATGGCCTGAATGTGTTGCGCAGTGTGCGCCAGCGCAAGCGTAATCCACCGTTGCCCTTCATTCTGATGAGCAGTCGCAACGACGCTGCGAGCGTACGTGAGGCCTTGCCGCTGGCGCCCGCCGCGTACCTGACCAAACCCCTGAACATGGCAAGCCTGACCCAGCGCCTGCAGGCTTTGCTGCTGAATGCCGGGGAAGAGGTATCGTGCGAGGTGCCGGCGCTGGCGCCGGGCATGACGTTGCCCGTGTTCCTTGAACGCCGTCGCGAACTGGCGGAAGGCGCACCGTTGATGACCGACGTGCAAGTGGCGGTCAAGCGAAGCCTCAATCCAAATGGCCTGGATTTGACGGTGCTGGAAGATGAAATCCGCACCGATCCACAGGTCACCGCCGTGCTGATCGCCGCCGCCAACAGCGCCGCCCAGCACCGTGGCACCGCCGTGCAGACCTTGTCCCAGGCGTTGCATCGTTTGGGCACCGGGCAGAGCATGAACCTGATCTTGGGCCTGACACTCAAGCGCAGTGCGCGGCTCAGCGATCCCCAGCTGGCGGATTATGCCGAGCGTTACTGGGATTTGTCGCTGCACACGGCTGAATACGCGCGAACACTGGCACGCTTGCTGGATCTGGATCAGGCACGTTGCTACTGCGCCGGCATGTTGCATCGGCTGGGCGATCTGGCGTTGTTGCGCTGTTTGCAGGAGTGGAAACAGGCCGGTGGCGAACTGGACGAGCAGGAGCAAGTGGGCGAGGCGCTGGCCGAGTTCGGTGCCGCCTACGGTTCGGCGTTGCGCACCCGCTGGCGTCTGCCGCTGGAGTTACGGCAGCTGATTGCAGCGGCCTACCAGCTCGGTGGCGGGGTTTACTCCCGCGAGGCCCTGGTGATGAACATGGCGGCGCAACTGGCGCGCCTGACCGAGCATGAGGGCGTTGAGGACCTGGCCAAGAGCCGGACGGCGCGGCTGCTGAAGATCGGTTTGCCGGAGTTGGTGCGGATGCGCCGCCCTTTGTAGGAGCTGGCTTGCCAGCGAATCCAGACGGCTCGGTGAGTCAGGTTCACCGCTTTCGCTGGCAAGCCGGCTCCTACAGGGGGACCGTGCCGGTCAGGCGGTGATGATGCGGTTCTTGCCCTGGCGCTTGGCCTCGTACATCGCCGCATCCGCGCGAGCAAACAGGCTTTCCACGCTTTTATCCTCGGCCGTGAGGCTGGTCAGCCCCTGACTGACGGTGATGCCGAATGTCTGTCCGTCGTGGTTGAAGGTCAAGGCCTGAATCTCCCGTTGCACGCGCTCAGCCACTTGCAGCGCCATCTGCGGCGTGCAGCCGGGGAATACCGCGGCGAACTCTTCGCCGCCAATGCGGCCGAACAGATCGCCGCGGCGAAGTGCAGCGCGGCCGCTGTCGGCAATGTGCTGCAGCACGTTATCGCCTTCCTGGTGGCCGTAGGTGTCGTTGATGACCTTGAAGTCATCGATGTCCAGCATGAGAAACGATAGCGGCGTGCCCTGTTGTCGCGCCTGTTCGAATTCGTGGTCGGCACCTTCGAAAAAATGCCGGCGGTTGCTGCTGCGGGTCAGGGTGTCGGTGGTCGCCAGCCGCTGCAGTTCGGACTCCAGCTGTTTCTTGTCGGTGATGTCTTCGGCGATGCCGACAATGATCACCGGCTGCCCGGGCTCGGCCTGCCGGTTGATGAAGCACTTGTCGCTGAGCCAGCGCAGCTGGCCGTCCGCGGTGATGATCCGGTACTCGCGGTCTTCAACGGCGCCTTTGACCAGCACGTCCGCCAGGCTGCGCTCGGCGTACTCGAGATCGTCGGGGTAAATGCTGTCGCGCCATTGGTTGTAGTCGGCCAACAGCAGGTCGGCGCTGCGGCCGAAAATCCGTTCATAGGCGGGGCTGACATACAGCACCTGGCGGGTTTCCCAATTGAATGCCCACAGCACCGCGTTGACGCTCACCAGCAAGGTGCTCAGCAGCTGTTCGCGTTCGCTCAGGCGCGCCACCTCGCCTTGGGCGTGCATCAGCGCCATCAGGGTTTGCGCGGCCTCGGGCCACGGCGCAAGGGATGAGTCTTGTTGGTTGTTGACCATCGGCACAAATCTCAAAGGGCGTGCACCGCTCGAGGTTCGAAGCGGCCACAGCGAAGCCCGCCTGGAATGGCGAATAGTCTTTGAGATGAGGGATTTGCAGCGAAGTTCCGAAGGGTGCGCCCGGGCATTGGGCGCACCGATCAACGGTTTCAGGTAGCGCTTGGGCGCAGGGAATAGGTTTTCAACTGATCGGCGAAGTCACGCAGCGATTGAATACCGCTGGCTTCGGCTTCGTGGACCCAGTCCTTGATGGCGGCCAGCATGTCGTGGCCATTTGAGCTGGTCTTGACCCAGATCTGCTGCAAGGCCAGGCGTTTCTCGTAGATTACCTTCAGTGCCTGGCTGTGCTCGAGCATGTTCTGGATGCGTACATGGTGCTTGTCGTCCAGCAGGCTGGTTTCGCGCGAGAGCAAGCGCTTGGCGCGGTGGAACTGATGGCGGACCGAGTGATCGACCTTTTCCAGCTCTTGCTTGACCAGCGGCCCGATCACCAGCTTGCGGTACTGGGCCATGATCTGGAAGCGGTTGTTGAGGATCGCCATGGCGGTGTCCATGTCCAGGTTGCCCTTGCCTTCGACACGGTGGGCAATGGGCGCGACCCGCTGGACCTTGGCCAGGCGCAGGAAGCTGAACACTTGGATCCAGGCCCAGCCGAGATCGAACTCCCACTTCTTCACCGACAGTTTTGCCGAGTTAGGGTAGGTGTGATGGTTGTTATGCAGCTCTTCACCACCGATCAGAATGCCCCAAGGCACCAGGTTGGTTGCCGCATCGCGGCATTCGAAGTTGCGGTAACCCACGGCATGGCCGAGGCCATTGACCACGCCGGCGGCCCACACTGGGATCCACATCATCTGGATGGCCCAGATGGTGATGCCGATGGTGCCGAACAGCAGCAGGTCGATAACGGCCATGATCGCCACGCCCAGCAGTGGAAAACGGGTGTAGACGTTGCGTTCGATCCAGTCGTCGGGGCAGTTCTTGCCGTAGATGCGCAACGTCTCGGGGTTTTCCGCTTCGGCGCGGTACAGTTCGGCGCCTTTGCGCAAGACCGTGGACAGGCCCTTGATCACCGGGCTGTGCGGGTCATCGACGGTTTCGCATTTGGCGTGATGCTTGCGGTGGATGGCGGTCCACTCGCGGGTGTTCTGCGCCGTGGTCAACCACAGCCAGAAGCGGAAGAAATGTTTCAGGCCGGCATTCAACTCAAGCGAGCGATGGGCCGAGTAACGATGCAGATAGACCGTGACGCCGATAATCGTGACGTGGGTCATCAGCAGGGTGACTGCCACCAGTGACCAGGGCGACAAGCCGAGAAAACCTTCGTACCACATAGGCTATAGGGCCCTCGAAAAAGAAAAAAACAGCCGATGCATTATCACTAAGCGGACAGAGAAAACCAGTCGCCCTTTCAGATATGAGTGGCAGGATGTGTCTTTAAACTATAATCCCGACTTTTTCGTAGGGACATGGACAGCCTTATGTCTGCCAGCTATCGCGATGCCATGCGTGCAGCGCTGCTTTACCTGCTGATTTCCGTGGTCTGGATGCTGCTCAGTGGCTATTTATTGAGCAGTTTATTCGATAACTCGGCTGAGCGCTTACGCTGGCAACTGATCAACGGTTATGCCTGGGTGGTGTTGAGTGCAGGCGTGATCTTCATCGCCCGGTCTAGGCTGTTGCGTTGTCTGGGCGTCGGCGCGAAATTGCGCGAGCGAAGCGAAGACCGCGAGCGTTTGCGCCAGGCCGCCGCCGTGTTCGATTGCACCCGTGAAGGGGTGTTGGTCACCGATCACCAAGGGCTGATCGTGCACGTGAACCGCGCCTTCATGGCAATCACCGGCTATCAGCGTGAAGAAGTGTTGGGGCGCCAACCCAGCCTGTTCAAGTCGGGGCATCATCCACCCGCTTTCTATCAGGCGATGTTCGCCACGCTCAACAGCGTCGGCGAGTGGAGTGGGGAAATCTGGAACCGCCGCAAGAGCGGCGAAATCTACCCGCAATGGCAAACCATTCGCCTCATTAACAACGACCAGGGGCGTTGCAGTCATTTCGTGGCGGTGTTTTCCGATATCAGCGCGATCAAGGACTCGGAACATGAGTTGAGGCACCTGGCTCATCACGATCCGCTTACCGGCCTGCCCAATCGCCTGCTGTTCACCGACCGCGCCACGCAAGCCCTGGCATCGGCGCAGATCCACAAGCGTGGCTGTGCATTGCTGATGATCGATCTGGATCACTTCGTGATGATCAACGACAGCCTCGGGCACACGATGGGTGACCAATTGCTCAAGGCGGTGGCTGAACGCTTGCGTGCCATGTTCGACCCTGGGGTCACCCTGGCGCGCCTGGGGGGCGATGAGTTTGCCGTGCTGGCCGAAAGCTGTCCGCAACTGATGCAGGCCGCGGCGCTGGCCCAGCGGATCATCGAGGGCCTCAAGGAGCCTTTCGACATTGAAGGGCATCGGCTGTTCATCAACGCCAGTATCGGTATCAGCCAGTTCCCCAGTGATGCGTTGAGTGCCGAGCAATTGTTGCGCAACGCCGATTCGGCGCTGTTCAAGGCCAAGAGTGGCGGGCGCAATGGCTATGCCCTGTACACCGAAGAACTGACGGCCCATGCCCAGCAGCGGGTCGAGACCGCCTCTGAGCTGCGCAGGGCGCTTGAGCAGGACGAGCTGCGCGTGTTTTACCAGCCCGTTCACGATCTCAAGACCAGTCGCCTGGTCGGCGTCGAGGCGCTGGTGCGCTGGGAGCATCCGCAGCGCGGCATGGTGTCACCCGCGCAATTCATTCCGGTTGCCGAGCGGACCGGGTCGATCGCGCAGATCGACGCCTGGGTGATGCGTCAGGCCTGTGAGCAGATGTGCCGGTGGCAGCAGGCGGGCGTGGCGTTGTCGTTTGTCGCGGTGAATGTGTCATCGCGTCTGTTCGCCGGCCGTGAGCTGTACCAACAGGTTGCGCAGGTGTTGCTCGAAACCGGCCTGGACCCGGCTTGCCTGGAGCTGGAAGTCACCGAGAGCGCGGTGATGGAAGATCCAGAGGTCGCGCTCGAGCAAATGCATCGGCTGCGGGAGTTGGGTGTGCAACTGGCCATTGATGATTTCGGCACCGGTTATTCGTCGCTGTTGCGGCTCAAGCGCCTGCCAGTACAGAAACTCAAGATCGACCAGGGCTTTGTCGCCGGGTTGCCAGGGGATGACGATGACGCGGCCATTGTGCGGGTCATCATCGCCTTGGCGCAGAGCATGGGCATGCAGGTGCAAGCCGAAGGCATCGAACAGGTCGCGCAGGCGGCGTTCCTGCTCGAACACGGCAGCCATCTGGGGCAAGGTTACTGGTTTGGACGGCCGGTGCCGGCGGCTTCATTGGATTGGGCTCGAGCGCCCGTAATTTTCCCGCGCTGATCGTTCCCACGCGGAGCATGGGAACGATCAGTCTTCTGGTTATATTAACATTCTTAAATAGTCTTTTTAAGAATATCAGCGCCTCTCTACTATTGGTCTCACGCCGCAAGCAGTGCCGCCACTGCCAGGCAACCTCTCAGTCGAAGGAGCAGCACCATGAGCGCATCTCTACGTAGCGTTGACGGCCAGGACGAAGCAACCATCCTGCGCGAAATCCAGAGCGCCCTGCGCGACCTGCGGTTTGGCGCGGTGGAAATCACCGTGCACAACGCCCAGGTGGTCCAGATCGAACGCAAGGAAAAATTCCGCTTGCAGCAGCCGGGCAATAAACCGGGCTGAAGCGAAAGATCGCAGCCTGCGCCAGCTTCTATAGGGGAGTGCAAGCTGGCGAAGGCTGCGATCTTTGAACCGACACCGCGATTCCAGAAATCCATAAAAACTAGCCAGCACAATAGAATTCCAGGAGCTTTCACCATGTCGTCGATTCGCCATTTCGCTTTGGCCGCCCTGGCCAGCGCCCTGTTTGCCGGTTCCGCCGTTGCCAAGGATTACGAACTGCTCAACGTGTCGTACGACCCGACCCGTGAGCTGTACCAGGATTACAACGCTGAGTTCGTCAATTTCTGGAAGAAAAGCAATCCCGGCGACAGCGTGAAAATCCAGCAGTCTCACGGTGGCTCGGGCAAACAGGGGCGGGCAGTGATCGACGGCTTGCGCGCCGATGTGGTGACCTTGGCCCTGGCCGGCGACATCGATGAAATCGCCAAGCTCGGCAAGACCTTGCCTGCCGACTGGCAGAAGCGTCTGCCGGAAGCCAGCACGCCATACACCTCGACCATCGTGTTCCTGGTGCGCAAGGGCAACCCTAAAGGCATCAAGGACTGGGGCGATCTGGTCAAGAACGACGTATCGGTGATCACCCCGAACCCGAAAACCTCCGGCGGTGCGCGCTGGAACTTCCTTGCGGCCTGGGCCTATGGCCTGAAATCCAGCGGCGGTGACGAAGCCAAGGCCAAGGAATACGTGCAAACCCTGTTCAAGCACGTGCCTGTACTGGACACCGGTGCTCGTGGTTCGACCATTACCTTCGTCAACAACGGTCAGGGTGACGTGTTGCTGGCCTGGGAAAACGAAGCATTCCTGGCACTGAAAGAAGATGGCGGCGCCGACAAATTCGAGATCGTCGTGCCTTCGCTGTCGATCCTTGCCGAGCCTCCAGTGGCCGTAATCGACAAGAACGCCGAGAAAAAGGGCAACGAGCAGATCGCCGAAGCCTATCTCAAGCACCTGTACAGCCCTGCCGGCCAGGAAATTGCCGCGAAAAACTTCTATCGTCCACGTGATAAGGATGTGGCCGCCAAATACGCCCAGCAGTTCCCGAAACTGGACCTGGTCACCATCGACAAAGACTTCGGCGGCTGGAAAACCGCGCAGCCGAAATTCTTCAACGACGGCGGCGTATTCGACCAGATCTACCAGGCGCAGTAATCTTAAATAGCCATCAAGGAGCCTCGGATCGCGATTCGAGGCTTTGTGCGTTCTCAACCAGGGACTTTTATGTCGCGTCGTATCTCCCCCGTCATACCCGGCTTCGGGCTGACGCTGGGCTACACCTTGGTGTACCTCAGCCTGATTGTGCTCATACCACTGGCGGCGATGTTCGTGCATGCCGCTCAACTCACCTGGGATCAGTTCTGGGCAATCATCTCGGCGCCACGGGTGCTGGCGGCGTTGAAGCTGAGCTTCGGGACCGCCCTGTACGCCGCCATCATCAACGGCATCATCGGCACGCTGCTGGCCTGGGTGCTGGTGCGCTATACCTTCCCTGGGCGCAAAGTCATCGATGCGATGATCGATTTGCCCTTCGCGTTGCCTACCGCGGTGGCCGGTATTGCGCTGACCGCGCTGTACACCCCTACCGGTCTGGTGGGGCAGTTTGCAGTGGATCTGGGTTTCAAGATCGCCTACACCCCCCTGGGCATCACCCTTGCCCTCACTTTCGTGACACTTCCATTCGTAGTACGTACGGTACAGCCGGTATTGGCCGATATCCCCCGTGAAGTGGAAGAAGCGGCGGCGTGCCTGGGTGCCAAACCCTGGCAGGTTGCCCGGCATATCCTGTTGCCCGCACTGCTCCCGGCGTGGCTCACCGGTTTCGCCCTGGCCTTTGCCCGCGGGGTCGGCGAGTACGGTTCGGTGATTTTCATTGCCGGCAACATGCCGATGAAAACCGAGATCCTGCCGCTGCTGATCATGGTCAAGCTCGACCAATACGATTACACCGGCGCTACCTCCATTGGTGTACTGATGCTGGTGGTTTCCTTCCTTCTGTTGCTGCTGATCAACTTGCTGCAGCGGCGCATCGAAACCCCATAAGGAGGCGCGAACAATGTCCCAATCGTCTATTGCTGCCGCCTCTTCGGCCAACGCTGCCCGCCGTGGCAGTGCAACCTCGCGGCGAATCCTGATCGGCCTTGGCTGGCTGATTTTTGCGCTGTTCCTGTTACTGCCGCTGTTCATCGTGGTGTCCCAGGGTTTGAAAAATGGCCTGGGTGCGTTCTTCACCGCGATCTTCGAACCCGACGCACTGTCGGCGCTGAAGCTCACGGTGATTGCCGTACTGATTTCGGTGCCGCTGAACCTGGTGTTCGGCGTCAGTGCCGCGTGGTGCGTGAGCAAATACTCGTTCCGCGGCAAAAGCATGCTGGTGACCCTGATCGACCTGCCGTTCTCGGTATCGCCGGTTATCGCCGGTCTGGTCTATGTGCTCATGTTCGGCGCCCAGGGGCTGTTCGGCCCGTGGTTGCAGGATCACGACATCCAGATCGTCTTCGCCTTGCCAGGCATCGTGCTGGCGACGATTTTCGTCACCGTGCCATTCGTGGCCCGTGAGCTGATCCCGTTGATGCAGGAGCAGGGTACTCAGGAAGAGGAGGCCGCGCGTTTGCTCGGGGCCAATGGCTGGCAGATGTTCTGGCACGTCACCGTGCCCAACATCAAATGGGGCCTGATCTACGGCGTGGTGCTCTGTACCGCGCGGGCCATGGGTGAATTCGGTGCGGTGTCGGTGGTTTCCGGGCACATCCGCGGGGTGACCAACACCTTGCCGTTGCACGTCGAGATCCTCTACAACGAATACAACCACGTGGCCGCGTTCGCCGTGGCGAGCCTGTTGCTGATCCTGGCGCTCTTCATCCTGCTGCTCAAGCAGTGGAGCGAAAACCGTATTAACCGCCTGCGCGCCAGCGCCGCGGAGGAATGATTTCATGTCGATCGAAGTGCGTAATGTCAGCAAGAATTTCAATGCGTTCAAGGCGCTGAATGACATCAGCCTGGACATTCAGAGCGGTGAGCTGGTGGCGCTGCTTGGCCCGTCCGGTTGCGGCAAGACCACGTTGCTGCGGATCATCGCCGGCCTGGAAACCCCGGACCAGGGCAACATCGTGTTCCACGGCGAAGACGTCTCCGGCCACGACGTGCGTGATCGCAACGTCGGTTTCGTGTTCCAGCACTACGCCTTGTTCCGCCACATGACGGTGTTCGACAACGTGGCGTTCGGTCTGCGCATGAAGCCGAAGAACCAGCGCCCGAGCGAAAGCCAGATCGCCACCAAAGTGCACGAACTGCTGAACATGGTGCAGCTGGACTGGTTGTCGGACCGCTACCCGGAACAACTCTCCGGTGGCCAGCGTCAGCGTATCGCCCTGGCCCGCGCCCTGGCCGTGGAGCCGAAAGTGCTGCTGCTCGACGAACCCTTCGGCGCCCTCGACGCCAAGGTCCGTAAAGAGCTGCGTCGCTGGCTGGCGCGCCTGCACGAAGACATCAACCTGACTTCGGTGTTCGTGACCCACGACCAGGAAGAAGCCATGGAAGTCGCCGACCGCATCGTGGTGATGAACAAGGGCGTGATCGAGCAGATCGGCTCACCGGGCGACGTCTACGAAAACCCGGCCAGCGATTTCGTCTATCACTTCCTCGGTGATTCGAACCGCCTGCACCTGGGTGAGGACCATCACGTGTTGTTCCGTCCGCATGAAGTGTCGCTGTCGCGGCATGAGCTGGAAGATCACCATGCGGCCGAAGTGCGGGATATCCGTCCGTTGGGCGCGACGACTCGCGTGACACTCAAGGTTGAAGGACAGAGCGATCTGATCGAGGCCGAAGTGGTGAAGGATCACGACAGCCTGATCGGCCTGGCGAAGGGCGAGACGCTGTTCTTCAAGCCGAAGGTCTGGCAGAAAGTCGCGAACATCTAAAAGCAAAAGCTTCGCGGGCAAGCCCGCTCCCAGAGTGGATCAAGGTCGAACACGATATTTGTGGCCAATCCAAACCCTGTGGGAGCGGGCTTGCCCGCGAAGGCGTCTTACGCCGCAGCGCGATTCGGATTGACCCGCACCCCACCAGCCCGCGCCTCGATCTGGTCTTTCAGCATCCGCCGCAACCCCAGCAAAAACGCCAGTTCAGCCACCACAAACAACGGCCCGACAATCAACCCCGTCACATCATCGACAAACGCCGGTTTGCGTCCTTCGTAGTGATGCCCGACAAACTGAATCGCCCAGCCAAATACAAACATCGCCACGCCGCTGCTCAACCAGACCAGCGTGCTTTGCTGCGCCAGAACATGACCCGCCCAGACACACAGCCCCAGCAACACTGTCATCACCACCCCAAGGCGCAACTCCAGGCGCAGGTAGAACCACGCCGACGCCAATGACACCAGTACCGCCGGCGAAAGCCAGCCACCGGCCCATTGTGGACGGGACAACAAGACAGCCACCGCCACGACGATCAACGGAATGCCGACGAAGTGGGTGGCGATGTTGCGTGGGTCGCGGTGGTAGGCGGCGTATTGACTGAGATGGTCAACGAGGCTTTTTTTCATTGTTATTCCTCCTGTAGGGTGATTGATCATGCCGTGGGGCCGCTTCACGCTCTGTCAGCCAGGCGACAATCTCTAGGAGTTTTCATGGATAGGCAGGTGTGGCGTGCGCGCCTGATGCGTGGTCAGTGGTTCAGCCATCTGCCTGTGTCCCTACAGGATAGTCTGCTCGATGCTGCGCGGGTGCGGCACTTGTCAGCGGGTCAGCGCCTGTTCCAGCGCGGCGATCCGCCGTGTGGGCTGTACGCGGTGCTTGAAGGGGCGGTACGCGTCGGCGCCGTGAACGAACAGGGCAAGGAGGCATTGCTGGGCCTGGTGGAACCGCCGCACTGGTTCGGCGAAATCTGCCTGTTCGACGGTCAGCCACGTACCCATGATGCGTTTGGCGTGGGGCAGAGCACGCTGCTGCACATCCCGCAAACCGTGCTGCTCAAGATGCTCGACGCACAGCCCGGGCACTGGCGGCAACTGGCATTGCTGATGAGCCAGAAACTGCGCATGACCTTCATCAATCTCGAACAGCTGAGCCTTTTGCCGGCTCCGGCCCGGCTGGCCCATCGCCTGCTGATGATCGCCGAAGGCTACGGCCAGCTCGACGAACCGCGTCGCGTCCTGCAACTGCCGCAAGAGCAGCTTGCTGCCATGTTGTCGCTGTCGCGCCAGACCACCAACCAGATCCTCAAGGATCTGCAGGGGCAGGGGATATTGCGTCTCGGTTATGGCGAGATCGAAATCCTCGATGTGCAACGGTTGCGGGCGTTGGTTGTTGTTTAATGGTGGGCTTTATCCGTGAACGCGCTTAGCCTGTCAGAACGACAGTCGAGGTGTGCCATGCGTGTACTGCTAGTGGAAGACAAACCAGAACTCGCCAAACTTCTGGCCAATGGCTTGAGTGAGGCGAGCTTTGTGGTGGATGTAGCGGTCAATGGCATGGACGGCCGGCGCTTTATCGAGGATGGCGAATATGAGCTGATTATCCTCGACGTCATGCTGCCAGGGCTCAACGGTTGGCAGTTGCTGCAACAGATCCGCAAGCTCGGCGAAACCCCTGTGCTGTTCCTCACCACCAAGGACGGCATCGAGGATCGCCTGCGTGGGTTGGAGTTGTACGAGGATGATTACCTGATCAAGCCGTTTTCCGTGAGTGAGCTGGTGGCGCGGGTGCGCAAGTTGTTGCGGCGGGATCGGGGGCACAGAGACTTTCGGTGATTGCTCAGGCCTCATCGCTGGCAAGCCAGCTCCCACAGGTTTTTCGATTGACCACACATTTCTGATTCACACAATTCACTGTGGGAGCTGGCTTGCCAGCGATGAGGCCGGTACGTCCAGCTAAGAACTCACCGCAACCCATCCCGAAACTGCCCCGGCGTCATCCCCGTCCAGCGCTTGAACGCGCGGCTGAAGCTGCTGGTATCGGCGAACCCCAACAAATAGCTGATCTCACTCAATGAGCATTGCGGATCGCGCAGGTGCAGCAACGCCAGGTTTTCGCGGCTTTCGTTGAGCAGCGTATCGAACCGGCAACCCTCATCCGCCAAGTGCCGTTGCAGGCTGCGCAGGCTTAGGTGCAGGGCCTTGGCGATGTGTTCGGCGCTGGGTTCGCCTTCCGGCAATTGCTCTTCAATGGCGTCGCGGACCTTGCGTTCCCACGTCAGCGGTTTGAGTTGCGCCAGGGTGCGGTTGAGCACGGTTTCGTTGTGTTCGGCCAGTTCCGGGTTGGCGTCGTCCAGGTGGCTGTCGAAATCAGTCAGCGCGAATTCCAGTCGATCCTCGCCGGTGGCGAAATACACCGGTGAGCGAAATACCTTGTGCCATTGGAGCGGGTCCGCCGGCTCGGGGCGACGCAAGTACACCGCCAGCGGTGCATAGTCGCGGCCCAGGCGATTGCGGCAAGTGCGCACATAAATCGCCACGAAGGCATCGATGGCTTCGAAGGCCGGGGCCGGATTGCCCGGCGGGACTTTCAGATGGAAACAGTAGCGGTCATCGCCGCGGGTCAGTTCCAGTTCCAGGGCGTCACTGACCACCTGGTGATAACGCACGATGCGCTCGAAGACTTCCCGCAGGCTGCCGCTGGCCACCAATGCATAACCGAGCGCGTGGAAGGTCGTGGGGCTGACGAAGCGCGAGACGCGCAGGCCAATCGCCGGGTCGCCGCTGACCTGCACCGCGATTTCCCACAGGCGCGTGGTGCCGGACAATGGATAACGGGCGTTCGGGTCGTCCATCAGTTGCGGGTCGAGCCCGGCCTGTTGGCACAGGGCGTTGCTGTCGAGGCCCAGGGCGTCGAGTTGCTTGCGCAGGGCGCGGGTCCAGCTGGCGAGGGAGGTCGGTTCAGTCATGCTGATTGGCGCTTCCGGTCAACAGGTTGGCGTTCTCGGCTACCGCTCCAGGCGAATGAAGCGGGCAGGATGCGAACATCAATAATCAGAGGATGGAAGCATGCAAGGTACTTCTGCAAGTCCCCAGCGACTGAATGCAGCTGCACGATCAGCACACATTCGCCAAATAGTGCTGGCCAAGGGCGTCGAGCTGCGCGAGCGCTACCCGGTTCTCAAGCTTCAGGACGCCTTGGGCGCGGGCATCCTGGCCTTCGCGCTGGCCGGCATGATCGGTTCCGCGGCGCTCTACATCGAGGGCTACATGGCCTGGTGGGTGTGCTTGCTGCTCAATGCTTTTTTCGCTTCCCTGACCCACGAACTTGAGCACGACCTGATTCACAGCATGTACTTCCGCAAGCAGCGGGTGCCGCACAACCTGATGATGGGCCTGGTCTGGCTGGCGCGTCCGAGCACGATCAATCCGTGGATTCGTCGTCACCTGCACCTCAATCACCACAAAGTATCCGGCTCCGAGACCGACATGGAGGAACGTGCCATCACTAATGGCGAGCCTTGGGGTTTCGCGCGGTTGTTGATGATTGGCGACAACATCATGTCGTCGTTCATCCGTATGTTGCGGGCCAAGACCTGGGCGATGAAGTTCAGCATCATCCAGCGCACCCTGAAGGTCTACGCACCGCTGGCGTTGATGCACTGGGGCGCGTGGTACGTGTTTCTCGGCTTCCACGCCGCGAACGGCATCGCGTACCTGATGGGCACGCCGATCGAGTGGTCGGCGACCACCTTGTCGGTGATGAACGTGATTGATATCGCCGCGGTGGTGATCATCGGCCCGAATGTGCTGCGCACCTTTTGCCTGCACTTCATCAGTTCGAACATGCATTACTACGGAGACATCGAACCGGGGAACGTCATGCAGCAGTGCCAGGTACTGAATGCCTGGTGGCTGTGGCCGTTGCAGGCGTTCTGCTTCAACTTCGGCAGCAGCCACGGGATTCATCACTTTGTGGTTAAGGAGCCGTTCTACATTCGCCAGATGACCGTGCCGGTGGCGCATAAGGTGATGCGTGAGATGGGGGTGCGGTTCAATGATTTCGGGACGTTTGCGCGGGCGAACCGGTTTGTGCGCAAGGACGAAGCTCAGAGTGAAACTGTAGAGGGCGTGCGCGTGTGATGGCCTCATCGGTGGCAAGCCAGCTCCTACAGGGACCTCTGGCGTACACATGATTTTGTGTACGACGCCGATCCAGTGGGAGCTGGCTTGCCAGCGATAGCGATTTTTCAGACAGCCTCAATCCGGCTGGAACGGCGACTCACTCAAGATCACCCCGGTCTCATCCACATAGTTCTGCCAATGCTCAATCAGCAGGTTGAGTTTCTCGGGCTGGCTCAGCGCCAGATCATGGATTTCCCCCGGATCACTGCCCAGATCATAAAGCTGCCACGTCGCCGGCCCCACAGGCCCCGGGATGTAAACCGCTTTCCATTGCCCCTGGCGAATCGCCCGCCGTCCGAACAACTCCCAGCCCGTCACGGTGTGCTCGTCATGCACCTGCGCCGTTTCGCCCGACAGAAACCCCAGCCACGACTTGCCACGCAACGGCGCCACTGGCTTGCCGCGCCATTGCTTGCCCGGATGACGCACCCCGGCGAGGTCGAGAATGGTCGGCGTGATGTCCATCACCGTGCCAAATCCATGGCTGATCTGCCCCTTGAGCGGCAGCTGCGGGTAGTGCACCAGCGCTGGCACCCGAATCCCGCCTTCGGTAGTGAACGCCTTGAACAGCCGCGAAGGCGCGGTCGCCACTTGTGCCCAATTCGGCCCGTACCAGACGTAGGAATTGGCCCGCCCTATGTTGTCCAGGCTGTTGTCGTAATGCTGGTTGAGGTAGGTCAGCAGCTGCGGACCGAATTTCGGGAAGGCTTCCAGCAGCGCACCTTCGGCGCCGTTATCGGACATGAACAGGATGAACGTATTGTCCAGTTGCCCCTGGTTGCGCAGGTAGTCGACGACGCGACCGATGTTCCAGTCCATGCGCTCGACCATCGCCGCATACACCTCCATGGCCCGTGCGGAAATCTGCCGTTGCTCGTCGCTCAAGGCGTCCCATTGGGCGCTAAGCTGGATCAGCGGATGCGGTTCCACCTCTGCATCAATCAGTCCCAGGGCCTTGAGTTTTTCCAGGCGTTCCAGGCGCAGCACCTCTGGACCTGCGTCATAGCGGCCGCGATATTTCTCCACCACATCGGCAGGTGCCTGCAGCGGCCAGTGCGGCGCCGAGAACGGCAGATAAGCGAAGAACGGCCGGGTCTGGTCGCGCTCCTTGAGGTATTGCAGCAGCTTGTCGCCGAAGGCATCGGAGGAGTAGAAATCCTTCGGCAGTTCATCGATGAATTGATCGTCTTCGATGTACAGCGCCGGGGTGGATTTCAGCAGACCCGGCGTGTGTTCGTCATAGGTCGGCTCGAAACCGTAATGGTTGGCGGCGCCCGGCAGCAGCGAGAACGAACGCTCGAAACCCCGGGCATGGGGCGCTAGTTCAGCAGTCAGGCCCAGATGCCATTTACCACTCATCAACGTCTGGTAGCCGGCCTCGCGTAGCAGCTCGGGCAGGGCGACAACGCGGTCGTTCAGATACCCCTCGTAACCGGGTTTGCCAATCAGCTCCGGCGTCAACGCTTCGGCCATGGTGCCGATGCCGGCGATGTGGTGATCGGTGCCGGTGAGCAGCATCGAGCGCGTCGGCGAGCAGGTGGGCGCGGTGTGGAAATCGGTCAGGCGTAGGCCGTTGTTGGCCATGGCATCGAGGTTCGGCGTGGCGATCTCGCCGCCGAATGCGCCGAGATCGGAAAAGCCAAGATCATCGGCCAGAATCACCAGAAAGTTGGGGCGTTGCGGCATCAAGAATCTCCTGTTCAGCAGGCAATGAAAGACAACGGCAAGTCACGCACCTGCACCGGTACCGGTGGTTGGTAGTGGCCGTCGCTGGTGAGTTCGTGCAGCAATTCTTCGCGCAGCTGGTGGAAGTCGAAACTGCTGCGCAGACGCGGATGAGGCAGGGCGATGTCGACCACTTGCTTGATGCGTCCGGGACGCGGCTCCATCACCACCACGCGGTCGGCAAGAAAGATCGCTTCCTCGACATCGTGGGTGACCAGGATCGTGGTGATTTTTGCCCGTGCGCGGATCGCCAGCAGTTCGTCCTGCATCTGTTGACGGGTCAGGGCGTCGAGGGCGCCGAAGGGTTCGTCCAGCAGCAAAATACGTGGGCTGGCCACCAGACCGCGAGCGATCGCCACCCGTTGCGCCATGCCACCGGAGAGCTGATGTGGATAGGCACGGCTGAAGTCGCGCAGGCCCACCAGGTCAATGAAATCACTGATGCGTTTGTGCTTTTCAACAGCGCTCAATGGCTCGTTGACCAGGCCCAGGCCGATGTTGTCCGCCACCGTCAGCCAGGGAAACAGACGGTGCTCCTGAAAGACGATGCCGCGCTCGCCGCCGATGCCGGTGACGGCCTTGCCATCGACACTGATCTGCCCGCGAAACTGCGTATCGAGGCCTACCAGCAGCCGCAGCAAAGTGGATTTTCCACAGCCGCTGGAGCCGACGATGGCGACGAATTCACCCTCGGCGATGTCCAGGTTGAACTCGCGAATGGCCTCCAGTTCAAAACCGTCGACGTCGAAGGTTTTGCCCACGTGGTTGAAGCTGACTATGGGTGCGTTCATGCGTGTCTCCAGCGGGTGGCGCGCGTCTCGAGGCGTTGGCCAATGAGGTTGAGCAGGGCGCCGGTGAGGCCGACCAGCAACATGCCGGCCATGATCAGGTCCATGCGCAGCAGTTGTTGGGCGCCGATCATCTGGCTGCCGATGCCGCCGTTGGACGGCATGAAGTATTCGGCGCCGATGGTGCCCAGCCAGGCGTAGATCAGGCTCAACCGAAGCCCGGCGAAAATCCCGGGTGCGGCCCCCGGCAGCACCAGTCGGCCGAGGCGTTGCCGCAGATTCAGGCGCAGCACTCGGGCGGCTTCGTTCAATTGCGGCGAGAGATTGGCGACGCTGCGTTGGGTGGCGATGAACAATGGGAAAAACGCGGCGAGGGCGACGAATACCCACTTGGCCAGTTCGCCCAGACCGAACCAGGCGGTGAGCAGCGGCACCCAGGCGAAAATCGCGATCTGACGCAGGGCGGCGAGGGTTGGTCCGAGGACTCGTTCGCTCGTGTGCGACAGTCCCAGCAACAAGCCCAGGGCAAAGCCGAGGCCGCCACCGAGCAGCAGGCCGCCGAGGGTGCGGCCCAAACTCAGGGCCATGCCACTGATCAGCGTGCCGTCGAGCAAGCCGCTCCAGGTGGTTGCCAGCACCACCAGCGGGCTGACCAGAATGTTGGCGTCGACCCATTGCTGATTCGTCGCCAGTTGCCACACCAACAGCAACGCCAATGGCAGCAACCAAGGTTGCAGGCGCTGCCAGCCTTGATATTTCGGGCCACGGCGGATTTCGGCCGTGGCCGGATGCGGCCAGTGCACCAGTTTTTTGTCCAGCAGGCCGATGCCGCGATCCATGACCACGCCGATCAAGCCAATCACGACGATGCAGACGAACACGATGTCGAGCATGAACAGCTGTCGCGCCCAGACCATCAGGAAACCGATGCCTTCGCTGGAGGCGAGCAGTTCGACGGCGAGCAGTGACGTCCAGCCTGCGGCCAGTGCCAGGCGTACACCGGCCATGAAGGCAGGCAGTGCGGCGGGTAGCACCAGGCGGCGGATCAGCAATCGTGGCGGCAGGCGCAGCACCGTAGCGGCTTCACGCAGCCTGGGTTGAGCATCACGTACGCCCACCAAGGTGTGCAGGGTCACCGGCACCACGATGGCCTTGATCAGCACCACCAGTTTCAACACTTCGCCGATACCGAAAAACACCATGAACAGTGGAATCCACGCCAGCGTCGGGACTTGCGCCAAGCCGGCGAATGTCGGGAATACCAAGCGTTCGAGCGTGCGGTTGAAGCCCAGCGCCGCGCCCAATACCGCGCCCGCGGTGATCCCGGCAAGCAGGCCCCAGAACAGGCGTTGCAGGCTGATCCACAAATGGCTCCACAGCTCGCCATGCGACAGCTCCACCGCACTGTTCCAGACCAGCGATGGTGCCGGCAGGATCTGTTCGCTCATCCATTGATTGCGGCTGCCCAGCCACCACAACGCAAACAGGCTGAGTGGCAGCAGCCAGGGCAACAAGCGCTGAGTCGGCCACAGTCGTCGACCACCGGGCGGTGGCGCAGCCAGTGGCAGGCTGAGCAAGGAAACACGGGCCATGGGCGACCTCCGTTGTCGGGTTTTTCGCGATTCGAGAATCAAGATCAAAAGATCGCAGCCTTCGGCAGCTCCTACATGGATTCGCGTACATCTGTAGGAGCTGCCGAAGGCTGCGATCTTGGCGATTTCAAGAACACAAAATGGTTATATGAAATTCAATATCAATACTATTGGGAGATAAGCCGCACCATTTAAGGCCTCCAGCCAAAACGCATCCAATGCATTCGAAGAATATTTTCGATGCTGGTTATGCATATCGCTCCACGGGCCCCGCCGTTGTTTGCTTAGGTCTAAACGATATAAAAATGTGAATTTATAGTATTTAAGTGCTGGTCAAGATTGAGCCTACTTTCTGCTCCTCAACGCCGTCGTCACCAGGAGCCGTACCCATGAACATCCCCTTCAAACGTGTCATCAGCCTGTTCGCCGTACCGGCTCTGGCGGGCTTGCTGGCGTTCACCGCCCAGGCCGCCGAACTCAAGGAAATCCGCATCGCCGTGCCCGACCTCAGCGCCGGCTCGCAACACAGCGCAGGCGGCGTGGTGGACGTGTTGCGCGATCAACAGATCTACGAAAAAGCCTTTGCCGACCAGGGCATCAAGATTCAGTGGAATTTCTTCAAAGGCGCAGGTCCTGTGATCAACGAAGCCTTTGCCAACGATCAGGTCGATCTGGCATACCTCGGTGACCTGGCGGCGATCATCGGCAAGTCCAATGGCCTGGATACACGGGTGCTGAGTGCGTCGGCACGCGGGGTAAAGCATTATCTGGGGGTAGTGCCGGGCTCGGGGATCAAGACCCTGCAGGACCTCAAGGGCAAACGTGTGGCGATCTTTCGCGGCACTGCCAGCCAGTTGTCGTTCGATGCAGCGCTGGCCAGCCAGGGTTTGAGCGAGAAGGACCTGAAGGTCATCAACCTGGATTTCAACGCTGCCGTTGCGGCGCTCGCCGCCAGGCAGATCGATGCGTCGTGGGGCGGTTCCAATTTGACGGCGTTGCAAGCCAAGGGCCTGGCCGAGTTGCCGTTGAACACCAAGGACCTGGGGGGCGCGGGCAGTGTTCAGGCGGTATTGGTGGCCAATGGCAAGTTTGTCGACGAGCACCCGCAGGTGGTGGCGAAACTGCTCAAGGCCCAACAGCAGGCGGTGCAATGGCTGACCCAGGACAGCAACAAGCAAGCGTACATTCAGTTGGTGTCCGGGCTTGCGAGTTATCCGTCGGTGATTCTGACCGAGGATTTGAAGGATCAGAACCTGAGTGAGGTTTTCCCGTCGACCCTGGATCCGGTGTTCCTGGGTAAATTGCAGGATGCCGTGGACCTGGCCTCGCAGCAGAAGCTGATTCGCAAGTCGTTCAAGGTGAGCGATTGGGTGGTGCCGGAGTTGGCGGCGGCGAAACTTTAAATCTTTAGCGCTCTTGCGGGCCTCTTCACTGGCAAGCCAGCTCCCACAGGGATCTCCAGTGAACACGCATCTTGTGAGCACCAGAAAAACCTGTGGGAGCTGGCTTGCCAGCGATGAGGTCCTAAACGGCTAGAGCGACTTCCTGCTTGTCCACCGCCACCAATATCTCAATCATCGCCCGCGCCGCCGGCGACAACCTGAACCCTGTGCGACTGACAATCCCGCAGCGGGCATTCATGCTCTCGATGTTCTGCGGCAGATTGCGCCAGTGCAGCAACACCAGTGAACCCTGGGCGATGTCTTCGACAAAGGCCTCTTGCGTCCCCACGCCAATCGCATTCGATTGCAGCACGATTTTCACCAGCGCCGGGAAATGCTCGGTCTCGATGGACGGGGAAAAGTCCATGCGCCCACTTAGGTTCGCCAGCAGTTTGCGGATGCCTGGCGGAATCAGCGTGGTTGCCAGCGGGTAGTCGAACATGTCGTTGGTCGACAGGCTTTCCTTGGCCAGCAACGGATGCCCGGGACGACAGAAAAACACCCCGCGCCTGGGTGTCAGGGCCTGGGTCTGGAAGTTCGGGTCGGCTTCGAAATGGCGGATGTCGGCAATGAAGAATTCGATCTCTTCGCGGCTCAGCGCGCGGCTGAGTTTTTCCCAGTTATCCACTTCGAAACAGGTGCGCACTTTCGGGTGCGCGTTGATGAATTGCGCGACCGCATCCGGCACCAGCTTCACCGCCGGGGCCGGTCCGCAACCGAAGCGCAGTTCACCGGCGTCGAGCTTGGTCATCTGCGTCACTTCGGCGCTGAGCAGGGCCGCGCCTTGCACCAGGCTGCGCGCATGTTGCAACACCACCAGGCCTTCGGGGGTAGGGCGCAAATCCTTGTTGCCACGATCCACCAGCACGCAGCCGAACTCTTGTTCAAGCCCTTGGATACTGCGGCTGAACGCCGGTTGAGTGATGCCCATGGCGTCCGCCGCGCGGACGAAACTGCGGTGTTCGTTGAGGGCGATGAAGTAGCGCAACTGGCGAAGATCCATATGCTTTCCCGGCATCCTAAAAATAGCTCGAAGGCATTTGCGACGAGGGTTGGTTGAGGTTTTAAATGCAAGCTCTTATTCCGTCAACGAAGCATGTGAATATCTATTAGATCAAAATTGAATATAGATAGAGCGTTGTTTCGCTGCCGCTCAACCGTCAGCAGTCCGATCGAGGGTCTACCCATGAGCAATGCCGCTTTAGCTGTAAAACCCGCTGTTCACGCGCTGGAAATCCATCCGGTGGCCGGCCGAATCGGTGCCGAGATCCGTGGCGTGAAGCTCTCCGGTGAACTGGATGCCAACACCGTCGAGGCGATCCAGCAGGCGCTGGTGCAGTACAAGGTGATCTTCTTCCGCGAGCAGGCCCACCTCGACGATCAAAGCCAGGAAGCCTTCGCCCATCTGCTGGGCGAGCCCGTGGCGCACCCGACCGTACCCGTGCGTGACGGCACCCGTTTTCTGCTGGAGCTGGACGGTGCCCAAGGCCAGCGCGCCAACTCCTGGCACACCGACGTGACTTTCGTCGACGCCTACCCGAAAGCCTCGATCCTGCGCTCGGTGGTTGCGCCCGCCTTTGGCGGCGACACCCTGTGGGCCAACACTGCCACGGCCTACAACGAACTGACGCCGGAGCTGCGCGAACTGGCGGATAAACTGGTGGCGGTGCACAGCAACGAGTACGACTACGCCGGCGCCAAGCCTGACGTGTCGGAGGAGAAGCTGGAGCGCTACCGCAAGATCTTCACCTCGACCATCTACGAGACCGAGCATCCGGTGGTGCGCGTGCATCCGATCAGTGGCGAGAAAAGCTTGCTGCTGGGGCATTTCGTCAAGCGCATCAAGGGTTACTCCCAGGGTGATTCGGCGCACCTGTTCAACCTGTTGCAGAGCCACGTTGTCCGCCAGGAAAACATTGTGCGCTGGCGCTGGCAGGCCGGTGATGTGGCGATCTGGGACAACCGCTCCACCCAGCATTACGCGGTGGATGACTATGGCACCCAGGACCGCGTGGTGCGGCGCGTGACGCTCAAGGGCGAGGTGCCGGTGGGTGTGGCGGGGCAGCGTAGTCAGACGGTGAAGGGGCCGGATATCGGCGGCGTCTGATCGGACGCCTTCGCGAGCAGGCTCGCTCCCACAGGGATCTGATGCGTGACGATGATCCAATGTGGGAGCGAGCCTGCTCGCGAAGCTTTTTCTACCACACGCCGATCTGCACCATTTTCTCGGTTTCCGGTTCACCGTAGCGAAACCGCTGCCCACGCAAATCAATCTCCTGATGGCTGATAGTGGTCCGCCGCTTCAACCCTCTCACCCACTCAAACAAATACCCCGCATGCTCTTCTCGGACCGAGGCATACGCCGGGTCAGCTCCCAGGTCCCGCAGCTCCTGCGGATCATTCGTCAGATCGAACAACTGCGGTCGAAAGCCGTCGTACGCCAGGTATTTCCAGCGCTCGCTGCGCACCATGGTCATGCGGCAGCGGTCGATCGGTTGATGCAAGCGTTCCCGCGCAGGCGCCTGGAAGGCGTAGTCGTATTCGCTGATCGCGAAGCGGCGCCAGTCAGTCTTCACACCGTGCAGCAGGGGAATCAGCGAGCGTCCTTCAAGTCGATGCTCGGCCCCCGGTAACCCCAGTGCCTCAAGGAAAGTCGGCAGCGCGTCGATGGTTTCCACCAGTCGCTCATCCACCGAACCGCGCGTTGCATCCGCCGCCGGACGCGGGTCGCGGACGATCAGCGGAACCCCCACCGCCGGCTCCAGCAGGAACTCTTTTTCCCCCAGGTAGTGGTCACCAAGGAAGTCTCCATGGTCGCTGGTGAACACGATCAGGGTGTCATCCCAGCGACCGCTGCTCTGCAGGAAATCGAACAACCGCCCGAGCTGGTCATCGACCTGTTTGATCAGGCCCATGTACGTCGGGATCACGTTCAGGCGTACTTCGTCCCGGAAAAAATTCAGGCTCTCCTCGTGCTGACGAAACGCGTTGTATACCGGGTGATCACTGGTCTCGCCCTCGGCTGCACGCACCGGCTCGATCACCTGTTCCGGGCCATACAGCGCGTGATACGGCGCCGGAGCGATATAGGGCCAGTGGGGTTTGATATACGACAGGTGCAGGCACCAGGGCTGCTCGCCCTGCTCGGCGATGAAGTCGAGGGCGCGGTCGGTGGTGTAGACGGTTTCCGAATGCTGCTCGGGAACGCGCGCCGGCAGATGGGCGTTGCGCATTTTCCAGCCGCTGAGGATTTCGCCCTGTTCGCCCTCGGCCGCGTTGGCCCAGTCGTGCCAGGGGTTGCGCCCGGCGTAACCGAGGTCGCGCAAGTAGTGGGTGTAGGGCGCGGATTCGCGTTTGTCATCGAACAGCGGGTCGTCGGGAAAGATGCCGTCATGGCGAAAGTACGGCTCGAATCCGACTTCGTTCAGGCTCTCGGCCTGCGCGCTACCAGGGTCGATGGCCAGCCGCTGCAACGCATCGAGATTCGGTGTGGCGTGGGTCTTGCCCACCAGTGCGGTGCGAATGCCGTGGGGTCGCAGGTAGTCACCGATAGTCAGTTCTTCCAGCGGCAAGGGCACGGCGTTCCAGGCGACTTGATGACTGCTGACATAGCGCCCGGTGTAGGCCGACATCCGCGACGGGCCGCAGATCGTGCCTTGGGTATAGGCACGGCTGAAACGCACGCCGGCGGCGGCCAGGCGATCGATGTTGGGGGTGTGCAAGTGCGGGTGGCCGTAGCACGACAGGTAATCGCGGCGCAGTTGGTCGCACATGATGTACAGCACGTTGCGCACGGGGTTTGGAGTGTTGGGCATGGGGGTCACCGATCGAAAAGACAGGCGAGGTTTTTCGCTGCTGGGGCGGGGTTGAGGCAAGTGCGTTTGGGGAATGGTTTTTATGCAGTGGGTGCATCATTGGCTGGGCCGACGCCTTCGCGAGCAGGCTCGCACAGTGGATCGGTGTACACAAAACCCTGTAGGAGTGAGCCTGCTCGCGATGGCGCCCGTTCAGACGGCCAGATTCTCCAGCGAACACACCTCTTCATCCTGCGCATCAACCTCCTTGATCTGCGCAATCATCGCCTCGGCCAACGGCGACAACCGATACCCCGCACGACTGACGATCCCGTAGCGGGTGTAAAGCTCCTCCAGGTCATCGGCCAATCCATCGATCTTCAAACGCACCAACTCACCCTTGGCGTTATGCAGCGCATCCGAATACTCGCCGATGATGCCAATCGCATCGGAACGCAGCACCACACCGAGCAGGCTGTAGCTGTTTTCACACTCCACATTGGGCGCGAAATCCGGCCGGCCGCTCAGGTCGACGATGACTTTGCGCAGGTTCGGCGGGCGAATGGTGACGGCCATCGGATAGCTCATCAACTCGGCGGCGCTGACGCTTTCGCGAGCGGCCAGTGGGTGCCCGGCGCGGCAGCAGAAATGCCATTTGCGCGGGCGCAGGCGTTGGGTCAGGTAGTCCGGGTCGGCCTCGAACTGCCGGGTGTCGGCGACGAAAAATTCGAACTCTTCGCTCAGCAGGCGTTTGCTCAGGCTTTGCCAGTCATCCACTTGAAATTGCACCCGCGCCTTGGGGTAGCGACCAATAAAGCTGCCGATCGCCCGAGGGATCAAACCCGCCGCTGGCGCCGGCCCGCAACCGAAGCGCAATTCGCCGGCCTCCAGGCCGTTGAACTGGCTGATCTCGTTGGCCATCTGCTGCGCACCGCTGACCAGCCGCCGCGCGTGTTCGAGCAGCACCTGGCCTTGCTTGGTCGGCGCCAGGTCCTTGCGCCCGCGATCCACCAACTGACAGCCGACGCTGTGTTCCAGCGCCTGGATGCTGCGACTGAACGCCGACTGCGACAGGTTCACGGCCATGGCGCCCGCGACGAAGCTGCGCTGGTCGGCGAGGGCGATGAAGTGGCGAAGCTGGCGCAGGTCGATATGCATTTTTCACATTAAAAATATCGGGGAAATGCATTGGATATGCATTAGGTCGACTCCTTATAAAGGCAATCTCTTATGCAGTAAATCTTTGTAAAAACATAAATAAATAACTTTAAAGAATATACACTGCTGAAAAGTGGCTGTGTGTTTTTTGATCAGGAGCCGCTTGATGAGTCCGTTGAACCTTGCGTCACCCCTCACACCCCGACGGCTCAAACGCCTGCCTCTGGCCCTGTTGCTGGCGGGGAGCGCCAGTTGGACCCAAGGCTATGCGGCCGAGACCACCACAGGCCAGGAGGCCCCGGCGAAAACCGCCTCGGGCCAGGCTAAGGCCGATGGCACTCAGCTGGAAACAGTCACCGTCACCACCCGCCGTCGCGAAGAAAGTTCACAGGATGTACCGACCCCGATGAGCGTGGTCAGTGGCCAGGTGCTGGAAACCCAGCGGGTCTATCGCATTCAGGATCTGCAACAACTGGTGCCCAGCGTCAACGTCGCCTACATGCATGCGCGCCAGTCCAGCGTGTCGATCCGTGGCCTGGGCAACAACCCGGCCAGTGATGGCCTGGAAGGCAGCGTCGGGCTGTACCTCGACAACGTTTACCTCGGCCGTCCGGGCATGGCGGTGTTCGACTTGATGGACATCGAGCAACTCGAAGTGCTGCGCGGCCCGCAAGGCACGTTGTTCGGCAAGAACACCACGGCTGGCGTGATCAACATCAGTACGCGGGCGCCGACATTTACCCCGGAACGCAGCATCGAAACCTCGGTGGGCGAGGACGGTTACTTCCAGACCAAGGGCACCATTTCCGGCCCATTGAACGATGAACTCGCGGGACGTTTTTCCGCTTACCGCACCCGCAGCGATGGCGACATCAAGAACGAATTCGACGGCCATGACTTGAACGGCGGCTCGCGGGATGGCTTTCGTGGCCAGTTGCTGTTCAAGCCCAATGAAGCATTCAATCTGCGCTGGATCGGCGACTACAACGAAGAGGATTCCAGCGCCGGCACCCGCGTGTTGTACAACACCGGGCCGACCATCAATGGCGTCAACCTCTACCAGGCCCGGGCCAATGCGGCAGGCGCTACGCTGGTCGATGGCACGCATCGCAAGGTCAACCTGAATAACGATCAACACGTCACCGTGCACCAGGGCGGCACGTCGGTCGAGGCAAACTGGACGCTGCCGAATGACTTCACCCTGACGTCCATCAGCGCCTACCGCTGGTGGAACTTCACCCCGCGCAACGATGACGGCCTGAACGTCTCCGCCTACAACAACGCCGGCGTGTCAGTGGAGGATAAACAGTATTCCCAGGAGTTTCGCCTGGCGTCGCCCACCGGTGGATTCTTCGATTACGTGCTCGGCGCCTATTACTTCGGCTCCGACCTAGACAACAAATCGTTCAGCTTTTACGGCCCGCAAGCGGACATCTGGAATGGCACGCCCGCAGGCGCGCTGGCCAACGTCACCAGCATCGGCAAAGGCCACATCGAAACCGACAGCTTTGCCCTGTTTGCCCAAGGCACCTGGCACCTCACCGAACGGCTGGATTTCACCGCCGGTGTGCGGGGCACTTACGAAGAGAAAAGCGCCTGGGTCAACCGCAACGCGCCAGTGGGTGGCGCGGCGGTGGCGGGGGCGGCAGCGGCGGTAAGACAAGGTCGCGCCGGGGCTTACGACTCCGGCGATTTGAATCAATACAGCTCCAGCCCTTCGGGTCTGCTGAACCTCAGCTATCACTTCACCGATAATGTGCTCGGCTACGCCACGCTGTCCCATGGCGAAAAATCCGGAGGGGTCAACCTGGCCGTCGGCACAGCCCCGGTCGCCGGCGCCGACTCGCTGCTGATCGGCACCGAACGCGCCAACAACGCCGAACTCGGTTTCAAAAGCACGCTCTGGGATCGTCGCCTTCAGCTTAACGCCAACGTGTTCTGGACCCAGGTCAACGGCTATCAAACCAACGCCTACGACGACGTCAACCGCGTGCAATACCTGACCAACGCCGGTTCCGTGCGCTCCCGTGGCGTGGAATTCGACAGCACGCTGATCCCGTTGCGCGGCCTGACGCTGAACATCAACGGCTCCTACAACGACGTCAGCTACCTCTCCTACAAAGACGCGCCGTGCCCACCGGAAGTCAGCCTGGCGCCGGGTGCTCCGGCCTCGTGCGATCTAAGCGGCCATCAGGTGGTCGGCGCTTCGAAATGGATCGGCAACGCCAACGGCGAATACAAATGGAACCTGAGTAACGGCTTCGAAGAGTACGTCACCGCCAGCTACGCGTTCCGCTCCAAAGCGGTGGGCACGGTGGAAGATTCCGATTTCGGCCAGATCCCCAGCTACGCCGTGGTCAACCTGTCCACCGGCCTGCGCGGCGATTTCAAGCAGGGTCAGTGGGATGTCTCGCTGTGGCTGAAAAACGCGTTCGACAAAACCTATTACACCACCCTCTGGACCGCTTCCAATGGCGGTTACGAAGGCTTGCTCGGGACACCGCGAACCTTGGGTGTGACCGGGCGTTACGACTTCTGATGAATGCGGCGTCTGCAGCGAAACCATGCCTTGAGGGAATATTTTCAATGCTTCAAAAGCATGTGTTTTTTGCTCCATCGCCGCAGCCCTTATGGAACAGGGCCTGCAGCGAACCAGGTATTTTTCATATTCGTTTTAGGTCTAGTTTTAACGTTAAAGATTACTTTCAGAGATAAGCGCCTAACCCAATGATTAAGCCCTCGATACGTCGTACGGGGGATGTCGGGTTCGGCGTATCGGGTAATTCGCAAAGAGACCGCAGGGAGTAAAGCAATGGGCAATGTCCAGACCGCCGCCGGCGCACACGAGGTGCTTTGGCGCCAGGCGCCAGTTGGCGAGTTGGTCGACCTCGGGAGGGTGCACCGCGTGCCCTTGGGCCAGCTGCGTTTGCAGCGTGCGCCCAAGGGCATCCTGAGCCGACGCGAAGCGATACTGCTCGGTGTGCTGGCGTTGCTGGTGCACGGCGCGGTGATCTACTGGGTCAATCAACAGCCGACCAAAGAATTGCCCATCGTGCCGCCGGAAATTCCGCCGATGACCATCGAGTTTTCGCGTCCGGCGCCGCCAGTGGTCGAACCGCCGCCACCGCCGCCACCACCACCTGTGGTCGAGCCACCGCCGCCCGTGGTGGACGAATTGGCAGCCAAGCCGGCGCCGCCAAAACCGATTCCCAAGCCAAAACCGATTGTTAAACCGGTGCCTAAACCTGCGCCCAAAGCAGCCCCGCAACCGCCCGCGCCGCCACAACCGGCTGCTCCGGTCGCGGCCCCGGCACCCCCAGCACCGCCCGCGCCGGCACCGGTGACACCCGCCTCGGCCAACGCCGGGTATCTGAAAAACCCGGCGCCGGAATACCCGTCGCTGGCCCAGCGTCGCGGTTGGGAAGGCACGGTGTTGTTGCGTGTGCATGTACTGGCCAGCGGCAAGCCCGGGGAGATCCAGATTCAGAAAAGCAGCGGTCGCGAGGCCCTCGATGAGGCGGCCCTGAGCGCCGTGAAACGCTGGAGTTTCGTGCCCGCCAAGCAGGGCGATGTGGCCCGGGACGGCTGGGTCAGCGTGCCCATCGATTTCAAGATTCATTAAACCGACACCTATTTAGCGCGAAACGTTTACACGAGGAATTCACCATGACGTTATTGGCATCTCCACTCCAATCCATCGAAAGCGCGGTGATCTGGCTGCTGGTGGTTTTCTCCGTCGCCACCTGGGGCCTGGCATTGCTCAAGGGCGTGCAGTTCGGTCGCCTGAAAGCCCAGGACCGAAAGTTTCATAAGCGCTTCTGGGCCGCATCGAGCCTGGATTCGGCGGCAGAGTTGGCCGAGACCCACCCGGGCGCTGCGGCGCGGGTGGCACAGGCCGGTTATGCGGCGATTCAGGTCGGCGAGGCGCCACAGGCGGCGGATTTGAGCCAGGCGATCAATCATCAGGATCGTCTCGAGCGGGCCTTGCGTCAGCAGATCGTGCGCGAGCGCCGGTCGCTGGAAACCGGGCTGGCGGTGGTCGCGAGTATCGGTAGCACGTCACCGTTCATTGGTTTGTTCGGCACGGTGTGGGGAATTATGGAGGCATTGAAGGGCATCAGCGCAGCGGGCTCGGCGAGCCTGGAAACAGTCGCCGGCCCCATTGGTGCAGCACTGGTTGCCACCGGTGTGGGGATCGCCGTCGCGGTGCCGGCGGTGCTGGTCTACAACTACTTTTTGCGTCGCCTGAAGCTGACGGCGGCGGATCTGGACGACTTCGCCCACGACTTCTACAGCCTGGCGCAGAAGAGTGCGTTCCGCGTGTTGATTCACCCGACCGCGCACAAGGTTGCGGCTTCGGGTAACGCGCAAAAAGTGAAGGAGGCGTCCTGATATGGCCTTCTCCACGCAAGACAGCGATGAGGTGCTGAGCGAGATCAACGTGACACCGCTAGTGGACGTGATGCTGGTGCTGCTGGTGGTGTTCATCGTCACCGCGCCGCTGCTGACCAACGCGATCCCGATCAACCTGCCCAAGACCGAAGCCGTGGCGCCGGTGGAGCAGAAGGACCCGCTGGTGGTGAGCATCGACGGGGCGGGCAAGCTGTTTATCAACAAGGATGAAATCCAGCCTGATCTGCTGGAGTTCAAGCTCCAGGCGGCCAAGGCCAAGGATCCCGAAGTGCGGGTGCAATTGCAGGCCGATGACGGGGTGAATTACGGCGAAGTGGCACGGGCCATGGCGTCGATCGAGCGGGCAGGGATTACCAAGTTGTCGGTGATCACCGCGCGCTGACAGCGTTTCAAGTTTTCCGGGGCCGTCTCCTTGGCAGGGTGCGGCCCCTTTTTTATTTCACATCTTATATTCGATATGGGTCTTAATAAATAGCTTCTTATTCCTTAACGAATATAAATCCCGTCCCTATACTCGATCAGGAACAGACACGCAGCAGGAGAGCTACCCCCATGCGCAATGAGTCAATTCGTTACCTGATTGTGCCGGGCTGGCAAGGATCGCCAGAAGATCATTGGCAAAGCCATTGGCAAAACAGTTTGCCGAACAGCGCACGGGTGGAGCAGGCGGACTGGCTGACACCGCGTCGTGAAGACTGGGTGGCAGCGCTGGCCGAGGCCATTGCCGCCGACAGCACCCCCGTGATCCTGATCGCCCACAGCCTTGGCTGCATCACCGTCGCGCATTGGGCGGCTACCGCGCCTGTGCAGTTTCTGCGTCAGGTACGTGGCGCCTTGCTGGTCGCGCCGGCGGACGTCGAGCGCCCGGCCTGCGCGCCGGCCCTGCGCAATTTCGCACCGATTCCAACCGACCTGCTGCCGTTTCCCAGCCAGGTCGTCAGCTCCGACAACGACAGCGCCGTCAGCGCGCCGCGGGCTCTGGAGCTGGCGCGTAACTGGGGTGCGGAAGCGGGGATCCTGGCGGGTGCCGGGCACATCAATGTGAAGTCGGGTCATCAGCGTTGGGAGCAGGGCTTTGCCTATCTCTATCGCCTGCAAAACCGCATGGAACACCACGCCCTGCGCCGTGCCTGAACCTTTTGTTTTTTTCAACGCCCCCGTCCGTTGGCGGTTTTGGGCGGGAGTCTGCCATGAGCTTTGAAACCTTCGGTCAGCCGCTGCTGACCTTTCCTGACGCTGAAAAAAGTCCCCTGAGCATCCGCGCCAAGGCGCTGGTATTCGTCGACCCACGCTCGCGGCAATTGCGCCAAGAGCTGGAACAGCTGGCGCCGCGCTCGATCTCGGTGCTGATCCGTGGTGAAACCGGCAGTGGCAAGGAGCTGCTGGCCCGGCACATCCATCGCGCCAGTGATCGCGGCGGCTTGTTCGTCTCGGTCAATTGCGGGGCGATCAGCCCCACCTACGCAGACGCCGAATTGTTCGGCTATGCCGCCGGCAGCTACAGCGGTTCTGCCAGCAGTCGCGCCGGTTGGTTCGGTTCGGCCAACGGCGGCACCCTGTACCTGGATGAGATCGGCGACCTGCCGCTGCCGATCCAGATCAAATTGCTCGCCGCCCTGGAAAACCACGAAGTGACCCGCGTCGGTGCGCACCAACCGAGCCCGGTGGACGTGCGCCTGGTCGCCGCCACCAGCATCGACCTGGCCCAGGCGGTCGCCGCCGGGAAATTCCACGAGCGGCTCTACCACTACCTCAGCGAAGGCCAGCTCGAACTGCCGGCACTGCGCGAGCGGGTGGGTGACATCCTGTCGCTGGCCGAATACTTCCTCGGCATCTACAGCCAGCGCCTGGACCTGCCAGTGCCGTTGATCAGCGAGGCCGCGCAAGCAGTGCTGGAGCGACACAGCTGGCCGGGCAATACCCGGGAGCTGGAAAACGTCATTCACTTTGCGCTGCTGGTGAGTACCGGTGACGAGATTTTGCCGGAGCATTTGAATTTGCCTGATGAGGGTCTGAAGCAGATCGAACAGCAGCTCAAACAGATACTCGGCAATGGCTCCACCACTGAGAAAGAAGCCTTGAAACAACTCCTGAAAAACACCGGGATTCTGTAGGAGCGAGGCTTGCCCGCGAAGGCGTCCTATCAGACAAAGCGCGTCGTCTGCTTCGCGGGCAAGCCTCGCTCCTACAGGGAATGTGCGAGTTAGAGCTGTATGAATAAAATGGAATATGAAAGTGAATAAAAGATATTGTTCGGGAATAAAAAATCCGGGTATTGTCCGCGTCACGCCAGAGATAGCACTTCGCTGGCACTTAAATATCTAGCCGTCGCCACAAGCGACCGTGATTTTCGATAAGGACACTGCATGAAAAAGGTTCTGTTGTTCACCGCACTGGCGGCTGCCCTGACTGCGGGCCTGGCCCAGGCTGGCGAGAAACTGGTGGTAGCGGCAACCCCGATTCCACACGCCGAGATTCTTGAGCTGATCAAGCCAACCCTCGCCAAAGAAGGCGTGGACCTGGAAATCAAAGTCTTCACCGACTACGTTCAACCGAACGTACAGGTCGACCAGAAGCGTCTGGACGCCAACTACTTCCAGACCCTGCCGTACCTGAAAAGCTTCAACGAAGGCAAAGGCACTCACCTGGAAACCGTGGTCGGTGTTCACGTTGAACCGTTCGGCGGCTACTCGAAGAAAGTCAAAACCCTGGCCGAGCTCAAAGACGGCGCGACCATTGCCATTCCTAACGAAGGCAGCAACAGCGGCCGTGCCTTGATCCTGCTGCAGAAGGCTGGCCTGATCGAGTTGAAAGACCCGAAGAACGCCCTGGCCACCCCGAAAGACATCGCCAAGAACCCGCACAACTTCAAGTTCAAGGAGCTTGAGTCCGCCATGCTGCCGCGTGTGCTGGATCAGGTCGACCTGGACATGATCAACACCAACTACGCGCTGGAAGCGGGGCTGAACCCGGCCAAGGACGCCCTGGTGATCGAAGGTGCCGATTCGCCTTACGTGAACTTCCTGGTTGCCCGTCCTGATAACAAGGACAGCGTCGCCATCCAGAAGCTGGCCAAGGCATTGACCAGTCCCGAAGTGAAAGCATTCATCGAGAAGAAGTACAGCGGCGCGGTTCTGCCGGCGTTCTGATTCGCGAGGTAAACCCCTTCCAGGTTGCCAACGCCGACGGCTAGTTATAGCGTCGGCGTTTTTTATGGGGCCCGTTCAAAAGAACGTGTTTCCTCCAAAACTAGCAGTTCTGCTAGGTGCCTTAATCCTTCTGGCGGTGCAAGCTAAATGCCTCCAACGGAGGTGATCATAATGCGGACAACGCAATTGTGTCGCTATCGCTATGACGCTCTGGATCAACTGATCGGGCGTGAGCTTTTCGGGCAAGAAAAGCTGCAACGATTCTACCGCCAAGAACATCTGGTGACCGAGCTGCAGGGGCAGGCCAGCCAGAGTGTGTTCCAGCACGACAAGCAATTGTTGGCGCTGCAATCACGCCAGGGGGATGAGCGCAGCCGCCAGTTGCTGGCCACTGATCAGCAGCGTTCCGTGTTGCAGCTTGTCGATTCCGGGGGAGCGGTGCATCAGGTTTATGCTCCCTATGGCCACCGACATGCCGATACCGGCTTTGGCAGTTTGCTGGGTTACAACGGTGAGGCGCTCGATTCGGTTACCGGGCATTACTTGTTGGGCAACGGCCATCGGGCATTCAATCCAGTGTTTATGCGGTTCAACAGCCCGGACCGCTTGAGTCCGTTTGGTCGGGGTGGGTTGAATCCCTATGCGTATTGTCTGGGGGATCCGGTGAACTTCAGTGATCCGATGGGACAAACGGCCGAGCAAAACTGGCAACCCTGGCTGATCCTTGGAGTGTCGGCCCTTACTCTTGTTTCGGCAGGAGTCGGGCTTTTCTCGGCAAGGCTTTCTATCAAAAGTTCAAAAATCAAGAGTGCTTCGCCTTCCGCGCCGCTCTCGAAAATAGCCAGGTATGCCGGTATGGCAGGCGCTGTGGCAGGATTGATCGGGGGCGGGGCGGGGTTGGCGAGATCCGCCCTGCTTGCCACGGATCCAGATAATTCCGCTCTGGATCCACTGCTCATCACAATGGCCGTTTTTAGCGCGTTGTCTTTTACGGCTTCAGCTACTTCAGTGTCGTACAACTTCCGTGCTTACAAGATGAACAGAGCCGAAGGAATTAAGCTTGCCTACAGCGGGGAGAAATCAGGAAACTATAAAAATCCTATGACGGCTGCGCCATCAGCTCCGCCTGAAACGCCAACTACACTAAGTCCTTCAGCTCCGCTTCCGACACCCGAAGGGAATGGCTGGTCATTCAATTTTCCAGCAAGTGCTAACCCAAAGTCTGACTTCTTGAGGAGCCAGCTCGACAGGCAACTTGAGATTTTCAGGAATGCAAAAAACATTCGCCGTAATTCCATTTAGATCGGCGCCTGACATCAATGACTCAATCCGGCCAATACCACGCTGGCTCATCCAGCATCCGCTGCCCGACGATCCCAGTCTGGCCAAGATTTTTCTCCAGCACGATGCAATTGCACTCTGGGTCCTCTTGCAGTGCCGAAATCAGGCGCCGCGCATGGGATACTACCCAAACCTGACACTGCTCCGAAGCCCGGATAATCAGCCTCGCCAGCGCTGGCAGCAGATCCGGATGCAGACTGGTTTCCGGTTCGTTCAGCACCATCAACGTCGGCGGCCGGGGCGTCAGCAATGCCGCCACCAATAGCAAATAACGCAACGTCCCGTCCGACAACTCCGCCGCAGACAATGGTCGCAACAATCCATCCTGATAAAACTCGATAGCAAAGCGACCACCGGCCAGCGGTTCAATGTGCAATCGTGCGCCGGGAAATGCGTCGCTGATCGCGTTACGCAATGCCTCGGGGTCGCCGATTTCGATAATGGTCTGCAACGCTGCCGCCAAGTCTCTGCCGTCATGGTGCAGCACCGGGGTACGTGTGCCCAGTTGTGGTTGACGCACCGGGGCGTCGGCGTCGCTGCGAAAGTGATCGTAGAAGCGCCAGCGGCGGATGAACTCGCGGGTCTCCAATACCTCCGGCGAAGTACGCAGGCTGCCGACCTGATCGAACAGGCTGTCGAAATTCGGCGTGTGTTGCGCCAACACGTCCCAACTGCGGTTGGCCCGAGTGCGGATCAGCGGGCCATCGCGATCCACCAGCAGGCTCGCCGGACGATAGAACGGCCCGGCCCACAGACACTCGCGCTTGATTTGCGGGTCGAGGCTGAAACGCGACGGGATGGGTGAGCTGTGCCCGGGCAGCATGAAATGGCCGTTGGAATCGGGCAGCCCAAGGCTGATCGAGTAACCGAAGTCTTCCCCGGAAAAACCGAGTCGCAGTCGCTTCACACCCTGTCTCACCGTCGCCTCGACCGGCACCTCGCCATTGCGCATGCGTCGGCTGATGGTTTCCGGGCCGGCCCAGAAGGTCGAGTGGAGCCCACCCTCGCGAGCCAACGCGTTGACCACGCCGCCCTGTGCAGTTTCCGCCAACAGGCGTAGCGCACGGTAGAGATTGGATTTGCCACTGCCGTTGGGACCCGTAATCAGGTTCAGCCGACCCAGTGGAATGACCAGTTTGTTGATCGAGCGGTAATTGGCCACCGCGAGGGTATTGAGCACGAATGACGTTCTCTGTGGTCCTGTGGAGCTGCCGCAGGCTGCGATCCTTTGATCTTGATCATTTAAATGCAAAAGATCGCAGCCTGCGGCAGCTCCTACAGAGTAAATGCTGAATTTGCGTGGGCGAAGGTTAATCCCTGTTCTAAGCTCACAGACGAATCGCGCCCGTTGAACGCAAAGGAGTCTGCATGGTTGTTCCCGGATTGAAAATAGCGCTTGGCTTGAGCCTGTTGGCCTTGCTGAGCGCCTGCAGTGAAGAAAAACCGGTCGAAAAGAACCGGCCCCGGGTTTTCGTGCAAGAGGTCAAGCTGGCCGACTACGCCGTCAACATCACGCTGACCGGTGACGTCCAGGCCCGGGTGCAGACCGAGCTGTCGTTCCGCGTCGGGGGCAAGATCATCCAGCGAATGGTGGATGTCGGTGATCGGGTTTCGGCCAAACAGGTGCTCGCCAGGCTCGATCCCAAGGACCTGCAGACCAACGTCGACTCGGCGCAGGCCCAGGTCGTCGCCGAGCAGGCCAAGGTCACTCAGAACGCCGCGGCCTTCGTGCGCCAGCAAAAGCTGTTGCCCAAGGGCTATACCAGCCAAAGCGAATACGATTCCGCCCAGGCGGCCTTGCGCAGCACCCAAAGTTCGCTGGCAGCAGCCCAGGCGGAACTGGCCAACGCCCGTGAACAATTGAGCTACACCGCATTGATCGCCGACGCGCCGGGCGTGATCACGGCGCGGCAGGCCGAGGTCGGCCAGGTGGTGCAGGCCACGGTACCGATTTTCAGCCTGGCCCGGGACGGGGGGCGGGATGCGGTGTTCAACGTCTACGAATCGCTGCTGGCCGAACCACCGACGGATAGGGCCGTGGTGGTCAGCCTGCTGGATAATCCGGCGATCAAGACCACCGGGACCGTGCGCGAAGTCACCCCGGCCGTCTCCGAGCAAACGGGGACAGTGCAGGTCAAAGTCACCCTCGACGCCTTGCCGCCGGGGATGCAGTTGGGTTCGGTGGTGAGTGCCACCGCCAATACCCGTGGCAAGTCCGCCGTCGAGCTACCGTGGTCGGCGCTGACCAAAAACATCAGCGAGCCGGCGGTGTGGCTGGTGGATGGCGAAGGCAAGGCGCAATTGCACAACGTCAAGGTTGGCCGCTACCTGACCGGTAAAGTCATCATCAGCGCCGGACTGTCTGGCGGAGAGAAAGTCGTCATCGCCGGCGGCCAGCTGCTGCACCCCGGTGTGAAGGTGGAAGTCGCCGAAGACACCTACAAGGAATTGTCCGTGGGGGCGCAGCCATGAAGCGTCTGCTACTGGTGTTCGCCGGTGTGATGCTGCTGGCCTGCTCCAAAGAAGAGCCCGCCCCGGAAATGGTGCGTCCGGTGCTGTCGATTATGGTCAAGGCCCTGGACGAGCAGAATCTGGGGCGTTTCGCTGGCACCATCCAGGCCCGTTATGAAAGCAATATCGGCTTCCGTGTGCCGGGGCGCATTGCCAGTCGCAGCGTCGATGTCGGTGCCGAGGTCGACAAAGGGGCCTTGCTCGCCACGCTCGACCCCACCGACCAGCAAAACCAGTTGCGCTCGGCCGAAGGCAACCTGGCGAGTGTCCAGGCTCAACTCATCAACGCCCAGGCCAACGCCCGGCGCCAGCAGCAATTGTTCGATCGCGGGGTGGGTTCACAGGCGCAACTGGACAGTGCAATCACCGACCTGAAAACCACCCAGGCCTCGCTCGACCAGGCCAAGGCCGCAGTCAGCCAGGCCAGGGATCAGCTCAACTATGTCGAGTTGCGCGCCGATCACAAGGCGGTGGTCACGGCGTGGAGTGCCGAAGCCGGGCAGGTCGTCACCGCGGGTCAGCAGGTGGTCACCCTGGCGCAGCCGGACATCAAGGAAGCGGTGATCGACCTGCCGGACACCCTGGTCGACCAGTTGCCCGCCGACGTGGTGTTTCAAGTCGTCGCGCAGCTGAATCCGAGTATTGCCACCACGGCCATTGTGCGTGAAATCGAACCCCAGGCCGAAAGTGCGACCCGCACCCGGCGCGCGCGCTTGACGCTGGCCGAGACACCGCCCGCGTTTCGCCTCGGGACGGCGATCAGCGTGACCTTGAAAAGCGCGATCAAGCCGCGCATCGAGCTTCCCCTGAGTGCATTGCAGGAGGTCGACGGCAAAAACCGCGTCTGGGTCATCGATGTGCAGACGCAAACGGTGTCCCCGCGAGATGTCAGCATCATCAGCCGCACGGACAGCACTGTGGTGTTGGCTAACGATATAAAGGTCGGCGAGCGAGTCGTCAGTGCCGGTGTGAACAGCCTCAAGCCGGGGCAAAAAGTGAAAGTCGACGAGGGCAGCCCACAATGAAAGGGAGTTTCAACTTATCTGAATGGGCCCTCAAGCATCAGTCGTTCGTCTGGTATTTGATGTTCGTCTCGCTATTGATGGGCGTGTTCTCGTACCTGAACCTGGGCCGTGAGGAAGACCCTTCATTCACCATCAAGACCATGGTGATCCAGACCCGCTGGCCGGGCGCGACCCAGGAGGAAACCCTCAAGCAGATCACTGACCGTATCGAGAAAAAACTCGAAGAGCTTGATTCCCTCGACTACGTGAAAAGCTACACCCGCCCCGGCGAATCCACGGTCTATGTGTACTTGCGCGACACCACCAAGGCCAAGGACATTCCGGAAATCTGGTACCAGGTACGCAAGAAGATCGGTGACATTCGCTACTCGTTTCCCCAGGGTATTCAGGGGCCGTCGTTCAACGACGAGTTTGGTGACGTGTTCGGTTCGATCTACGCCTTTACCGCCGACGGCCTGTCGTTGCGCCAGTTGCGCGATTATGTCGAGCAGGCGCGCGCCGATATCCGGGGTGTGCCGGGGCTGGGCAAGATCGAGATGGTCGGCCAGCAGGACGAGGTGCTCTACCTGAACTTTTCGACTCGCAAACTGGCGGCGCTGGGCATCGACGAGCAGCAAGTCGTACAAAGCCTGCAGACCCAGAACGCCGTGACCCCAGCCGGGGTGATCGAAGCCGGTCCCGAGCGGATCTCCGTGCGAACCTCCGGGCAGTTCATTTCCGAGCAGGACCTGGCCAACGTCAATTTGCGGCTCAATGATCGCTTCTATCGCCTGGCCGATATTGCCGACATCCGCCGGGGTTACGTCGACCCGTCGACCCCGGAGTTTCGCTTCAATGGCCAGCAAGCTATTGGCCTGGCCATTGCCATGCAGACGGGCGGCAACATCCAGGACTTCGGCAAGGCCCTGCACCAGCGCATGAGCGAATTGACGGCCGATCTGCCGGTAGGCGTCGGCGTGCACAACGTGTCCGATCAGTCTGTCGTCGTCGAAGCGGCCGTTGGCGGGTTCACCAGTGCGCTGTTCGAAGCCGTGGTGATCGTGTTGGTGGTCAGCTTCATCAGCCTCGGCGTGCGCGCGGGCCTGGTGGTGGCGTGCTCGATCCCGTTGGTGCTGGCGATGGTGTTTGTGTTCATGGAATACAGCGGCATCACCATGCAGCGGATCTCCCTTGGCGCATTGATCATCGCCCTTGGCCTGTTGGTGGATGACGCGATGATCACCGTCGAGATGATGGTCTCGCGCCTGGAACTGGGCGAAACCAAGGACCAGGCCGCGACCTTCGCCTACACCTCGACCGCCTTCCCGATGCTCACCGGGACACTGGTGACGGTGGCGGGTTTCGTACCCATTGGCCTCAATGGCAGTTCGGCCGGTGAATACACCTTCACCCTGTTTGCGGTGATTGCCGTGGCCATGATGGTCTCGTGGGTTGTCGCGGTGCTGTTCGCCCCGGTGATCGGCGTGCACATCCTCAGCACCAATGTGAAGCCGCACTCGGCAGAGCCTGGGCGCCTTGGGCGGGCCTTCAATGGCGGCCTGCTGTGGAGCATGCGCAACCGTTGGTGGGCGATCGGCATTACGGTGCTGCTGTTCGGGTTGTCGGTGCTCGGCATGGGCTTTGTGCAGAACCAGTTCTTCCCGGCGTCGGATCGCCCGGAAATCCTGGTGGATCTGAACCTGCCGCAAAACGCCTCCATCGATGAAACCCGCAAAGCCGTGGACAAGCTTGAAGCGACACTCAAGGGTGACCCGGACATCGTGCGCTGGAGTACCTACATCGGCCAGGGCGCGATTCGTTTCTACCTGCCCCTCGACCAGCAACTGCAGAACCCTTACTACGCACAGCTGGTGATTGTGAGTAAAGACTTCGAGACGCGCGCCGCCCTCAGCGACCGTCTGCGTGAACGCCTGCGCAAAGACTTCGTCGGCATCGGCAGTTTCGTTCAGGCGCTCGAAATGGGCCCACCCGTGGGGCGGCCGATCCAATACCGCGTCAGCGGCCCGAACATCGACCAGGTGCGCAAGCACGCCATCGATCTGGCCAGCCAACTGGACAAGAACCCGCACATCGGCGAAATCATTTTCGACTGGAACGAGCCAGGCAAGGTGCTGCGTATCGACATCGCTCAGGACAAGGCGCGCCAGCTAGGTTTGTCGTCCGAAGACGTGGCCAACCTGATGAACAGCATCGTCAGCGGCTCGACAGTGACCCAGGTCGACGACGACATCTACCTGATCAACGTGGTAGGCCGCGCCGTGGACGCCGAGCGGGGTTCACCGGATACCTTGCAGAACCTGCAGATCCTCACGCCGGGCGGCACCTCGATTCCACTGCTGGCGTTTGCCTCTGTGCGCTACGAGCTCGAGCAACCGCTGGTGTGGCGTCGCGACCGCAAACCGACGATCACCATCAAGACGGCGGTCATCGGTGATATCCAGCCAACCGACCTGGTGACACAGCTCAAGCCGGACATCGCGAAATTCGCCGCCTCATTGCCCGCAGGTTACAAGGTCGCCACGGGCGGTACGGTGGAGGAAAGCGCCAAGGCCCAAGGGCCGATCAACAAGGTCGTGCCGTTGATGGTGTTCCTGATGGCCACCTTCCTGATGATCCAACTGCACAGCGTGCAGAAGATGTTCCTGGTGGCCAGCGTCGCGCCGCTGGGCCTGATAGGCGTGGTGCTGGCGCTGGTGCCGACCGGAACGCCGATGGGTTTCGTGGCGATCCTCGGCATCCTGGCGCTGATCGGCATCATCATCCGCAACTCAGTGATCCTGGTAACCCAGATCGACGCGTTCGTGGCTGAAGGTTCTTCACCCTGGGATGCCGTGGTGGAAGCCACCGAACATCGTCGGCGACCGATCCTGCTGACCGCCGCGGCGGCGAGCCTGGGCATGATCCCGATTGCCCGGGAAGTGTTCTGGGGGCCGATGGCCTACGCGATGATCGGCGGGATCATCGTCGCCACCCTGCTGACGCTGCTGTTTTTGCCGGCGTTGTATGTGGCCTGGTACAGGATCCACGAGCCGAAAAAAGAAGTGCGGTAAGGCGAGCGCTGCGCGCTCATCGCGGGCAAGCCCGCTCCCACAGTTGTCCGCGTAGGTATAAACAACGCGATCCCTGTGGGAGCGGGCTTGCCCGCGATGGCGTCAGAACAGACTACGCCGACTTACGCCACACACTCGCCAACCAAGGCTGCTGCTCGCGCGGCAAGCCCGCCGGCCGGTAGTAATGCTCCAGCTCCACAAACCCCGCTTCAGTCAGCAACTGCTGCCACGTATGAAGATCGTGATATGCCCCATACCGCGGCCCGTTCCAGCCTTCCTGGTTCTCGCCCCGGGGATTGGAACTGAACAACACACCACCCGGCCTTAAAGTCGCGCGCAGCTCCTTCAAGACCCGGGGCAACTCCTGGCGCGGGATGTGAAACAGCACCGCGTTGGCAAAAATCCCGTCGAAGCGCTCGTTGGGCAAGTCCAGCTTCAGGAAATCCTGCTGCCAGACCTCGCAACCACTGTCCTCCCGGGCCATCTGCGCAAACTTCTGCGAGCCATCGAGGCCGACTGCCGTGTGGCCCATGCGCGTAAAGGTCTGCAGGTCACGACCGGGACCACAGCCAAAATCGAGAATATCGAACGGTGGCTCGCCTTGAATGTGGCGCAACAGGGCGTCGATATTCTGGCTGACATCGTGATCGCGGGTGCCTTCGCGAAACCCTTCTGCCACCGAGTCGTAATGGCCCAGAGTCGTGGAAGTGATGTGCTCGAGGTCGGCAGGAGTCTGTTTCATGGTCGGCTGCGCAGGCAAAGGGAGATACACAAACTATAAGCGCTTTCGCGCTTTAAAAGATCGCAGCCTTCGGCAGCTTCTACAGAGAAGCTTCCTGCCGAAGGCTGCGATCTCTTGATCTTGAATTAGCGTTTGTTCAAGCCCCGAGCCAACCGATCCCCACCCAATTGAATCACCGCCACCAACGCCACCAGCAATACAATCACCGTCAGCATGATCTGGCTATCAAAGCGCTGATACCCGTATCGATAGGCTATATCCCCCAATCCGCCCGCACCAATCGCTCCGGCCATGGCCGATGAGTTGATCATCGTCACCAGCGTGATGGTGAATCCCCCGACAATCCCCGGCAGTGCCTCAGGCAACAACACATGCCAGACGATGTGCCCGCGCCGGCAGCCCATGGCCTGCGCCGCTTCGATCAAACCGTGATCGACCTCACGCAAACTGACTTCAGCGATGCGCGCAAAGAACGGTGTGGCGGCGATGGTCAATGGCACCACGGCCGCCCACACGCCGTACGTGGTACCGACGATCAAGCGGGTGAACGGAATCAACGCGACCATCAGGATCAGGAACGGAATCGAGCGAAACAGGTTCACGAAGGCACCCAGCGCACGGTTCAGCGCCGGGGCTTCGTAGATGCCGCCCTTGGAGCTGGTGACCAGGATCACCGCCAGCGGAATGCCCGCCAGCAGTGCGATCAACGACGACACGCCGACCATCAGAAAGGTGTCGATGAAACCCTGCAGCAAGCGATCAAACCACATAACCCAATACCTCTACCTGTTGCGCCCACTGGCCGGCGCGTTGGCGCAATTCTTCGACGCCCAGGGACGAGCCCGTCACCGCCAGCAGCAATTGCCCAAGGGCGTGTCCCTGAATCCGTTCCACGCCGCCCTGCAACAAGCGCACGCGGCCACCGAGGGCGCTGAACAGCGCGGCAAGGTCCGGTTCGGCGTGGGCCGTTCCGGTGAATTGCAGGCGCAGTACCACCGCGTCTTCCTTGGACTGCGGTTGTGGATGCAGGCGGCTTTGCAGTTCTGGCGGCAGGGCGTGCTGCAATGGCGCGAGCAAGGTCTTGCTGACCTCATGCTGCGGGTTGCCGAAGACTTCCCAGACAGGCCCCTGTTCAACGAATCGTCCATGTTCAAGGACCACGACGCGATCACAGATCTCGCGGATCACCGCCATTTCATGGGTGATCAGGATGATCGTCAGGCCCAGGCGCTGATTGATCTCGCGCAGCAGGCCGAGAATCGATTGCGTGGTCTGCGGGTCCAGTGCCGATGTGGCTTCGTCGCACAGCAAAATCGCCGGGTCGTGAACCAGGGCGCGGGCGATGCCGACGCGCTGTTTCTGACCGCCCGACAGTTGCGCCGGGTAAGCCTTGTGCTTGGCTTGCAGGCCGACCATTTCCAGCAGTTCACGAACCTTCTGCTCGCGCTGTTCCTTGGGCACACCGGCGACTTTCAGCGGCAACTCGACGTTCTGCCAAACCGTCTTGGCGGACATCAAATTGAAGTGCTGGAAGATCATGCCGATGCGCCGACGCAACGCCACCAGGCGGTCTTCATCGAACTCGCCGATGTCCACTTGATCGATCAGCACTCGACCCGAAGTTGGTTGCTCCAGGCGGTTGATGGTGCGGATCAGCGACGATTTGCCGGCGCCGCTACGGCCGATGATGCCGAACACTTCACCCCGCGGGATCGCCAGGTCGATACCTTGCAGCGCCGCCACCGGCCCTTGCTTGCCGTCGTAGGTTTTGCCCAGGCCGATGAAGCGCACGTGAGCACGGTTCAGGTCTGGGTGTAGTTCAGTCTGTTCGGCTTTCTGAGGCTCTGGAATATCCGGTCGCCGTTGGATCGCGGCCGTCATGCTCAGCTCTCCCAACCGGCTTGGTAGAGCTTGCCGTGGGCTTTATCCAGGGCGGCGCGAACGACCGGCGAGTGCTGGTAGATGTCGACGAACTTGATCAGGCGCGGGTCGGTTTTGCTTTTCGGCTGGATCACGAACTGGATCACGTATTCCTTGTGGTCGAGGCCGTCGAACAGCAGGGCAGAACCGGCGTCGAAGGTTTTCGCCAGGCGGATGTAAGCGGGGTAGCCCTGGACGAGGTCGGCGTCGTCATAGGCTCGTACCAGTTGCACGGCTTCGACTTGCAGGATTTTGATTTTCTTCGGGTTGGCGATGATGTCTTCTTCGGTAGCCTTGTAGCCGACACCCGGTTTAAGCGTGATCAAGCCGGCCTTGGCCAACAGCTGCAAGCCACGACCGCTGTTGATCGGATCGTTGGCGATGGCCACGCTGGCGCCTTGGGGCAGCTCGTCGAAGCTTTTGTATTTCTTCGAGTACAGACCGACGTTGTTGATGATGCCCGGCGCGAAGGGCACCAGGTCAAACCCGGAGGCGTTCCTGGCGTTTTCCAGGAACGGGATGTGCTGGAAGTAGTTCACGTCGATGTCGCCGGCGGCGAGGCTGACGTTGGGCGCGATCCAGTCTGTGAATTCCACCAGTTCAACTTTCAGGCCTTGTTTGCCGGCCTCTTCTACCGCCGCTTCCAGGGGAATGGCGAAGGCGGCGGTGGTGCCGATTTTCAGGGGCGCGTCGGCGGCGAACACCGCAGAGCTGAACAGGCCGAGGGCCAGGGCCAGTGCTTTGACTGGGTTAGAGAAGTGGGTCTTGGTCATGATTGTTTTCCAGTCAGTGCAATCGTTCCCACGCGGAGCGTGGGAACGATCGGGTTAGTGTCGGTAATGAGATCCGGTATGTTGCTCAGGCAAATGCGCCTCACCGTGAAACAACTTTTCCCGCAAACTGCCATTGTTATAGGCCGTCTTGTACGACCCACGCCGCTGCAACTCCGGAATCACCAGCTCAATGAAATCCACATAGCTTTCCGGTGTGACGATGCGCGTCAGGTTGAAGCCGTCCAGGCCGGTTTCGGCGATCCACGATTCCAACTCGTCGGCCACCTGCCCAGGCGAACCGACCACGGTGATGTAGCGCCCACCGAGGGCGTGTTGTTCCAGCAATTTGCGTCGGGTCCAGTCGTTGTTTTGCAGGTTTTTGGTCGCCGACTGGATCGCATTGCTCTTGACGTACTGGATCGGTTCGTCGATGGCGTATTCGGAAAAGTCGATGCCGGTAGATGCCGAAAAATGCGCCACGCCGGCCTCGGCGCTGGCGTAGCTCAGGTATTCGGCGTGCTTGGCCCAGGCGAGTTCTTCAGTGGCGCCGACGATCACGTTCAACCCCATGAACACCTTGATGTCCTCAGGATTACGCCCGGCCTCGACGGCGCTGGCGCGGACCTTGTCCACCTGAACCTTGGTCGATGGCTTGTTCTGGCCGCTGATGAACACGCACTCGGCATGGCGCCCGGCGAACAGCAAACCGCGATCGGAGCTGCCAGCCTGGAAAAGCACCGGCGTGCGCTGCGGTGACGGCTCGCACAGGTGGTAACCCTCGACCTGATAGAACTCGCCCTTGTGCTCGACCTTGTGCACTTTTTCAGGCGCGGCGTAGAGGCGCTGCTGCGGATCGTTGATGACCGCGCCGTTTTCCCAACTGCCTTCCCAGAGTTTGTAGAGCACCTCCAGGTATTCATCAGCCTGATCGTAGCGGCGGTCATGCTCCACTTGTTCGCTCAGGCCCATGGCCTTGGCGGCGCTGTCGAGGTAGCCGGTGACAATGTTCCAGCCCACGCGACCGCGGCTCAGATGATCCAGCGTCGATAGGCGCCGGGCGAACAGGTACGGCGGCTCGTAGGTGAGGTTGGCGGTGAGGCCGAAGCCCAGGTTTTTCGTCACCGCAGCCATCGCCGAAACCAGCAGCAGCGGGTCGTTGACCGGCAACTGGATCGACTCTTTGAGCGGCACGTCCACCGAGTTCTGGTACACGTCATAGACGCCGACGATGTCGGCGATGAACAAGCCGTCGAACAACCCGCGCTCCAGCAACTGCGCCAGTTCGGTCCAGTATTCGATCGTCTTGTACTGGGTCGAGGTGTCCCGTGGATGCGTCCACAAGCCGTGGTTGATGTGCCCGATGCAGTTCATGTTGAATGCGTTGAGCAGGATCTTCTTTTTCGCGTCAGCCATCAGATGGTCCCCCGCAGTGGCGGGTTTTCATCGTTGAGGTAGTAGTTGCCGACCGCGTGATATTTCCAGCGAACCGGGTCGTGCAGGGTATGCACCCGAGCGTTGCGCCAATGGCGATCCAGACCGTGCTCGATCAGGGTGGCCTGGCTGCCGGCCAATTCGAACAAAGTGGTGCCGGCGGCGAGGCAGATTTCGGTGCTGATGGCGCGGGCTTCGGCGACTGCGATCGAGGCGGCAGCGACGCTCTCGGCGCTGGTATCGGCCTGGGCCTTGTCGAGGAATTCACCGGCGCGTTCGAGCAAGGCTTCGGTGGCGTGCAGACGAATGCTCAAGTGGCCGAAACTCTTGAGGGTCAGTGGGTCGTCGGTGGCTTTTTCATGGGTGGCGTCGATCCACGGCCGGGTTTTGGTGCGCACGAAATGCAGCGCATCTTCATAGGCCGCGCGGGCGATGCCGGTGTCGATGGCGGCATGGAGAATCTGCGCCAGCGGACCGACCGGTGTCGGACGCTCGAAGGCTGTCTGGAACGGGATCACGTCTTCGGCGGCCACAAAGACATCTTCGAACACCACCGAGCCGCTGCCGGTGGTGCGCTGGCCGAAGCCGCTCCAGTCGTCGATCACCGTCAGGCCCTTGCTGTCGCGCGCAACGAACGCTAATTGCTGCACACCGTGTTCATCGATCACCGAGGTCGGAATGCGCTGGGCGTAAATCGCGCCGGTGGCGTAGAACTTGCGGCCATTGATGCGATAACCGTTGCCATCGCGTGTCAGGCTGGTGACGCGATCATGGGCGGTTTTAGTCCCGAGTTCTGCCAGCGCATTACCGAAGCGCTGGCCAGCCAGTACTTCGGCGTACAGGCGCTTTTTTTGCTCCTCGCTGCCGTTCACGCGCAGCACTTCCAGCGCGTAGAAATGGTTCTGCGGGATTTGCCCGAGGGAGCCATCCGCCTGGGCGATCAGTGCGATGACCTTGGCCAGGGTGACGTTGGAAACGCCCGCGCCGCCGTATTCCTTCGGCACGCTGATGCCCCAGAGACCAGAGCGGGAAAACACTTCCAGTTCCGGGTGTGGCAAACGGCGTTCGCGGTCGCGCAGGGCGCTGTCGCGTTTGAAATCTTCGGCCAGGTCGCTGGCAACAATCAAAGCTTGCTCATCGCTGGTGATGACCGCGACGGGGTGAGAAAGAGTCATGAGTTTCTCCAGAGCTCTGGTAAAAAGTGTTCTGGGCGCTAAATCCAGGAATGACGCGAAGGCAATGTGCCGTTCAAGTAATAGGCACCAACCGCGTGATACTTCCAGCGCACCGGGTCGTGCAGGGTGTGCACCCGGGCGTTGCGCCAGTGGCGGTCGAGGTTGAATTCGGCAAGGGTGGCGCGACTGCCGGCCAGCTCGAACAGCTTTTCGCTGGCCCGCAACGAGATCTCGGTGGTCAACACTTTTGCTTCGGCGACGGCAATGGAAGCGCGAGCGGCGGACTCGGCTGTGAGCGCAGCGGCGCTCACCTGGTCGAGTACCTGCCCGGCCTTGCGCAGCAGTGCTTCGCCAGCATGCAATTCGATTTTCAGCTTGCCGATATCGGCGATCACGTACAGATCATCGCTGGCCCGTTCAACGTTGGCGTCGACCCATGGCCGTGCACGGGTTTTCACGAACTCGATGGCGTCATCAAGGGCGCCTCGGGCGATGCCGGCATCGATGGCGGCCTGGATCAGTTGCGAAACCGCACCCTGAGTATTGGGCGTGTCGTTGATCTTCCAGTTATCCACCACCAGCTCTGCGTCGACCCGCACGTTGTTCAGCAAGATGGTGCCGCTGGCGGTGGTACGCTGGCCGAAACCGGACCAGTCATCGACGATGCGCAGCCCCGGCGTACCGCGACGAACGAAAGCCAGCACTTGCTTGCCGTCGTCATTGATCGCCTTGACCGCGACCCAGTGCGCGAACAACGCGCCGGTGGAATAAAACTTCTGCCCGTTGAGGACAAAACCATCGCCGTCGGCGGTGATGCGCGCCTTGAGTTCCAAGGTGTTTTTAGCGCCGCGTTCCGGTCCGGCATTGCCGATTCGCCAGCCTTCCAGAACACTCTTGAACAGCTGCTTTTTCTGCGCCTCGGTGGCACTGCCGAGCACCAGGTTGAGGATGCCGAACTGGTTCTGTGGAATCTGCCCCAGGGCTGGGTCCGCCGCGGAAATGATCGCGAATACCTCGGCCAGGGTGACGAATGAAACCTGTGGGCCACCGTACTCGCGGGGAATGGCAATGCTGCCCAGACCGCTTCGGGTGAATTGTTCGACTTCCGACCACGGTAGCTTGCGCTGCCGGTCGCGCCTGGCTGCTTGCAGGCGCGCGACTTGCGCCAGTTCGTGTGCGGCCTTGATGGCTTGAGCGTCGTTGCGCAGCACTTGAGCGGGCAGCAACAATGGGGCGATGTCCAGGTCACTCTGGACGATTGCATCAGCCAGACTGGACATCAGTGCCACTCCTTGGCTACACGCAATGCCCTGGCGATCTGCACTGGGGTGATTGTGTTCCGGACCATACCTACCTCACATCTCATGAAAACGCCGCGGGGTGCGGCGAACGAAAACAAGAATGTCCGGTGGTCCGGTTTATATACCCTAAACGCGTATAAATGCTTTTTGAACTAACTTTTAGGAATATGCATAGAAGGTCGATTGGCACAGCCAATCTTCAGCGTCCGTGCTGGCGCCCAGCGCGAATTGTTGCCTACGCGATCGAGGATGCAGTAAGTCACCTCCAGTCGCAGGTCTTCGCCGGCTTCAAGAATGATCGCTGGTGGCACCCAGACCTGAACCGGCTGGCCCACATCACTTTCCTTGAGTGGGGGCAAATCCATGCGGGCGTCGCCCCAACGCAGGGTGATCTCGTCATCGGCGGCCATGTTCAGGTACGGCTCGATGGTCACCGGCACGCCGCGCTTGATCTGGTTGGGGTTCACCCCTTGGCGGCGAATCGTTCCGGGAATGTTTACCGGGGCCAGGCTCTGGTTTTCGTCACCACTGAACGCAGACACCTGGCCACCGGGACACTCGAGTTTGGACTGCACGCGCCTGGCGGGCGATACGATCGGTGCTTGCCCTATCTGCATGATTCGATAGTGGACGCGTGAAGAGCCACTGGCGATAAAGCTCTCGGGTACCCGAAGCTGGACGGGTTGGCCAATCTCATGGGCCATCAGGACCCTGGAGGCGACGTAGCAGTTGTCCCAGAACAGTTCGATCAGGTCGCCTTCGTCCATCGCGGGGTAGGGCGGCACCTCGATCAGCAAGTGCGTCGCCGAGGCGAGGTTGATTCCGGCCTTGTGCGATTGCGCCAGCGTCGGGGCGGCAAGTCCGGTTTTATTTGAGGTGCTTGTCATGGAAGTCTCCTTGATGTTTTGCAATGAAGTCCGTTTCAGAAAAATAAAACGTGAGTTCGAACAGCAAAACCGTTCATTACTTTGATTTTAAATAATGATTGAGCGCGAGCAGTGCCGCTGGAAGGAGACTAGATAAGAGTGGGTCGGAGTATGTGTCAATAGAGTGAGTTGGTTAAATGGGAAGTTTGGTGTTATTCAGAATAATCCTACGCATTGAAGTTAATAAACTGTCCCGGTGCGTCGAATCTACCTGCTCGGAGCGCCATTTTTTGAGGGTTTTGCGCAGTTTGGGTGCGACTGATGTTCAGTCGGTAAAACTGTTGCGCAATACATATATGTATCGAGCGTGCTGACAAAATGTGCTTGTCGCGCACGTATATTTAATTATGTAAGAGTAGGGTTTTTACGCGGAGGGTGTCACTTCCATCCATGGAAGTTGACAAGTGTTACGAGGGGTTTAGTTGTGTGCGTTGTTCAGGAACTTGCTGAGGAACTGTTTCGTGCGCTCTTCCTTGGGGTTGGCAAACAATGCCTTCGATTCGCCTTGTTCGACGATCACGCCCTTGTCGAAAAACACCACGCGATTGGCCACGTCACGGGCGAAAGCCATTTCGTGGGTGACGATGACCATGGTGCGGTTCTCGTCGGCCAGGCCGCGGATGGTCGCCAGCACTTCACCCACCAGCTCCGGGTCGAGCGCCGAGGTGGGTTCGTCGAACAGAATCACCTCCGGTTCCATCGCCAGCGCGCGGGCAATCGCCACACGCTGTTGCTGACCCCCTGAAAGGCGACGCGGGTAAGCGTCCTCCTTGCCTGCCAGGCCGACCTTGGCCAGCAGCTTTTTACCCAGGGCAACGGCGTCGGCGTGCGCGATCTTCTTGACGATGATCGGGCCTTCGATAACGTTTTCCAGGGCGGTGCGGTGGGGGAACAGGTTGAAGTTCTGGAACACGAAGCCCACGTGCTGGCGCAAACGGCGCACCAGGCTCTGTTGCTGGTTCAACGGGCGGCTGGTATCGACTTCGATGTCGCCGACCTTGATCCGGCCGCTGGTGGGTTCTTCAAGGAAGTTCAGGCAACGCAGGAAGGTGGTCTTGCCCGAGCCGCTAGGCCCGATGATCGCCACCACCTCACCTTCCTTCACTTGCAGATCGATGCCGTTGAGCACGACTTGACCCTTGAACTGCTTTGTCAGTTTTTCCACGACAATCATGGGGTCAGGACTCCTGGTCGTGCCGGTTGACCCGTGCTTCGAGCTGGTTCTGCAGGTGCGACAGCACCGTGGCCAGGACCCAGTAGATCAGCGCGGCGGCAAGGTACATGGTGAACACTTCGAAGGTGCGGGCGGTAATCAGTTGCGCCTGACGGAACAGCTCCGGCACCTGGATGGTAGCGGCCAGCGCGGTGTCCTTGACCAGCGAGATAAAGCTGTTGCCCAGTGGCGGCAATGCGGTACGCATCGCTTGCGGCAGGATGGCCCGGCGCAATGTTTGCGCACGGGTCATACCGATACTGGCAGCGGCTTCCCACTGACCGCGTTCGATGGAGCTGATCGCGGAACGCAGGATTTCGCAGGCATAGGCCGCCATGTTCAGCGAAAAGCCGATCAGGGCCGCGGGCAGTGGATCAAGTTCCATGCCCAATTGCGGCAAGCCGTAATAGATCACGAACAGTTGCACCAGCAACGGCGTGCCGCGAAAGAACGACACGTAGATGCGGGCGACCCAGCTCACCAGCTTGAAGCGTGAAAGGCGCATCAGTGCCAGGCCGAAGCCCATCACCAGGCCGAAGAACATCCCGCCCAGGCTCAGGATGACCGTGTAGTACGCCCCCTTGAGCAGAAAGGGCAGGGAGTCCAGTGCGAGTTGAAAAGCTTCTTCCATTATTGGGTGACGTCAGCGCTGAAGTATTTTTCCGAAAGCTTTTTCAGCGTGCCGTCGGCGCGCAGCTTGTCGATGGCCTTGTTTACGGCTGCCAGCAGTTCAGGCTCGCCTTTGCGCAGGGCAATACCGGCTTCCTGACGGGAGAACGCATCGCCGGCAGCGGTGGTGTCCTTGGCTTTCTTGGCGTATTCCAGCGCAGCCAGGCGGTCGATCAGGATGGCGTCGATACGGCCGACACGCAGGTCCTGGAACTTGGTCGGATCATCTTCGTAGGTGCGCACGTCAGCGGTCGGGACATTGGCTTTGACCCACTGCTCGTAGTTGGTGCCCAGGCCCACGCCGACTTTCTTGCCACCCAGGTCTGCAGCGGACTTGATGTTCAGTTCGGCGGCTTTCTTGGTCAGTACCAGCGCCTGAATCCCGGAAACGGTGTAGGGCTCGGAGAAGTCATACTTCTTCTTGCGTTCTTCGGAGATGGTCACCTGGTTGATCACGGCGTCCAGGCGCTTGGATTCCAGTGCCGCGAGGATGCCATCCCATTTGGTCGGTTGCAGTTTGACCTTCACACCCAGCTCTTTGGCCAGGGCTTCGGAGAATTCGACTTCGAAGCCGGTCAGCTTGCCGTCGGCGTCAACGAAACTGAAGGGTGGGTAGGTGCCTTCCAGGCCGACGTTGATCACGCCTTTGTCCTTGATTTGTTGCAGTTGTTCACCGGCCACTGCCTGGCCGATCAGGCCGGCACTGAGTGCCAGGCCCAGCGAACCCACCAGCAGATTGCGACGTAGTGCGGAAAAATTCATGACAAGCCCCTGTGTTTTCTTATGGAAGACGCTTAAGGAAAGTTGGCAAATTCGGGATTTTGACGACTGCGTTATCCTGCCTTAAAGCAGCGTACGCGTCGCGTTACAAATTCGCCTGCGGCGCGACTATATGATGACGCTTTTAGATTAGAAAATAATAAATTCTATTTTTGTTATTTCTTAAGGGAATATGAGTTGTCTGTTGAAAGAACGCAGCCTGCGGCAGCTCCTACATGGATCGGCGTATCCTGTAGGCGCTGCCGAAGGCTGCGATCTTTTGATCTTTGGCTCTTACAAAAAGCTTGTATAGGCAAACAACGCCGGCGCCCCGCCAGTGTGCAGGAAGATGATCGGCCCCTCATTGAAACGCTGGCGGCCAATCCCGTCCAGCAACCCCGCCATGGCCTTGCCAGTGTAGACCGGGTCCAGCAGCAGGCCTTCCTGACCGGCCACCAGCTTCACCGCCGCCAGCGTCCCGGCATTGGGCTCGCCATAGCGCGGCGCGAAATACTCGTCCCACAACTCGACCTTGAAACTCGCTGGCAATGGCACCCCCAACAATTCGGCGGTGCGTTCGGCCAGGCCCTGTACTTTTGGCCGCTGATCTTCATCGCTGCGCGAAACGGTGACGCCGATGACTGGCAAATCCGGCAACGCTTCGCTCAAAGCCAGTGCAAGGCCGCTGTGTGTCCCTGCACTGCCCGAGGCCAGGATGACGGCGGCGAAATTCAGCCCGGTGTCCTTGATCTGCTCGGCCAGCTCCAGCCCGGCTCGCACATAACCCAAGGCGCCCAGCGCATTCGAGCCGCCGATCGGCACCAGGTAAGGCTTCTTGCCGTTGCTGCGCAGACGGGCTGCCAGGGCTTGCAATTGCTCATCGGCGTTATCCAGGTTTTCTACCAATTCGACCTTGGCATCGAACAGGTCCAGCAAAAGCCGATTGCCATTGCCGACATAGTTGGCGTCGTCGGTGCCCAGCGGGTTTTCCAGCAGGGCCACGCAGCCAAGCCCCAGCTTTGCCGCAATGGCAGCGGTCTGGCGCACATGGTTGGACTGCAGCGCCCCTGCCGTGATCAATGTGTCAGCGCCCTGGGCCAGGGCATCGGCTGCCAGGTATTCAAGCTTGCGCAGCTTGTTGCCGCCCATGGCCAGTGGGGTCAGGTCATCGCGTTTGACGTAGACGTCGCGCCCCAGCCAGGCCGACAGACGTTCGAGTTTTTCCAGGGCGGTGGGTTGACCGAGCAGGTCGAGACGATTGAAGCGGGCAAGCTGTTGTTTGATCATGGGTCCATACTGGCGGTGGAAGGTCTTTGGACTATAGGCACGCCACTTTGTCGCGGCAACCGGCAATCGCTTATAGCCGATTGTGCTTACGACAGCACAATTGGTTCTTAATTTGGCTTGCTGGCCTTGCCGTAAAGTAATCGCCGTCAGTGCGGCCCGACAGTCCGGCCGCCCGTGAGGAGTTTTTACCGTGAGTGAGCGTTCCAGCCATTGGCAATTGCAAACCATCGTCAGCCAACTGCGCACGGCGCGTGAGCAGTGGCGTGCACAAAACGGCCGCGCCAGCGGTGAGCAGGGTGGTCGCGAGTTGCCGTCACGGGCGGCCATGGCGGACATTCTCGAAGCGCTCTGCGGTGCGCTGTTCCCCATGCGCCTGGGGCCGGTGGATTTGCGCGAGGAGAGTGAAGATTTCTACGTCGGGCACACCCTCGATGTGGCGTTGAACGCGTTGCTCGCTCAGGCGCGACTTGAGTTGCGCTACGCCGCCCGCCACAGCACCCACGCCGACACGGAGGTAGAGGCCAAGACCATCCAGATCATTCAGGACTTCGCCCTCGCATTGCCGGGGCTGCGCAGCCTGTTGGATACCGACGTACTGGCGGCCTATCACGGCGACCCGGCGGCACGTAGCGTCGATGAAGTGCTGCTGTGCTATCCCGGCATTCTGGCGGTGATCCACCATCGCCTTGCTCACCATTTATATCGCGCCGGACTGCCGTTGCTGGCCCGGATCAGCGCGGAAATCGCCCACTCGGCCACGGGTATCGACATTCACCCGGGCGCGCAGATCGGCCGCAGTTTCTTCATCGACCACGGGACCGGTGTAGTGATCGGCGAGACCGCGATCATCGGCGAGCGGGTGCGGATTTATCAGGCGGTAACCCTGGGTGCCAAGCGCTTTCCCGCGGACGAAGACGGCCAGTTGCAGAAGGGCCAGGCGCGGCATCCGATCGTTGAGGATGACGTGGTGATTTACGCTGGCGCGACCATTCTGGGGCGGATCACCATCGGCAAGGGCTCGACCATTGGCGGTAATGTCTGGCTGACCCGCAGCGTACCGGCGGGCAGCAACCTGACCCAGGCGAATTTGCAGCTGGATGATGGGGCGCAGAAGTAAGCTGCTCAATCTGATCGTTCCCACGCTCTGCGTGGGAACGCCTCAAGGGACGCTCCGCGTTCCGGCCGCATCGCCACCTAAAATCTGACATTCCTGTGACGCAGAGCGTCACGGGCGGCATTCCCACGCAGAGCGTGGGAACGATCCCATACCCGCGTCGTATTGCTCTTTGAGCTACTGTTCGAGCACGACCGCCGAGCCCTGCGATTAGTCCTTAGCACCCTATTCATGTTTAACTTGAACGTTCATTCAAGTTAAACCGGTGGTTCGCTGCCCGCTCACAACAGGAGGCTTGCCTTTGCTGAGTCCGATTTCTACAGCCACGTTAGACCCCTTCGAGGTGCACCTTCAATGAGTGCATCGTCCATTCCCCCAAGCGGCCTGATCCGCATGAATCCGCCGGTGTTCTACTTTGCGGCGACCTTCATTCTGTTGTTCGGTGTCGTGGTCATGGCCATGCCCGAACAGGCCGGCGCCTGGTTGCTGGCGGCGCAAAACTGGGCAGCCAACACGGTTGGCTGGTACTACATGCTGGCGATGACCCTGTATCTGGTCTTCGTGGTGGTCACCGCGTTATCGGGCTACGGTAAGATCAAACTCGGTGCCGACCACGACGAGCCCGAATTCAGTTATCTGTCCTGGGCTGGCATGCTGTTCGCCGCCGGGATCAGCATTACGCTGTTTTTCTTCTGCGTGTCGGAACCCCTGACCCACATGCTGCAACCGCCTCAGGGCGAGGCGGGCACGGCGGATGCTGCGCGGCAAGCGATGCAGATTCTGTTTCTGCACTGGGGCCTGCATGGCTGGGGCGTGTTCGCCTTTGTCGGCATGGCGCTGGCCTACTTCGCCTACCGGCACAACCTGCCGCTGGCCTTGCGCTCGGCGCTGTACCCGCTGATCGGCAAACGCATCAACGGCCCCATTGGTTACGCGGTGGACGGCTTCGGCATCATCGCCACGGTCTTCGGTCTCGGCGCGGACATGGGCTTTGGGGTGTTGCACCTCAACTCGGGCCTTGACTACCTGTTCGGCATCGCTCACACCCAGTGGATCCAGGTCGGGCTGATCACGCTGATGATGGGCGCGGCGATCATCGTGGCGGTGTCCGGGGTCGACAAGGGCGTGCGGGTGATGTCCGACATCAACATGCTGCTGGCCTGTGCGCTGCTGCTGTTCGTGTTGTTCGCCGGGCCCACCCAGCATCTGCTCAATACCCTGATCCAGAACATTGGCGACTACCTTGGCGCCTTGCCGATGAAGAGTTTTGATCTCTACGCCTACGACAAACCCAGCGACTGGCTGGGTGGCTGGACGGTGTTCTATTGGGCCTGGTGGATCGCCTGGTCGCCGTTCGTGGGCCTGTTCATTGCGCGGATTTCCCGTGGCCGGACCATTCGCGAATTCGTCTTCGGCGTGCTGTTGATTCCGCTGGGTTTCACCTTGGCGTGGATGTCGATCTTCGGCAACAGCGCCATCGACCAGGTGCTCAACCATGGCATGTCGGCGCTGGGCATGTCGGCCATCGACAACCCGTCGATGACCCTCTACCTGCTGCTGGAAACCTATCCATGGAGTAAAACCGTGATCGCGGTCACGGTGTTCATCAGCTTCGTGTTCTTCGTCACCTCCGCCGATTCCGGCACGGTGGTGTTGTCAACGCTGTCCGCCAAGGGCGGCAACCCCGATGAAGACGGACCGAAATGGCTGCGGGTGTTCTGGGGCGCGATGACCGCGCTGGTGACCAGTGCGTTGCTGTTTTCCGGCAGCATCGATGCGCTGAAGTCAGCCGTGGTCCTGACTTCGCTGCCGTTTTCGCTGATTTTGCTGTTGATGATGTGGGGGCTGCACAAAGCGTTTTATCTGGAATCGCAGAAGCAGATTGCGCAGATGCATTCCCTGGCGCCAGTGTCCGGCTCGCGGCGCGGTGGTTGGCGTCAGCGCCTGAGCCAGGCGGTGCATTTTCCGTCGAGGGACGAGGTCTATCGCTTCCTCGATTCGACGGTGCGCCCGGCCATCGAAGAGGTGTCGGCGGTGTTCATCGAAAAGGGCCTGAGCGTCGTGACTCACCCGGAGCCGGTCAATGACAGCGTCAGCCTGGAAATCGGTCACGGCGACGAACACCCATTCATCTATCAGGTACAAATGCGCGGTTACTTTACGCCGTCGTTTGCCCGGGGTGGCATGGGCGCCAAGGAGCTTAATAATCGTCGTTATTACCGGGCCGAAGTGCATTTGAGCGAGGGCAGTCAGAACTACGACCTGGTGGGATACACCAAGGAGCAGATCATCAACGACATCCTTGATCAGTACGAAAGGCACATGCAGTTCTTGCACCTGGTGCGTTGAGCGGTTCTTCAGGTTTCGGTGGTCAACACCATGAACAACACCAGCGCCGCCACCGGGATACCGAACACGGCGCTGCCGACCATCACCTCCGTGCCCAATGGTTGGCCGGCATGCACGATGCCCACCGCGCCATTGATCAGCGTCAGGGCCAGCCACAGCACGATAAAGCTGTAGGCAAGGACCTGGCGGGGGAAGCCGATTTTTTCGCCGATGTACAACATCAAAGCAAGCAGGATCAGCCCGAATGTGATGATGATGGTGGTGTGCATGGTGTTTGCCTCCCTGTAGGAGCGAGCCTGCTCGCGATTGGCGTCGCCGCGGTTTCGATGTGAGCATAGTTAAACCAGCCCGCCATTCACCCAAAGATGAAACCTTTGAAACGTTTCAGCAATTATTCGAGTCCGGGGTTTTCTGGCGTTTATCTGGGCGTATGCTGGGCGACTGGCGAAGCAGATGTAACCAGATTCAAGACAGACAAGTGAGGATTCGATGACTTACACCGCTGCCGAAAACCGCTACGACTCCATCCCTTACCGCCGCGTGGGCCGCAGCGGACTGGTGCTGCCGGCGTTGTCCCTGGGTCTGTGGCACAACTTCGGCGACAGCACGCCGATCGACACCCAGCGTGCGCTGTTGCGCACGGCGTTCGACCTGGGCATCAACCATTTCGACCTGGCCAACAACTACGGCCCACCGTATGGCAGTGCCGAAATCAATTTCGGGCGTTTGCTGCGTGAAGACTTCAAGCAGTACCGCGACGAGTTGATCATTTCCAGCAAGGCCGGTTGGGACATGTGGCCCGGCCCTTACGGTCAGGGCGGTGGTTCGCGCAAGTACGTGCTCGCCAGCCTTGACCAGAGCCTGCATCGCCTGGGCCTCGACTATGTGGACATCTTCTATTCCCACCGTTTCGACCCGGACACCCCGCTGGAAGAAACCGCCAGCGCCCTGGCTACCGCCGTACAACAGGGTAAGGCGTTGTACATCGGTATCTCGTCTTATTCCGGGGTGAAAACCCGAGAAATAGCGGCATTGCTCAAAGAGTGGAAAGTCCCGTTGTTGATTCACCAACCGGCCTACAACCTGCTCAATCGCTGGGTGGAAAAGGACTTGCTGGACACCACCGACGAACTCGGCACCGGCGTGATTGCCTTTACGCCGCTGGCCCAGGGGCTGCTGACGGACAAGTACCTCAATGGGGTGCCGGTGGATGCGCGAGTCAACCGTCCGGGTGGTGGCTCGTTGCAGGCCGCGCATTTGTCCGAGGCCAACATTGCCCAGGTGCGTGCGCTCAATGAGATCGCCAAGCGTCGCGGTCAGAGCCTGGCGCAACTGGCGCTGGCCTGGACCCTGCGCGACCCTCGGGTGACTTCGGCGCTGATCGGCGCGAGCCGGCCGGAGCAGATTATCGAGAACGTCGGGGCGTTGAAGAATTTGAGCTTTAGCGCAGAAGAGTTGGCGCAGATTGACCGGTTTGCCCAGGAGGGTGGGATCAATCTTTGGGAGAAGCCTTCGACGGCTGAGTAAGTGTTCAGGCGTGATCGTTCCCACGCTCCGCGTGGGAATGCCTCAACGGACGCTCCGCGTTCGGCTCTCGATGGGACGCGGAGCGTCCCGGGCTTCATTCCCACGCAGAGCATGGGAACGATCGGATCAGCGGAAAAACGGCACATCCCCCAACACCGTCGCCCGCTGCATCACCCGCCGCGCTGGCCGGTAATCATCCACCGCGTAATGCTGGGTCACGCGGTTGTCCCAGAACGCGATGTCGTCTTTCTGCCAGCGCCAGCGAATGGTGAATTCCGGCCGGGTCGTATGGGCGAACAGGAACTTCAGGATCGTCTCGCTCTCGGTTTCCGACAACTCGTTGATCTTCGAGGTGAAGCCCTCGTTGACGAACAGTGAGCGACGTCCGCTTACTGGATGTGTGCGGATCACCGGGTGTGACAGCGGCGGATTCTTGCGCCGTGTCTCTTCCCACTGGGCCAACGCTTCAGGTGTGTTGCCATAGCGCTCCAACGGGAACGAACGGGTGAAGTCGTGAGTGGCGGTCAGCCCTTCGAGCAGGGTTTTCATCGGCGCCGACAAGGCTTCATACGCCGCGATGCCGCTGGCCCACAAGGTATCGCCGCCAAACTCCGGCAGCAGCTTGGCACTGAGCACCGCACCCATGGCCGGGGTCGGCAGGAAGGTCACGTCGGTGTGCCATATCGCGTTGTCACGCACGTCGGTGACAGCCGTGTCGAGGATCAGCACCTCCGGTTGTTCCGGCACGTTCGGGTAGATCGGGTGAATGTGCAGGTCGCCGAAATTGGCGGCGAATCGCGCTTGCTGCTGCGGGGTGATCGGTTGGTCACGGAAGAACAGTACCTGGTGCTTGAGCAGCGCCTGCTCGATGGCGTCGCGTTGTTCCAGGTTCAGCGGCTGGCTGACGTCGACGCCGCTGATCTGTGCGCCGAGGGCCGAGCTTAGGGGGACGATGGTCAGGTTGCTCATGGTGGTTCTCTTCAATTCGGGGGTGCCGAAATGTCGGCGTAGTCAGTGCTGAATCTGTCAGTGAGTCTGACCGTGCCATGGCACCAGCTTGCGTTGCAGGGCACGCAGGCCCATCTCCATGGCGAAGGCAATCAGGGCGATCACCAGAATTCCCAGCACTACCACATCGGTGACCAGGAACTGCGCAGCTGACTGCACCATGAAACCCAGGCCGCTGGTGGCGGCGATCAATTCGGCGGCCACCAGCGTCGACCAACCCACGCCCAGGCCAATGCGCACGCCAGTCAATATGTCCGGCAAGGCGCTCGGCACAATCACATGGCGGATCAGTTGTGCGCGGGTCGCACCCAGTGACTGCGCGGCGCGCAATTTGGCCGGGTCGACGGTTCGCACACCAGTGGCGGTGGCGATGGCGATCGGGGCAAAAATGGCCAGGTAGATCAGCAGCACTTTCGACAACTCGCCGATACCGCACCAGATCACGATCAGCGGCAGGTAAGCCAGCGGTGGAATAGGGCGGTAGAACTCGATCAACGGATCGAGAATGCCGCGTGCAAGGCGGTTGTGCCCGATAGCGATACCGACTGGCACGGCGGTCAGCACCGCGAAACCGAGGCCCAGGCCAATGCGGCTGAGGCTCGCGCCCAAGTGCTGCCACAAGGTCGAATCCATGTAGCCATTGGTCACCAGCAGCCAGCCTTTTTGCAGCACGGCGGACGGTGGCGGCAGGAACAGCGGTTCGATCAAGCCAGTCGCCGTGACAGCCCACCAAATGGATATCAGCGCGATCAATGTCAGCACACTGATCCAGCGAGTGCTCAGACTGCGGCGCAGTGGAATGACTGCAGTGCCTGGTTTAACCGCTGCGGCGGGAATTTCGTAGCTGCTCATGCGCGCTCCTGCCGCTGGGCGGCGCTACGTTGGGAGAACACTTTGGCGAGCACGTGTTCGCGGGTTTCGATAAAGCGCGGATCGGACTTGATCGACCGTGCCGATTCACCCGCGGCGTAACGCTGGCCGAAATCCAGGTGCAGACGCTCGACGATCTGCCCAGGATTGGGTGCCAGCAGAATCAGATCCGTGGCGAGAAACACCGCCTCCTCAATGTCGTGGGTAATCAGGAAGACCGGTTTGGCGGTGCGCCGCCAGACTTGCAGCAGCAGCTCTTGCATCTGTTCGCGGGTGAAGGCGTCGAGGGCGCCGAAGGGTTCATCCATCAGCAGTACACGCGGATCAGCAGCAAGCGCGCGGGCCAGGCCGACACGTTGCTTCTGGCCGCCCGAGAGTTGCCAGATGCGGCGGCTTTCAAATCCGGAAAGATCCACCAGCGCGAGCATTTCCCGTGCGCGGATTTCGCGTTTGTCCCGAGCAATGCCTGCCAGTTCCAGGCCAAAGCCGACGTTGGCCAGCACGTTCTGCCAGGGCAGCAGGGCGTCGTCCTGAAAGACCACGCCGCGTTCGGCGCTCGGGCCCTTGACCGGCACGCCGTCGAGGGTAATACGCCCGGCGCTGGGCTCGACGAAACCGGCAATCAGGTTCAACAGCGAGGTCTTGCCACTGCCGGACGGGCCGAGGGCGACCAGCAACTGCTGGGGGCCGAGGGTCAGGGAAATATCCGCCAGTACCGGTGTAGGGCTACCGGGGTACTGTGCGCTGATGCGCTCCAGCTGTAGCAAAGCCATCGCCATTAACTCCCTATCAATCCGTGATGAACTTGGCGCTGACGTACGGCGCGTAGTCCGGCAGTACAGCATCAACCTTGCCTTGCTCCTTGAGGAACACGGCGGTGTCGGTGATGGCCTTGGTGGTCGGTGCGCCCAGCGTAATCACTTGATCGGCTGCCAGCGGATAGACGTTGCCTTGCAGCAGCAGTGGAATGTCGCTGGCCTTGGCGCCGGACAGTTTTACCAGCTTGTCGACGTTACCTTGATTGGCGAGCCAGGCTTTTGGGTCTTTGCGGTAATCGGCGTAAGCATCCAGGGTCACTTTGGCGAACGCGGTGACGATTTCCGGGTGCTTCTCGGCAAAATCCTTGCGCACGATCCAGGCATCGAAGGTTGGCGCACCGAACTTGGCCAGTTCGCCGGAGGTGATCAGTACCTTGCCGTTTTCCTTGGCCACACCGAGTGCCGGGTCCCAGACGTAGGTGGCGTCGATGTCTGCGCGTTTCCAGGCGGCAATGATCGCGGGTGGCGCCAGGTTCAGCACAGTGACTTTCGATGGGTCGATGTTCCAGTGCTTCAGCGCGGCCAGCAGGCTGTAGTGGCCGGTGGAAACGAAGGGTACGGCGATTTTCTTGCCGATCAGGTCTTGGGGAGTCTTGATCCCGGACCCGTCGCGGGCCACCAAGGCTTCGGCGGCACCGATCTGGGTCGCGATCAGGAAGGTTTCCACCGGCACCTTGCGGGTGATCGCTGCTGTCAGCGGGCTGGAACCGAGGTAGCCGATCTGCACGTCACCCGAGGCGATGGCGGCGATGATGTCTGCACCGTTATCGAATTTGCGCCAGTTGATGTCGGCCTTGGTGGCTTTTTCATACGCGCCGTCGGCCTGGGCAACTTTCGCCGGGTCTACGGTGGTCTGGTAAGCGACAGTCACGTCGGCTGCCTGGGCAAGAAAGCTCGCCGCAGCCAGGGAGGCGGCCGCCAGCAAGCGAAGGGGGGAATTCAGTTTCATCGAGAAGCTCCTTGTCAGGCGACCGAGAGTCGGCGTGAAAGGAGACTAAATGATATAAGAATATTAAAATAAATAACTTTTTAGAATGAGCTTATGAGCGGAAAATTCTAAGCCGGACCACAGATGATCGTTCCCACGCGCAGCAAAGGAACGCCTCCACGGACGCTCCGCGTTCGGCTTATGGGACGCGGAGCGTCCCGGGCTGCATTCCCACGCAGAGCGTGGGAACGATCAGTACGCTGGAGGTTAGTTGCTGATTGCCAGAATGCTCGCTTGGTACGCCCCGACAAACACATCGAAATCACCGACTTCGTTCTGCTCAAGCTCAGCCTGTTGGGCCAGCGACGAACGCGCGAGCTCTTCAAACCTGGCCTGTTGCTCTGCCGGCAATGGCTCGCTGCGGAAAAACTCCGCGTGTACCCGGCTCTGACGCAGGGAGAATTGGGCAAAGCTTTCCTTGTGCTCGGCCATTGCCGCCAGTACCTGGGCTGATGGCGTCAGGGCAGGGTTCTGGACCTTGGCCATCTGCGCGTCCAGGGCTTTGCTGTGGGCATCGCCGCCATGGCTCTGATCAAGCAGCGCGGCCAGTGGGGCAATCTGCTCCAGCAATTGGCCAGCCCACTCTTTCAAGTCGACCGGGTGCCCGTCGCGTTGCAATTGCAGGCCCGGGCGACGGCCTTCCTTGACCACGCTGAGGAAGTTGGAGGTTGCATTGGTGCAGCTGGTGTTGGTCAGCAACGGGCTGTCGTTCAGCGCGCAGTACAGAAGGAAGGCGTCGAGGAAGCGCGACTCGGTGAGATCGATGCCCATCGGCAGGAACGGGTTGATGTCCAGGCAGCGTACTTCGACGTACTGGATGCCGCGGGCCATCAACGCCTGGATCGGCCGCTCGCCGGTGTAGGTCACACGTTTCGGGCGGATATTGGAGTAGTACTCGTTTTCGATCTGCAGGATGTTGGTATTGAGCTGGACCCACTCACCGTCCTGGTGGGTGCCGACTTCGACATACGGCGCATAGGGTGTCGCCACCGCTTTGCGCAGGCTATCGGTGTAGCTGTTCAGGTCGTTGTAGCATGGCGTCAGGCCGGCTTGGGCGTTGCTCTGGTAACCCAGGTCGCTCATGCGCAGGCTGGTGGCGTACGGCAAATAGAGGGTGTCCGGGTCCAGCTGTTCCAGCTGATGCGAACGACCGCGCAGGAACCCGGCGTCCAGAGCCGGCGACGCGCCAAACAGGTACATCAACAGCCAGCTGTAACGACGGAAGTTACGGATCAGCGCGATATAGGCCGACGACTGATAGTCACGGTCGGTGCCGGTAAAGCCTTCGGCCTGCTTGAGCAGTGGCCAGAGCTTTTCCGGCAGGGAAAAGTTGTAGTGAATGCCGGCGATGCACTGCATGGTCTTGCCGTAGCGCAGCGCCAGGCCCTTGCGGTAGACATACTTGAGCTGACCGATATTGGACGTGCCGTAGTAGGCGATCGGGATATCTTCCTCGGCCGGTAACGGGCACGGCATCGAGGGGCTCCACAGGTACTCGGTGCCGAGCTTGCTGTAGGCAAAACGGTGAATGCTGTCCAGGCTCGCCAGCGTATCCGCCGGGTCGGGCAGGGCCGGGGTGATGAACTCCAGCAGCGACTCGGAATAGTCGGTGGTGATCTGTTCGTTGGTCAGCGCGGAACCCAATTCTTCCGGGTGCGGCGTTTGCGCCAGGCGACCTTCATCGGTCACGCGCAGGCATTCGCGTTCGATGCCGTGAAGGCACTGTTCGAGCAGAGAGAGGTTAGCGCGCTCGCCGAGCAGGGCCAGGCGGCGGTTGAGAAGTTCGCTCAAGTTGGATTCCTTCACGCGTCAGTCGCCCCAATATGGGGGTGGGCAAGACGGTCTACAAGGGTGAAGTTAAAACTGGCGTTTTCGCCTGGTTTTCGGACTGCTCGCCACAGGGAATCGCGGCGCTGCGGTCACAGCGCCGAAATTACCTCAAATCGATGACGGCTAGCTACAGGACAGCGAACGTGCCTTGTGCTTTTGCGACCAGTTTGTCGCCTTGCATCACGTCGGCCTCGACCACCAGCGTGCGGCGGCCCGGATGGATCACCCGCGCCGTGCACATCACCTCGCCGTCGGCGACGGCGCGGATGTAGTTGATCTTGCACTCGATGGTCGCGCTCTGCTGGTCAAAGCCGTGGGTGCTGGAACAGGCCAGCCCCATGGCAATGTCCACCAGGCTGAACAAGGCCCCGCCGTGCAGCTTGTTGGCGCGATTGCGCAGTTGCGGCTCAAGCGCCAGGGCGACTTGCGCCACCCCGGTTTCCAGGCTGTGCAAACGGCAGCCCAGCAGCTTGAAAAATGCGCTTTCGGTGTACCCGGCAGGAATGTCCATCAACGCTTCTTCAGCTGTTTGGCGTTGGCGAACAGCGACGCCATGGCGTTGTTGCTCGGCGCGGCGGCCGTGGTTTCCTTGCGCGCAGCGGTGTTCTGGGATTGGCGTGGCGCCGAGCCAGGACGCGCACCACGGGCGCCGTCGATTTTCTCGCCCGGGGTGTCGCTCATCCGCATCGACAGGCCCACGCGTTTACGCGGGATGTCGACTTCCATGACCTTCACTTTCACCACGTCACCGGCCTTCACCGCTTCGCGAGGATCCTTGATGAACTTCTCCGAAAGCGCGGAGATGTGCACCAAGCCGTCCTGATGCACGCCGATATCGACGAAGGCACCGAAGTTGGTCACGTTGGTCACCACGCCTTCGAGGATCATGCCCAGTTGCAGGTCCTTGAGGTCTTCGACGCCTTCCTGGAACTCGGCGGTCTTGAACTCGGGGCGCGGGTCGCGGCCGGGCTTATCCAGTTCCTGAAGGATGTCGGTGACCGTTGGCAGACCAAAGGTTTCGTCGGTGAACTTCTTCGGATCAAGGCGCTTGAGGAAACCGCTGTCGCCGATCAGTGAGCGAATATCGCGATCGGTCTCGGCGGCGATACGCTGCACGAGTGGATAGGCTTCCGGGTGCACCGCAGAGGCGTCCAGCGGGTTGTCGCCGTTCATCACGCGCAGGAATCCGGCCGCCTGTTCGAAGGTTTTTTCGCCTAGACGTGCGACTTTCTTCAGCGCAGCGCGGGTCTTGAACGCACCGTGCTCGTCGCGGTGGCTGACGATGTTCTGCGCCAGGGTTGCGTTGAGGCCGGAAATCCGTGCCAGCAGCGCCACGGAAGCGGTGTTCACGTCGACGCCAACGGCGTTCACGCAGTCCTCGACCACTGCATCCAGGCCACGGGCCAGTTTCAGTTGCGACACGTCGTGCTGGTACTGGCCGACGCCGATGGATTTCGGATCGATCTTCACCAGCTCAGCCAGCGGATCCTGCAGCCGACGAGCAATCGACACGGCACCACGGATCGACACGTCGAGGTCCGGGAACTCCTTGGAGGCCAGTTCCGACGCCGAGTAAACCGATGCACCAGCCTCGGAGACCATGACTTTGGTCATCTTCATCGCTGGATATTTTTTGATCAGCTCGGCGGCGAGCTTGTCGGTCTCGCGGCTGGCGGTACCGTTGCCGATGGCGATCAGGTCCACCGAGTGCTTGGCGCACAGGGCGGCGAGCACGGCGATGGTCTGGTCCCACTTGTTGTGCGGTACGTGCGGGTAAACCGTGGCGTGATCCAGCAGCTTGCCCGTGGAATCAACCACCGCCACCTTGCAGCCGGTGCGCAGGCCTGGGTCGAGACCCAACGTGGCGCGCGGGCCGGCCGGGGCCGACAACAGCAGGTCGTGCAGGTTGTGGGCGAACACGTTGATCGCCTCGGTTTCCGCACCGTCGCGCAGCTCGCCCAGCAGGTCGGTTTCCAGATGGGTGTAGAGCTTGACCTTCCAGGTCCAGCGCACCACTTCGCCCAGCCATTTATCGGCGGCGCGGTTCTGGTTCTGGATGCCGAACTGCTGGCCGATCATGCCCTCGCACGGGTGCATGGTGCCCGGCAGTTCATCGCCAACTTTCAGTGCGGAGCTGAGGATGCCTTCGTTGCGGCCACGGAAAATCGCCAGTGCGCGGTGCGACGGCATGCTTTTGAGTGGTTCGTCGTGTTCGAAGTAGTCGCGGAACTTGGCGCCTTCCTCTTCCTTGCCGGCAATCACGCGGGCACTGAGGGTGGCTTCCTGTTTCAGGTAATTGCGCAGCTTGTCCAGGAGGCCGGCGTCTTCGGCGAAGCGCTCCATGAGAATGTACTTGGCGCCTTCGAGGGCGGCCTTCACATCGGCCACGCCTTTTTCGGCGTCGATGAAGCGGGCGGCTTCGGTTTCCGGGCTCAGGGTCGGGTCGTTGAACAGACCGTCAGCCAACTCGCCGAGGCCGGCTTCCAGCGCGATCTGGCCCTTGGTGCGGCGCTTCTGCTTGTACGGCAGGTACAAGTCTTCGAGGCGGGTCTTGGTGTCGGCGAGCTTGATGTCGCGTTCCAGCTGCGGGGTCAGCTTGCCTTGCTCTGTAATGCTGGCAAGGATGCTGATGCGCCGTTCGTCGAGTTCTCGCAGGTAGCGCAGACGCTCTTCCAGATGACGCAGTTGGGTATCATCGAGGCTGCCGGTCACTTCTTTCCGGTAACGGGCGATGAAGGGAACGGTAGAACCTTCATCGAGTAGCGCGACGGCCGCTTCGACCTGTTGTGGGCGTACACCGAGTTCCTCGGCGATGCGGCTGTTGATGCTGTCCATAAAACCACCTGACAAATTGTGAAAGCAGGCTCGCAGGCGCAACGATGAGGCCTTGGCGAGTCTGGTTGAGCGGCCTGGCCTGCGCCGCTACCTGGATCAAAGGTATCCCGTTGACCCGTGAAATCGAACAATTACTGCCGGCGCCATGAAAATAAAAAGCGGCTTGCCGGCGTAACGATCAGACGTTGCCTGACACAAAAGGCCGCGCATTATAACCAGCGTTGCCTCCTTCGGGGGGTATCGCAGGTTGTAGGCATAATCCCCGGATTCCTGGCGGTGAAGGAAAAATCTGCTAACAATGCACACGGTACGTATAACGGCAGCTACGCCATAATGCGCGCCGAGATCAAAGGAGCATCCAATGAGCAGCACTGCAAACAATGCTGAAGGCGAAAAAATTCTTATTGTTGACGACGATCCGGGCCTCAGCAGCCTGCTGGAGCGTTTTTTCGTCAGCAAGGGCTACCGCGCCCGCGCCGTACCGAACACTGAACAAATGGACCGCCTGCTGGCGCGTGAGGTGTTCAACCTGGTCGTTCTCGACCTGATGCTGCCTGGCGAAGACGGCCTGACCGCCTGTCGCCGCCTGCGTGGCGCAAACAACCAGATTCCAATCATCATGCTGACCGCCAAGGGCGATGAGCTGAGCCGGATCAAGGGCCTTGAACTGGGCGCCGACGATTACCTGGCCAAGCCGTTCAACCCGGACGAGCTGATGGCCCGCGTAAAAGCCGTGCTGCGTCGTCAGTCGGCTCCAGTGCCTGGCGCACCAGGCAGCGAAGACGAAAGCGTGACCTTCGGTGACTATGAGCTGTCCCTGGCCACCCGCGAACTCAAGCGTGGTGAAGAAGTGCACATGCTCACCACCGGCGAATTCGCGGTGCTCAAGGCGTTGGTGATGAACGCCCGTCAGCCACTGACCCGGGACAAACTGATGAACTTGGCCCGTGGTCGTGAGTGGGATGCCCTGGAGCGCTCCATCGACGTGCAGATTTCCCGTCTGCGCCGGATGATCGAACCCGATCCGTCCAAGCCGCGTTACATCCAGACAGTCTGGGGTGTGGGCTACGTATTTGTTCCGGATGGCGCCGCCACCAAGTGAACGGCGATTTGTAGGCGCGGGTTTGCGCGGGTAAAGGGCCAGATGGCCTTGCCCGCAGACTCGCGGCCGGCAATGTGCGAGCATCGCTCGCTCCTGCACGTGTTTAACGGTTACCCATGAAAACCCCGGTTTGGTTCCCCCAGAGTTTCTTCTCCCGCACCCTTTGGCTGGTGCTGATCGTTGTCCTGTTTTCCAAGGCGCTGACCCTGGTTTATCTGCTGATGAACGAAGACGTGCTGGTGGACCGCCAATACAGCCATGGCGTCGCCCTGACGCTGCGCGCCTACTGGGCGGCCGATGAAAACAATCGCGAAAAGATCGCCGAAGCCGCGACCCTGATCCGGGTGGTGGGCGCCGGTGTGCCTGAGGGCGAACAACACTGGCCCTACAGCGAGATTTATCAGCGGCAAATGCAAGCCGAACTGGGGGCCGATACCGAGGTGCGCTTGCGCATGCACTCGCCACCGGCGCTGTGGGTCAGGGCACCCAGCCTGGGCGATGGCTGGCTGAAAGTGCCACTGTATCCGCACCCGTTGCGTGGCCAGAAAATCTGGAATGTGCTCGGCTGGTTTCTCGCCATCGGCCTGCTGTCCACCGCCTCGGCGTGGATCTTCGTCAGCCAGCTCAACCAACCCCTCAAGCGCCTGGTGTATGCCGCGCGGCAACTCGGCCAGGGGCGCAGCGTGCGCTTGCCGATCAGTGATACACCGAGTGAAATGACCGAGGTCTATCGCGCCTTCAACCAGATGGCCGAAGACGTCGAGCAGGCCGGCCGCGAACGCGAGCTGATGCTGGCCGGGGTTTCCCATGACCTGCGCACGCCGTTGACCCGGTTGCGCCTGTCGCTGGAACTGATGGGCGACCATAACGACCTGACGGACGCCATGGTGCGCGATATCGAGGACATGGACGCCATTCTCGATCAGTTCCTGGCGTTCATTCGCGATGGGCGTGACGAGTCGGTGGAGGAGGTGGACCTGAGCGATCTCGTCCGTGAAGTCGCCGCGCCGTACAACCAGAACGAAGAAAAGGTGCGCTTGCGTCTCGAGCCCATTCAACCGTTCCCGTTGCGACGGGTGTCGATGAAACGGCTGTTGAACAATCTGATTGGCAACGCGTTGAATCACGCGGGCAGCGGGGTTGAAGTGGCGGCGTATGTGTCTGGGGATACCAGTGCGCCTTATGTCGTCCTGAGTGTCATGGACCGTGGTGCCGGGATAGATCCCTCGGAGCTGGAAGCGATTTTCAACCCGTTCACCCGAGGCGACCGCGCCCGGGGGGGCAAGGGCACGGGGTTGGGTTTGGCGATCGTTAAGCGGATTGCTTCGATGCATGGCGGCAATGTTGAGTTGCGCAACCGTTCTGGTGGTGGGCTGGAAGCGCGGGTACGCTTGCCATTGGGGCTGATGTTGCCGCGGGATGCGGTGTAGGAACCGGTAGCTTCGCTGGGGCTGATGGCCCCTTCGCGGGCAAGCCCGCTCCCACAGTGATCTGGGGTGTATCCAAAATCCGTATTCACTGGAGGTCCCTGTGGGAGCGGGCTTGCCCGCGAAGGCGGCTTCCTTGCCACCACAAGATTCGGGTTTAACCCTTCCCTTTGGTCCGCGTCATGTTCGGCCCGCCATTCTTCTCCAGGTGCTCGATGATGATCCCCGCCACGTTCTTGCTGGTAGTGGTCTCGATCCCTTCCAGGCCTGGCGACGAGTTCACCTCCATTACCAGTGGCCCGTGATTGGAACGCAGGATATCCACCCCTGCCACGGCCAACCCCATGACCTTCGCCGCGCGCAATGCCGTCATGCGTTCTTCCGGGGTGATCTTGATCAGGCTGGCGCTGCCACCGCGATGCAGGTTGGAGCGAAACTCCCCGGGTTTGGCCTGGCGCTTCATGGCGGCAATGACTTTGTCACCCACCACGAAGCAGCGAATGTCTGCGCCGCCAGCCTCCTTGATGTACTCCTGAACCATGATGTTCTGCTTGAGGCCCATGAATGCCTCGATCACCGACTCCGCCGCCGTGGCGGTTTCGCACAGCACCACGCCGATACCCTGGGTGCCTTCCAGCACCTTGATCACCAGGGGGGCACCGTTGACCATTTCGATCAGGTCGGGAATATCGTCCGGCGAGTGTGCAAAGCCTGTGACCGGCAAACCGATGCCCCGACGTGAGAGCAATTGCAGAGAGCGCAGTTTGTCCCGCGAGCGAGCAATGGCCACCGATTCGTTGAGCGGAAAAACCCCCATCATTTCGAACTGGCGCAACACCGCGCAGCCATAAAAAGTGACCGAAGCACCGATTCGCGGGATCACCGCGTCGAAGCCTTCCAGTGGCTTGCCGCGGTAGTGGATCTGCGGCTTGTGACTGGCAATGTTCATGTAGGCGCGCAGGGTATCGACCACCACCATTTCATGGCCGCGTTCGGTACCGGCTTCGACCAGGCGGCGGGTGGAATACAGACGCGGGTTACGCGACAGCACAGCGATCTTCATGCAACACCTGTGGAGGAGGTAGATACCGGGAACACCGGCTTGTCTTGTACATATTTGATACCTGGATTGACGACCAACTGGCCATCAATCAGGGCTTTGGAACCGAGTAGCAGTCGATAACGCATGGATTTGCGGCAGGCGAGTGTGAACTCGACCCGCCACACCCGATCGCCGAGGGCCAGGGTGGTGCTGATCACGTATCGCACCTGCGCATGACCGTTGGAGCTCTTAATGGTTTTTCTCGTCACCAGGGGTGCTTCGCAGCGGCGGTGACGCAGCTGCACCACCGTGCCCAGGTGCGCGGTAAAGCGCACCCACTGCTCACCGTCGCGGTCGAAGGTCTCGATGTCGGTGGCATGCAGGCTGGAGGTGCTGGCACCGGTGTCGATTTTTGCCCGAAGGCCCGCGACTCCCAAATCCGGGAGCGCCACCCACTCGCGCAGACCGACAACGGTCAAATGGTCAAATGTCTTCAAAGTTGCTCAACCGGTAGAAACCGCTCTGGCCGCAAGCGGCCGAATTCGCGGTATTCACGCAGAATAATGGTTAAAAGGCGACAGATATCTACGGCCCGGATTTCCAGGTTCTGGAATGTCTGCATTGTAATCCGAGACGGCGTAATTCTTGGTACGAGAGAAACGGTAGTACAGTTCATCAATATTTCAGAACGAGGAAATCCCATGGCACAAAAAAACGACGAGGATGACAAAGTCCGGCTGGATAAATGGTTGTGGGCGGCGCGTTTCTACAAAACCCGTGCCTTGGCCAAGGCGGCGATCGAAAGCGGCAAGGTTCACTGCCGGGGTGAACGCTGCAAACCCGGAAAGGAGCCGCGCATTGGCGATGAATTCGTGATTCGCACCGGTTTCGAGGAGCGCACGGTGGTGGTCCAGGCGCTGTCGATCGTGCGCCGTGGCGCTCCCGAAGCACAGATGCTGTATGCCGAAACCGAAGCCAGCATCGCCAAGCGCGAAAATGCCGCGGCCGAGCGCAAGGCCGGTGCCTTGGGCGTGAGCACCGATGGCAAACCGAGCAAGAAACAGCGGCGGGATCTGTTCAAGTTTCGTGGCAGCAGCAACGAATAATTGGCCGGGCCACCGATCGCGCCAATCAGGCCAGGACTTGCAATTGCGCCTGTGCGTAGCCATATGAGGTAATTAGTCTGCCGTGCATGTGCCATTCGTCGTAAAGCGCGCACAGCCACCGGTCTTCAGGCCGCAACCCGGCAGCCATACGCTATAGCCAAGGCGTAACCTCGTTCTGTAACCACTTTTTGTCACCAATTCAGATACCAGACATATGACCGACTTACCGGATAACGACTTCACCCAACGCTTCATCTTCGATGACAGCGACACCCGTGGCGAGATGGTTTCGCTGGAACTCAGCTACGCTGAAGTCCTGGCCAAACACGCCTATCCGGAGCCGGTTGCGCAACTGCTCGGCGAACTGATGGCGGCTGCGGCGTTGCTGGTCGGCACCTTGAAGTTCGATGGCCTGCTGATCCTCCAGGCCCGCTCCGAAGGCCCTATTCCGTTGCTGATGATCGAGTGCTCCAGCGAGCGCGACATCCGTGGCCTGGCCCGTTACGAGGCTGACCGGATCGCCCCCGATGCCACCCTGGCCGACCTGATGCCCGATGGCTCGCTGACATTGACTATCGACCCCAAGCAGGGCCAGCGCTACCAGGGTGTCGTCGATCTGGACGGCGAAACCTTGTCCGATTGCTTCACCAATTACTTCGTCATGTCTCAGCAGATCGGTACCCGCATCAAACTCTGCGCCGACGGTCGCCGTGCCCGTGGCCTGTTGCTGCAGCAGTTGCCCGCCGATCGCCTGAAAGACGAAGAAGAACGCGCCGCCAGCTGGCAACACCTCACTGCGCTGGCTACCACCCTGACGGCTGATGAGCTGCTGGGCCTGGACAACGAAACCGTGCTCCATCGTCTCTATCACGAAGAACAGGTTCGTCTGTTCGATGTGCAGAGACTGCGCTTCCGTTGCAGCTGCTCGCGTGAACGTTCAGCCAATGCGCTGGTCAGTCTGGGTATGGAAGATGCGCAAAATCTGGTACTCGAACACGGTGGTAACATCGAGATCGATTGCCAGTTCTGTAATCAGCAGTACCTGTTCGACGCCGCCGATGTCACCCAATTGTTCGCCGGAGCGGGTGTCGAGACGCCGTCAGATACCCGGCACTAAAACGGTTCAGCGCAGGTAAATTCACTGGAAAGTACCGCAATAGCGCCGTTACGACGGGAGGGCCCTACTCTTTTTGGGCTTTTCTGGCATAATCCGGCCCACTTTTTTCGCGGTAGTAGTGCACGACTTTCTACTACAAAACGTTTGGAGCACTCGGCCACTGGCCGACGGGGAACCTCATGACGCAAGCCAATAACGCCGTGTACACCGATCTGAGTGTTGATGATCTGGTTAAAGAAGCCCTCAACCGCGGTGAAGGCGAGCTTGCCGATACCGGCGCACTGGTTGTTCGTACCGGTCACCGTACCGGCCGTTCGCCAGTCGATCGTTTCATCGTTGATGAGCCGACCACCACAGGCGCCATCGCCTGGGGCCCGATCAACCGCAAGTTCCCGGCCGACAAGTTCGATGCCCTGTGGGACCGCGTCGAGGCGTTCAATAACGCGCAAGAGCACTTCGTTTCCCACGTGCATGTAGGTGCCGCTTCCGAGCACTACCTGGCCGTGAAGATGACCACCCAGACTGCCTGGCAGAACCTGTTCGGCCGTTGCCTGTTCATCAACCCGGCCCAGTACAACCCGGCTGGCCGTGACGAATGGCAAGTACTCAACGTTGCCAACTTCGAGTGTGTTCCAGAGCGCGACGGCACCAACTCCGACGGTTGCGTGATCATCAACTTCGCGCAGAAGAAAGTGTTGATCGCGGGCATGCGTTACGCCGGCGAAATGAAGAAAGCCATGTTCTCGGTGCAGAACTTCCTGCTGCCGGCTGCCGACGTACTGCCAATGCACTGCGCTGCCAACATCGGCGAAGAAGGCGACGTGACCCTGTTCTTCGGTCTGTCCGGCACTGGCAAGACCACCCTGTCCGCCGACGAAAGCCGTTACCTGATCGGTGACGACGAACACGGCTGGGGCGAGGGCGTCGTGTTCAACATCGAAGGCGGTTGCTATGCCAAGTGCATCGACCTGTCCGAGAAGAACGAGCCGGTCATCTGGAAAGCCATCAAGCACGGCGCGGTCCTGGAAAACGTCGTTATCGACGACGCCAAGCACGCCGATTACGCCGATGTCAGCCTGACCCAGAACAGCCGCGCCGCCTACCCGCTGGAGCACGTTGCCAAGCGTTCCGAGAAGAACCTCGGTGGCGAGCCGAACGCTGTGATCTTCCTGACCTGCGACCTGACCGGCGTACTGCCGCCAGTGTCGATCCTCAACGAAGAACAAGCGGCCTACCACTTCCTGTCCGGCTACACCGCTTTGGTGGGCTCGACCGAAATGGGTTCGGGCAGCGGCATCAAGTCGACCTTCTCCACCTGCTTCGGCGCACCGTTCTTCCCGCGTCCGGCTGGCGAATACGCAGAGCTGCTGATCAAGCGCATCCGTGGCTTCGGCTCCAAGGTTTACCTGGTCAACACCGGCTGGACCGGCGGTGGCTACGGCGTCGGCAAACGCTTCAACATCCCGACCACCCGCGCGGTGATCGCAGCGATCCAGAGCGGCGCGCTGATCGGTACCGCAACCGAGCACCTGGACACCATCAACCTCGACGTGCCACTGGCCGTACCGGGCGTTGAGACTGGCCTGCTGAACCCACGCAACACCTGGGCCGACAAAGCCGCCTACGACGAAGCCGCCAAAGCACTGGCCGGCCTGTTCATCGAGAACTTCAAGAAGTTCGAAGTGAGCGACGCGATCAAGGCGGCGGGTCCAAAGCTGTAAGTGTTGGTTTGAAGCCATGAAAAAGCCGCCCTTCGAGGCGGCTTTTTTGTGCGCGGCGCTTCAGGTTTTCAGATGCAGGACAAACGCCCCGACCAACACCAACACAACCCCTGCCACCTGCACCTTACCTAGGCGCTCCTTGAAAAACACATACCCCAGAATCGCCGCAATCCCGCCTGACAATGTACTGATCACCGTCACCACCGAAACCGATCCCGCCACCGCACCCCAGGCAAAGGATGAAAAGCCGCCGAGATTCATCAGGCTGGCACCGGTCAGTGTCAGGCAATTTTTTAGCGGCGGGAGTTTCAGGCCGTCGTCGATCCTGAGCACGATGCCCACCAGCACGATCAGCCCGACAAGATATGCGAGCCAGAGCATCGTCACCGGCCCCAGCACAGGCAGCACGAAGCGACCTTGCAACCAGAAACTGGTGCCGTAGAACACCGCCGCCAGCAGCGCATAGGCAATGGAGCTGCTTGCCTGTGTAGTGTGTGGCACCTTTGGGTCGGAATGAATGCTGGAGAGGACCACGCCTATGACGCAGAGCGCGATGCACAGCAACTGCAGCAGGCTGATCTGCTCACCGCCAGCCCAGGACAACAATGTGGTCACTACGCCGTAGGAGGTCACCAGCGGCGCCACAATGGAGGCTTTACCCAGGGCGAAGGCCTTGGACAAGGCCAGCGCACCAGACACGGTCAGCACAGCGGCAGCGACACCGATCAACCAGACATCAAGCGGTGCGGCCATGGATTTGAGAATGAACACCGGGGAGGCGATCAACAGCAGGCTCATGATGGTAAAGCCCAGCGCCTGACCGAAATACACGGCACGCTTGACGCCAACCGCACGGGCGTTCAAACCCACCAGAAAATCCGTACCACCCCACAGCAAGGCGGCCAACAAGCCCATCAATACGTCCACGCAATTTCCTTATTGTTATGCGCCGCGGACGCGCTACAGGCCTTCGAGCTCCCGGGTGTCCCAGCGTTGAGCCTTGATTGCTCGGTAGAGCATGCCGATGGTCAATGGTTCCTTGACGCCGCGACCCTTGGCTTTGCGTTTGAGAAATACATCGTAGCCTTCAGGGTGGAAATAGCGATAACTGTCGTAATCCACGAAATCGATGGCGAAGTGCTCTTCCAGGGTTTCGATCAAATGTTGTGCATCGACACCGTTGCAGTTCAGGTCGAAATTGATCGAGGTGTTGAGGCTGATGGTTTTGCGTTCGGGGAGGCCGAGTTCTTCGTGTAGTAGCTGGATGAGCAGGTAGAGGGTGGGGTCGTCGGGGAGGTTGGGGGCGAGGTTCATTACGAGGTGTCCGGGTGGGCTTGGACAGATTTTATTGGTCGTTGGACTAGAGGGGAAGGATGGGTACCGACGTTCATCCCGCAGAATCCCGTTCATCAGTTGTACGCTTTCCATTAGCTCATCAAAAAATCTGCTCATGGCTATCTCCAGCGTTCGATGACTTTGTTTCCCATCGGAGCAAATATTGCTACTTGATCGCTCCTGCGCAGTGCGTGGGAGCGATCTGAAGTAAACGTTAGATCGGTGCTTTCCAGTTGAGCATGCGTTGCTGGGCGACTTTGAGCAGGTCGCAGCCGTCCTGGGTCAGCAGGTAGAGAGCGTGGGTGATGTGGGGGATGTCTTCGATGTCGCCGTCATGGAAGCTTTGGCAGTGCAGGGTTTGGAGGAGCTCGCTGGAAGCTCTAATGCGCTGGAGGGCGGCGTCGAGGATGTCTTGGGGGTTGGCTTCTGTATCGATGACTAGCGGTATGGTGTCGGTGAGGTTGGTGTGAAGCGGGAGGTAGCGTTCGTTGGTGAACGGGTTCCATTTGTTCATGATGTGCAATCTCTAAAGTGTCAGAAGAAGCCACCGTCATCGTGACCAAGCGATGGGAGGCGGCTGTGTTCAGGTTGGTCAACCGGTGAGATCACACGCTTACCCGGTACGTCCGAAGAAGTCCCAAACACAGCCGCCATAAAGTGTGCTGACACTAAAAAGCGTCGGCAGCATACAACGGGTGTGTGCGTAGATCTAATTCGGGTGACCAAACCCGAGCCGCTGATTTGGCAGCGACAATCCGGACTATAGATGTCAGTCACCCAGCAGCGATATGAGACAAGGGCTCTTCTTTTGTAGGACCGTGCCGAAGCTTTGATAGGGCATTGCTGACGGACTTGTCCACAGTGCGCGCGTTATCGTTCATCGCAATCAGGCTCGCTCCTACACGGGATTGTGGTGTTCTTCAGCTGGTGAGTTTCGTCAACCGTTGCCGGGCGATATCGAGTAGGTCGTTGCCATCCTGGGTCAGCAGGTACAGCGCGTTGACGATGTTGGGGATGTCGCTGGTGTCGGCCTGTTTGAAGCACAGGCAGTACAAGGTTTCCAGCAGGCCGCTGGCGGCGCGGATGCGTTGGCGGGCGGCGTCGAGGATTTCCAGGGGGTCGGCCTCGGTGTCGATCACCAGCACTGGGGTTTCGCTGTTACTGGACTTGAGGCGGTGATAGCGGTCGCTCAGCGGATCGGCGTTGTTCATCGAGGTGGTTCCTGTGCGAAATCGGCAAGTGTGTCCGGCAGGCCGAGACACTTTTTCAGCCGCGCCGAAAACTATAGAAGGGTGCGTGGCCAGGCGACAAGACGGCTTTGATGGACAGGTTTTGTAGGGTATTTATCGCTTTTTGAGGACCGGACTACGCGTTGACGCTGATTTTTGTGCGCGAAACGGTTAGAGGTAAAAAGGCCTACGGGATTGTCAGGTGTTGTTTGGCAAGTCTCGGTAGGCAGGGCATCAGAAGCTGTAGGATTTATCGACATCAACACGCTGTATCATCCCGTATCGTTTTTGCCCCCGACCTTTTCTCGACTCGCTGCGATCGCCGGCTAGGCTTTGCTCATCGCAGCAGTCAACGGAGTGACAGCTTATGCACAACACCCTGGAACAGGTTTTCGGTTATCCACAGTTTCGGCCCGGACAGGAAGCGGTGGTCAGCGCGGTGCTGGCGGGGCGCTCGGCGGCAGCTATTTTCCCCACCGGTTCCGGCAAGTCCCTTTGTTATCAGCTGTCCGCCGTATTGTTACCGCACCTGACGCTGGTGGTCTCGCCATTGCTTGCGTTGATGCAGGATCAGTTGGCGTTCCTGGAGCGACACGGCATTGCCGCGGGCAGTATCGATTCGGCCCAGAGCCGCGATGACGCCAGCGATGTCATGGCCCGGGCCAAGTCCGGCGAACTGAAAATCCTGATGGTTTCCGTGGAGCGCCTGAAGAACGAGCGTTTTCGTAATTTCCTGCAGCAGGTGCCCATCTCGCTGCTGGTGGTGGACGAGGCGCATTGCATTTCGGAATGGGGGCATAACTTTCGCCCGGACTACCTCAAGCTTCCAGACTATCAGCGTCAGTTCAACATCCCCCAGGCGTTATTGCTGACCGCCACCGCCACCCCGAAAGTGATCGTCGACATGCAGGCGAAGTTCGCCATCGAACCTGACGACGTGGTGACCACCGGTTTCTATCGGCCAAACCTCAATCTGTGGGTGGAGCCGGTTCGAGGCCAGAACAAGCGTCGACGCCTGGTGGAATGGATGAGTCAGCGACCCGGCCAGCCGAGCATTGTCTACGTCACCCTGCAGAAAACCGCCGAGCACATTGCCGAGCATCTGCAGCGCAATGGCATTCAGGCCGAGGCTTATCACGCCGGTTTGCCCCACGAGCAGCGCGAAGGCATCCAGAAGCGTTTCATGGGCGGGCAGTCCAATTGCATCGTTGCCACCATCGCCTTCGGCATGGGCATCGACAAGAGCGACATCCGTAACGTGGTGCATTTCGACCTGCCCAAATCCATCGAAAACTACAGCCAGGAAATCGGCCGTGCCGGGCGTGACGGGCAGCCATCGGACTGCCTGGTGCTGGCCAATCGCGACAGCCTCAACGTGCTGGAAAACTTCGTTTACGGCGACACGCCTGAACGGGACGGTATCCGCTACGTGCTCGACGAGATGCAGGCCGCCGCACCCGAGGGGCAATGGGAGTTTCTGCTGGGGCCTCTGGCGGACCAAAGCAACATCCGACAGCTGCCGCTCAAGACCTTGCTGGTTCAGCTGGAGCTTCGTGGCTTGATCGCTCCGCGCTATGCCTACTACGCCGAATACCGGTTCAAGTATCTGCTGGAGCCCGAGGCGTTGTTGGCCCGCTTCGAGGGCGAGCGCAGGGATTTCGTCGCGGCGATCATCCAGACGTCCAGCCGCGCACGTACCTGGGCCACGGTGAATTTCGATGCGCTGTATGAACAGCATCGGGCCGAGCGCAGTCGGGTGGTCAAGGCGCTGGACTATTTCCAGGAAAAGGGCTGGGTCGAGCTTGAAAGCAAGCAGATGACCGAGGTGTACAGCCTGCTGCAAAGCGGTTTCGACAGTGCCGCGTTGAGTGAAGAGCTGCACGCCGGCTTCACTCGGCATGAACAGACCGAGGTTGCGCGGATTCACGCCATGCTGGATCTGTTTGCCACTGATCGCTGCCTCGGCTATCGCCTGGCCGAGTATTTCGGCGACGAAAATGTGCCTCGCCAGTGCGGGCATTGCTCAGTTTGCCACGGGCAGGTGGCGCGGTTGCCTGCACCACCGGTGTTACCGGCGCTTGTGGATAAAAATTTCGATGCGTTGTGTAGCGGTTTTATCCACAGGCATCAACAACACACTGGGGAGGTGCCGTCGGCCGAGCGCGTGACGCGGTTTCTGTGCGGAATCAGTGTGCCGCTGTTTACCAGGCTCAAGGTACGGACGATTTCTGGGTTTGCGGCATTGGAAGATTATCCGTATGCCGAGGTTCGTGGGTGGGCGCAGGCACACCTCTGATCGGCGTCTGGCGGAGCGCATCCATCCGCTGAATGTTGCTCATCACAGGAATAAATTTCAAAAAGGCGTGGCGGCTGACTATGGTGATGGCTGTCTTCGGATCGCCAACAAGAGAACAATCATGAGCCAGACACCGTTCAATATTCAGCGCGCAGCCGTCATCGGCGCGGGCACCATGGGTCGAGGTATCGTCATGTGCCTGGCCAACGCCGGGGTGGCGGTGCAATGGGTCGATAACAATCCGCAGATGCTTGAACAGGCACTGGTCACCGTGGCGGACACCTATGCCCACAGTGTTCGGCAGGAACGCATCGACCAGGTCGAGGCCGACGCCCGCATCGCGCGGGTCACGGCAGCCGCCGATTATGCGGCTATTGCCAATGTCGATCTGGTTATCGAAGCCGTCTATGAGAACCTCGAACTCAAGCAGGCCATTTTCCGCGAACTGGACGGCTTGCTCAAGCCTGAAGCCATTATGGCCAGTAACACCTCGGCACTGGACATCGACGCCATCGCCGCCGTGACTGGCCGTCCACAACAGGTCTTGGGCCTGCACTTCTTCAGCCCGGCGCACATCATGAAACTGCTGGAAATCGTCCGGGGTGCCAAGACCGCACCAGCGGTCATCGATGCTGCATTGGCGCTGGGTAAGCGTATGGGAAAGGTCAGCGTGGTGTCGGGCAATTGCGACGGCTTCATCGGCAATCGCATGCTCAATACTTACGTGCTGGAAGCCCGCAAGATGCTGCTGGAGGGCGCTTATCCCTATCAGGTGGATGCGGCGCTGCAGGGCTTCGGCTTCGCCATGGGGCCATTCCGTATGTTCGATGTGGTTGGCGTCGATCTGCAATGGCGTGCTCGACAACTGTCCGGGGTGGGGCAGGATGCGCCAGAGGTGCAGGTGGATAACCGTCTGTGTGAACAGGGCCGTTTCGGTCAGAAGAGCGGCGACGGTTACTACCACTATGAGCCGGGCAGTCGCCAGGCAGAGCACGACCCGCAGGTGGATGCGCTGGTGCTGGAAGTCAGCGAGGGATTGGGCTTTCATCGCCGCGAGATTAGCCCGGAGGAGATTCTGGAGCGCTGCCTGCTGGCACTGGTCAACGAGGGCGCGAAGATTCTTCAGGAAGGGATCGCCGGATCGGCCCACGACATCGACCTGGTGTACCTCAACGGCTACGGGTTCCCGGCGGACAAGGGCGGGCCGATGGCCTGGGCGGACCAGCAGGGGTTGGCGGATATCCATCAACGCCTGCTGGCGCTGGAGACTCGCCAGGGTGATCACTGGAGCCCGGCGCGATTGATTGGGGATTTGGCGGCGGTGGGCAAGGGGTTTGCTGACAGCTGAGTGATGTGGCGCCTGACATGGCGCCTTCGCGGGCAAGCCTCGCTCCTACAGGAAATGCGATCATCTGTAGGAGCGAGGCTTGCCCGCGAAGAACGATAACCCGGTGTCGCCTCAGATGGCGAGCAAACTCAGGAACCAACGCTGATGCCCCAACGCTCCGAATTCCCGCACTTCCAACCCATCACCACTCGCTGGCACGACAACGATGCCTACGGCCACGTCAACAACGTCACCTATTACAGCTTCTTCGACACAGCGGTGAACACCTACCTGATCGAAGTCGGTGGCTTGGACATCCACGATGGTGAGGTGGTGGGTTTCGTGGTGAGTTCGGCCTGCGATTACTTTGCTTCCATCGCGTTCCCGGATCGGATCGAGATCGGCTTGCGAGTGGGGAAGCTTGGCAACAGCTCGGTGCAGTATGAACTGGCGGTGTTCAAGGTCGGGGAAGATGAGGCGTGTGCCGCCGGACGCTTTGTGCATGTGTTTGTCGACCGGGCGTCGAATCAGCCAGTGGCGATTCCAGCCGGTTTGCGCAGTGCGATGGAGCAACTGCTGGTTTGAAGCAGGCAAAAAAATCGCAGCCCTCGGGCTGCGATTTTTATCTGTCACTTAAACCTTGCCGGTATCAGTGACGATGATGGCGATGCTTACGGTGGCCATAGGCATGACCGCGCCCCGGGTGGCCGTCACGGTAGTAACGACGGTCGTTGTCACGATAGGAACGACGGTGATCATCATCATCATCGTCATCATCAGCTTTGTTGCCCATGTAGTTACCCAGCGCGCCACCGGCACCGCCACCTGCCGCGGAGCCGATCAGGCTGCCAGTGGTGCCGCCCATGCTGCGGCCGACCACGTTACCGCCTGCTGCGCCCAACGCACCACCAATGGCTGCTTCGCCACGGCTGCGTTTGTCTGCGCCGACTGCGCTACCACCCGCGCCGCCCAGGGCCGCGCCGATGGTGGAACCTGTACTGCCGCCAAGCGACTGGCCGACGACCGAGCCCAGAACCCCGCCCAATGCGCCGCCCACACCTGCTTCGGTGGTGCCGCCAGCGGAGGCCATGCCACTGACCAGGCCAAGGGACAACAAGAGAATCGAGGAGAACTTCATGGAGGAACCTCAAGGGGATGACGACGCGATCCTGAGGCTGTGTACTGGGTGTGACAATCGAAATCCGACGAGTAACACGACTTCAGCACATTTCTATAAGTTACTGTTTTATGGGCGGAACTTAATGGTTTTTCGCCGGTCTTTTACTACTTCGGATAGGCCGTTTTCATGAGAAAACGGCCTTTTTTGTGGGTGTTGTAGGCGCTGCCGAAGGCTGCGATCTTTTAATTTTGCTTTAAGCAGACTTCGCCATAATCAACCCTGTCTCACTCGCCGCTTCCAACCGGATCGCCACGAACTTCGACGTTGGCGTATGGCTGCCATCCCCGGTGCTTTCCAGTGGCACCAGCGGATTCACTTCCGGATAGTACGCTGCCGCTTGCCCCGCCGGAATATCAAACGCCAGCAATGTGAAGCCTTTCACCCGACGCACAAGTCCGTCATCCCATATCGACACGATGTCAGCCTTCTGTCCCGGCTTGAAGCCCAGGCGAATGATGTCTGCTTCGTTGACGAACAGCACGTCACGCTGCCCCTTCACTCCGCGATAACGGTCATCAAGGCCATAGATCGTGGTGTTGTACTGATCGTGGGAGCGCATCGATTGCATGATCAGGTCGGGCAACACACCGGTTGCGCGAGTGCGTTCGTGGACCAGGTCCTTGGGCAGCGCGTTAGCGCGGAAATTGGCGCGGCCGGAGGCGGTGTTCCACTTGCGCGCACCGGCGCTGTTGCCCAGGTAGAAGCCGCCTGGGTGCTTGACCCTCTCGTTGAAGTCCTTGAAGCCTGGAATGGTATCGGCAATCAGGTCGCGGATGCGGCCATAGTCGGCCACCAGCCAGTTCCAGTCCACCGGATGGCTGCCCAGGGTCGCTGCGGCGATACCCGCCAGGATCGCCGGTTCCGAGCGCATCTGGTTCGACTGCGGCTGTAACTGGCCATTGGAGGCGTGGACCATGCTGAACGAGTCTTCAACGGTCACCGCTTGCGCGCCTTCGGTCTGGATGTCGATGTCGGTGCGGCCCAGGCACGGCAGGATCAGGGCGTCTTTGCCGTGGGTCAGGTGGCTGCGGTTGAGCTTGGTGCTGATCTGCACGGTCAGGTCGCAGTTGCGCAGGGCCTGAAAGGTGCGCGGGCTGTCCGGGGTGGCTTGGGCGAAATTGCCGCCCAGGCCGATGAAAACCTTGGCCCGACCTTCAGCCATGGCATGAATGGCCTCGACCACGTTGTGGCCGTTTTCGCGCGGCACCTTGAACTGGAAGCGACGTTCCAGGGCATCGAGGAATGCCACGGGTGGCCGTTCGTTGATGCCCATGGTCCGGTCGCCCTGCACGTTGCTGTGGCCCCTCACCGGGCACAGGCCGGCGCCTGGCCGACCGATGTTGCCGCGCAGCAACATCAGGTTGGCGATTTCCTGGATGGTCGCTACCGAATGGCGATGCTGGGTGATGCCCATGGCCCAGCACATGATGACCTTCTTGCCCTTGGCATACATGCGCGCCGCTTGCTCGATTTCCACCAGCGACAGGCCGGACTGCTCGACGATCTGTTGCCATGGGGTTTCGTCGATGGCGGCCAGGTAGTCCAGGACATTGACGCTGTGTTCATTGAGGAAGGCGTGATCGAACACCGCGGGCTCGCCGGCTTTCTGGGCGTCGCGCTCCCATTGCAGCAGGAACTTCGCCATGCCACGCATGATCGCCATGTCGCCGCCCAGTGCAGGGCGCAAGTATGCGGTGTTGGTCGGTTTGTCGCCGTTGGTAAGCATTTCAATCGCGTGTTGCGGGTGCTGGAAGCGCTCCAGGCCACGCTCTTTCAATGGGTTGATGCACACCACTTGGGCGCCGCGTTTCACCGCTTCACGCAACGGTTCGAGCATCCGTGGATGGTTGGTGCCGGGGTTCTGGCCCCAGACGAAAATCGCATCGGCGTGTTCGAAGTCGTCGAAGGTCACGGTGCCTTTGCCGACGCCGACACTTTGTGCCAATGCCACGCCGCTGGCCTCGTGGCACATGTTCGAACAGTCGGGGAAGTTGTTGGTGCCGTAGGCGCGCACGAACAGCTGGTACAAAAAAGCCGCCTCGTTACTGGCCCGGCCCGAGGTGTAGAACTCGGCCTGATTCGGGCTCGACAAGCCGTTCAGGTGTTTGGCGATCAGTGCAAAGGCAGCGTCCCAACTGATCGGCTTGTAGCGATCGGTCTCGGCGTCATAGCTCATTGGCTCGGTCAGCCGACCCTGATACTCAAGCCAGTAGTCGCTTTGCTCCAGCAGCGAAGTAACGCTGTGCCTGGCGAAAAACTTGGCGTCGACGCGGCGTTTGGTCGCTTCCCAGTTCACCGCTTTGGCGCCGTTCTCGCAGAACATCACCATGCCGCCTTCCTTGGAATCGCCCCAGGCGCAACCGGGGCAGTCGAAGCCGCCGTTCTTGTTGGTCTTGAGCATCATGCGCAGGTTTTTCAGCGCGTTGTCGCTGGTCAACCAGGCCTGGGCGACACTGATCAGTGCGCCCCAGCCTCCGGCCGCGCCTTTGTAAGGCTTGTAGCGAGGGACGGGTTTCTGGTCGGCTTGACGGTGTTGACTCACGCTTGGTTCTCCAACGCTGGGCTGTAGACCCGCGGCGCATTTTTTTGTGGCAGATGAATGAGATTGAGATTGTGGCGACGGGCCCATTGCACGGCGAGCCCGGTGGGCGAGGACAGGCTGACCAGGGTCTGGATACCGGCGCGCAAGACTTTCTGGATCAATTCAAGGCTGCATCGACTGGTGACAATCGCCAGCCCGCCAGCCGTCGGAATGTTTTGGCGGACCAAGCCTCCGATCAATTTGTCGAGGGCGTTGTGCCGGCCGATATCTTCGCGACCCAGCAACAGTTGACCTTGGTCGTTCATGAACACGGCCGCGTGCACTGCCCCGCAGTGCTGGCCAAGCGGCTGGAATGCGCCGATGCGCTGGCGTAGGCCCTCGAGCCATTCGGCCGGTGGCAGGGGCGCGCCGGGCAATACCTCGAGCTCGGGTAATGCCTGCTCGACCGCTTCCACGCCGCAAAGCCCGCAACCGCTGGTGCCGGCCAGTTGCCGACGCTGTTGCTTGAGGTTCCAGAATGCGCGATTGGCGATCGTCACTTGCGCGTATTGCGCCGAGCCCGAGCCGCTGAGTTGCAGGTCATAGATGTCCAAGGCGTCCTGGATAATGCCGCTGCCCAGGCTGAAGCCGACGATGAAGTCTTCCAGGTCCGTGGGCGTGACCAGCATCACCGCCTGGCTGATGCCGTTATAGGCAATCGCCAGCGCGACTTCCTCGGCCAGCGCGGTGCTGGCTGACTCCGAGTACTCAAGGTTGCAGTAGCTGTATGTCTGACTGGCGTCGGGCGCAGGCGTTTCGAGGGCAGGCGCCGCGCAGGCTGGGCGCTTGGCGTTCATGGCATCACCGAGGGATTGATCAGCTTTAAGACTAGGCGTGACAACTTGTCACGTCTAATCGCTATTACTGATCTACCGATAGATGCCGTCGATCAAGTGCCGATCAATGATTGTTGATAAATCGCGAAACACGCTTCCGCCAAGGCTGAGCGTGGCGCGCTGCGTCGCATGATCAGCCCCAGCCGGCCGAGGGTCTGGGCGTTTTCGATCGGTTGCAGGCGCAAGTGATCGGTCAGTTTTTCCAGGCCTCCGTCCAGTGGCATCACGGCGCAGCACAAGCCGCCGTGTACAGCTTGTAACAGTTGATGGACGGCATCGGTTTGCAACAAAGGCTGCGGGTTGAGGCCACGGCTATGGAAGTTGTGGTCGATGGACTGGCGAAAGTGCATGCCGCTGGTGAGCATGCCCAGCGGCAATTCGATCAACGATTCCCAGCTCAGCGGCGCTTCGCCGAAGGTAAAGAAACGCTGATCGTAGAGCAGGCCCATGCGGGTTTCACTGAAGGCCAGGGAATCGAAGCGCTCGGCATCCAGGCGTTCGAGGTAGGACACACCGAGGTCCAGGCGATTGTTCGCCAGCTGTTCGAGGATCTGCTCGGAACTCAGCGCCGATAGTTCGAAACGCAGATTCGGGTGTTGCGCATGCAGGCGTTGCAGCAGCGGCAGGGGATCGAAGCTCGACAGCGGCACCACGCCCAGGCGCAAGGTGCCGACCAGGTTGCCGCGACAGGCGGCCGCCTCGGCGTACAAGCCGTCATAGGCCGCCAAAACCGTGCGCGCCCAGGCCAGCACCCTCTCGCCAGGTGCAGTAAAGCCTTCGAAGCGCTGGCCGCGATTGACCAGCGGCAGATCGAGTTCTTCTTCGAGGCTGCGCAGGCGCATGGACAGGGTCGGCTGGGTGATGTGGCAGCGTGCGGCGGCCTGGCCGAAATGGCGTGTTTCGTCCAGAGCGATGAGGAATTTCAGCTGCTTGATGTCCATCTTCGCTCCTGGGTGCGGGAAGGGGTCGATTCTATCGCAAGCGGCGTCATTGGTCGGGTTGGATTGGCAAATGACTGCCGTGGTCTAGGCTTTTGCGTCTGGAACCCGAAACCCAAGGAGAGCGAAACGATGAGCCTGTTCAGTTTTCTAAAAGAAGCCGGTGAAAAAATCCTGGACGCATTGACGCCGGACAAGGCCGAAGCCAATAGCGAGGCATTGACCAAGCATGTGCAGAGTGCGTTGACGGGGATCGATACTTCCAAGATTCAGGTGAAGGTCGAGGGCGATAAGGTCATCGCCAGCGGCGAAGCGAAGACGCAAGAAGAGAAGGAAAAAATTCTCCTGACGCTGGGCAACGTGGCGGGTGTCAGCGGTGTTGAAGACCAGATCACCGTGACCGGTCCAGTGGTCGTGGCCGCGAAGTTTGTCGTGGTCGAGAAGGGCGACACCTTGAGCGCCATTTCCATGCGCGTGTACGGCAATGCCAACCTGTACAACAAGATCTTCGAAGCCAACAAGCCGATGCTCAAGGATGTGAACAAGATCTATCCGGGGCAATCGTTGCGTATTCCTGACTAATCCTTGAATCCGTGTGATGGCCTTCGCGGGCAAGCCTCGCTCCTGCAGGACTTGTGTCGTTCACGCATGATGCGAACGACATGGATCCTGTGGGAGCGGGCTTGCCCGCGATGCAGGCGCCTCGGTCTAAAGCCCTGCGATCAGATCCCGATAATCCCCGACCGCCGCAAACTCTCCCGTGTCCTTGGGCCCTTTGCGGCTGTCCGGCTCTTTCACTGCCAATAAATGCGCCACGCCGAACTCCCGGGCACTGCGCAGGATCGGCAGTGTGTCGTCGATAAACAGGCTGCGCGCCGGGTCAAAGTCGATGTCGGCCTGCAAGGCTTCCCAGAACTGCGGGTTTTCCTTGGGGAAACCGTAATCGTGGGAGCTGATCAGGCGCTCGAAATACGGTGCCAGCTCGATTCGTTCCAGCTTCAATGACAGCGAATCGCGGTGCGCGTTGGTGATCAGTACCACGCGTTTGCCTGCACGCTTGATCGCTGCCAGGAAGGTGTCCGCATCCGGGCGCAGGGCGATCAGGTGAGCGGTTTCCAGTTTCAGCTCGCGCACGGACAGTTTCAGTTCGGCACTCCAGAAATCCAGGCAATACCACTGAAGCTGACCGGCATTGCGTTCAAACAGGGGGTGCAACTCCAGCTCGGCCATGGCCCGGCTCACCCCATGCAGTTCGGCATAACGCTGGGGCAAGTGCTCCAGCCAGAAATGGTTGTCGAAGTGCAGGTCCAGCAGCGTGCCGTCCATGTCCAGCAGAACGGTATCGATGTCGTGCCAGGGCAGCAGGGACATAAAAAACTTCTCCAGCGGTAAAAAAAGGTATCCGGGGACAACAATCAGGATAGGCCGGGTATAGTAACCCGCTATCGCCCAGGAGCCGCTCATGCGCCAGAAACCCACCATCCTCGCCCGCGAGATTGTCGCCACCAGCCGTTTGTTCTGCGTCGAAGAGCTGAAGTTGCGTTTTTCCAATGGCGTGGAGCGCACCTATGAGCGGTTGGTCGGCAAGGGCGCAGGCTATGGCGCCGTGATGATCGTGGCGATGCTCGATGCCGACCATGCCGTACTGGTCGAGGAATACTGCGGCGGCACCGATGAATACGAATTCTCCCTGCCCAAAGGCTTGATCGAGCCGGGCGAGGACGTTTTGGCGGCCGCCGAGCGCGAGCTCAAGGAAGAGGCCGGTTATGGCGCGCGCCAGCTGGAACATCTGACCGAGTTGTCGTTGTCACCCGGCTACATGAGCCAGAAAATCCAGGTGGTGCTGGCCACTGACCTGTACGAAGAACGCCTGGAAGGTGACGAACCGGAGCCGATGGGCATGGACAAGGTCAGCCTGCGCGAGTTGTCGGCGCTGGCGCAGAATCCGAAGTTCACCGAAGGCCGAGCCTTGGCGGCCTTGTACCTGGCCCGTGATCTGCTGATCCAGCGCGGGGTGTTCCAGCCATGAATTTTCCCCATCCATTGATGGCGCCGGTGGTCGAGCTGGCGTTGCAGGCCGGCGAGGCGATCCTGCCGTTCTGGCGCATTGGCACTGCGGTGACCGCCAAGGCAGACGATTCTCCGGTCACCGCCGCCGACCTCGCCGCCCACCATGTGATTCTGGCCGGGCTCACCGCACTGGACTCGAGCATTCCGGTGTTGTCCGAAGAAGACGCCAACATCCCGCAGAGCGTACGCGCCGGATGGCAGCGCTGGTGGTTGGTGGACCCGCTGGACGGCACCAAGGAATTTATTTCCGGCAGCCAAGAATTCACCGTCAACATCGCGCTGATTGAGCAGGGGCGCGTGGTATTTGGCGTGGTGTCGATGCCAACTAACGGACGTTTCTATGTCGGTGGTGCCGGGCTCGGTGCGTGGCGTTGCGATCAGGGTGGTACGCCCGTGGCGATTCAGGTGCGTGATGTGCCGGGCCCCGGCCAATCGTTCACCGTGGTTGCCAGCCGTCGCCATTCCAGTCCGGAACAGGAACGCTTGCTGGCCGGGTTGAGCGCCAGCCTGGGTGAACTGGAACTGGCCAATATCGGCAGCTCCCTGAAGTTCTGCCTGTTGGCCGAAGGGGCGGCGGATTGTTATCCACGACTGGCGCCGACTTCGCAATGGGACACGGCGGCGGCGCAAGGCGTGCTGGAAGGGGCAGGTGGCGAGGTACTGGATCTGAATGGCGCACCGTTCAGTTATCCGGCGCGGGAATCGCTGCTGAACGAATTTTTCCTGGCACTGCCGGCCAAGGCTGCGTGGCGGGAACAGTTATTGGCATTGGCGCGAAGTTAAGATCGAAAGATCGCAGCCTGCTGCAGGCTGCGATCTTTTGCGTCACCGGTGCAACACGTACTGCCCGACAAACTTCACCGCCTCCTCATCGCTGCCCGCGTTCACCACCCGCGTGTGCAGGATCAACCGCGCCCGTCCGTAGCGCTGGTACATTGCCAGGAATTTCTTCCACACCTGCGCACTCGGCGCCTGGCAAATGGCATGTGCATCGCCTGTCACGGGCAACGGGTAGTTGATCTGCCCTTCCTGGATAACGATGTGTCCGTCGGTTATCCCTTCTTCTTTCAGGCACAGATGCAGCCAGCCCCAACCGGCCAGCACCGCGCCGCAATACAGGCTGCCGCCGAACATGGTGCTCTTGTGGTTGACGTTGGCGTCCAGGGGCAAATACAGGCGCAGTTGTTGATCGTGCCAGTCGAGCACCTTGAGGCCCATGTCCCGGGTGAGGGGAATGTCGTGATGGAGGATGGATTCCAGTTGACGACTGTCGCGGCTCATTCAGCGGCCTCTTGTTTGTAGTGGATGAGTGGTCGGCGGCTCAATCGAGGTCGTCGCCGTGGGTGGAAGTGCCGCTGTCGGCGAAGCTCAGGCCGTGCTTGCGCAATTTGTCATGCAGGGTCTTGCGTGGAATGCCCAGCGCCTCGGCGACGCTGCGCACCGAGCTGTGCGAGCGCGCCAGTTCGGCGGCAATCAGGGTTTTTTCGAAGTTTTCCACTTGCTCGCTCAAGCCGCCGCTGACCATTTCTACTGTCGTGCCAGGCGTGCCTTGCACCTCGTTGCTGTCCAGCGCCAGTTCCAGGCCCAGGGCGAAACGTTCGGCAGCATTTTGCAGTTCGCGCACGTTGCCGGGCCAGGTGTGGCGCAACAGCAGGGCGCGTTGTCCGGGTTGCAGTTCATGCGGCGGCAAGCCGTGGCGGGCGCTGGCTTCATCGGCGAAATGCTGGAACAGCATCAGCGCATCTTCACCACGTTCGCGCAGTGGCGGAATGCGCAAAGGCGCGACGTTCAGGCGATAGTACAAGTCGGCGCGGAATCGGCCCTGATCGGCGGCCTGACGCAGATCTTCCTTGGTGGCGGCGATGATGCGGATGTCCAGCGGGATCAGTTGATTACCGCCCAGGCGCTCGACCACACGCTCCTGCAGCAAGCGCAGCAATTTCACCTGGACGTCCAGACTCATGCTTTCGATCTCATCGAGAAACAGCGTGCCGCCATTGGCAAATTCGAACTTGCCGATGCGCCGTTTCTGCGCGCCCGTGAAAGCGCCTGGCTCATGGCCGAACAACTCGCTTTCGACCACCGACTCGGCCAGCGCCCCGGCGTTGATTGCCACGAACGGACCAGTGCGCCGACTCGACAGGTCATGCAGCGCGCGGGCGACTACTTCTTTACCGGCCCCGGTCTCACCGAGGATCAGCACGTCCGCCCGGGTCGCCGCCAGGGCGCCGATTTGTTCGCGCAGGCGCAGCATCGAGGGCGACTGCCCGACCAGGCGTGTGCTCAATTCATTGCGATCGCTCAGGGCCAGGCGCAGGCTGCGGTTGTCCAGCACCAGTCGGCGCAAGGCCAGGGCGCGGCGCACGCTGTCGAGCAGCGCGTCGCTGGCGAAGGGTTTTTCCAGAAAGTCATAGGCCCCGGCGCGCATGGCTTGCACCGCCAGCGGCACATCGCCGTGACCGGTGATCAGCAGCACCGGCAGTTCCGGGTCCTGGGCGTGGAGTTCGGTCAGCAGTTCGATGCCGTCCATGCCCGGCATGCGGATATCGCTGACGACTACGCCCGGCCAGTCGCGCTCCAGTTGCGCGGCCAGGCCCTTGGCTTCGGCCAGCGGCAGAATCTTCAGGCCGGCCAGGTCAAGGGTCTGGCTCAAGGCCTGGCGCAGGTGGGGATCGTCGTCGATCAACACGACCTGGATGCGGTTGTCGATGGTCATGCACTTCGGTCCTCGGACGGTTGCAGGCTCACACCGGGTGCGCCTGCGCGTAGCTTCAGGGTAATCAGGGCACCGCCCTCCTTGTGGTTGGCGAACGACAGCTCACCGCCGAAGGCGCGCATCAGGGTCTCGCAGATCGCCAGCCCCAATCCAAGGCCCTGGGTGCGGGTCTTGGTGGTGTAGAAGGGCTCGCTGGCGCGGCCAAGGGCCTCCAGGCAGAAACCGGGGCCGTTGTCGCGAATGTACAGGTTGACGCCTTCGGCCGTGGATTGGGCACTGAGCCAGAGTTTACGCGGCGGGCCTTTTTCCGTCAGGGCATCCAGGGCGTTGGCCAGCAGGTTGCCCAGCACCTGGCGCAGGCGGGTTTCCCCGGCCTCGACCCACAAAGTGGCGGCTGGCAAGTCGCGGATCAGTTCCACTTCCATGCTGCGTCGACGCTTGGCCAGCAAGGCCAGGGCATCGTCCAGCGCCGGCTGCAGGGCGACGCTTTCCGGGGCGTGGCGGTCGCGCCGGGCAAAGGCGCGCAGGTGAGCGATGATCGACGCCATGCGCCCGGTCAATTCGCTGATCAGCTTGAGGTTGCCACGGGCATCGTCGGTGCGCTGGTGGTCGAGCAGCACTTCGGCGTTTTCCGCGTAGCTGCGGATGGCTGCCAGCGGTTGGTTGAGTTCGTGGCTGATGCTCGCCGACATCGTTCCCAGGGCCGAGAGCTTGCCGGCCTGCACCAGGTCATCCTGGGCGCGAACCAGCTCTTGCTGGGCCTGTTCGCGCTCCAGCACTTCCTGCTTGAGTCGGCGGTTGAGGCCCTCAAGATCACTGGTACGCTCGGCCACCCGGCCCTCCAGTTCGCGTCGGGCCTTGGCTTCGAAGGCGATCCGTTCCAGGTAGTGACGGCGGCGTTGCATCATCAGGCCGAGCAACAGCATCAACACCAGCAGCGCCGCGCCACCGATGGCGACCACGGTGCGCACCGGACGATCGATCAGGGTGCGCGGGGCGAGGATGCTGACGTTCCAGCCAGTTTCCGCGATCGCCTGGGTCTGGGTCAGCCAGGCGTTGGGGTTGAGCTTAAGCGGCTTGGGCTCGCGGGTGGGGTAGGGCTGGATCGCGGTGATGGCCTTGCGCTCCTCTTCGGTCAACTCCCGGGTCGAACGAAAGCGCCATTCCGGCCGCGAGGTGAGGATGACCACGCCGTTGTGATCGGTCAGCAACAGTTGCTCCGGGGTTTTACCCCACAGGCTCTCGGTGTGGTCGAGGTCGACCTTGACCACCAGCACGCCGGTGATTTTCTCCCCCTCGCGCACGGCGGCGGCGAAAAAGTAGCCACGTTTGGCGGACGTGGTGCCCAGCCCGAAAAATCGCCCGAGCCGACCGGCCATGGCTTCGCTGAAATAAGGGCGGAAGGCAAAGTTGCGGCCGACGAAACTGTCGTGCTTGTCCCAGTTGGAGGCCGCCAGGGTCTTGCCCGTGGTGTCCATCAGGTACATGACTTCGGCGCCGGTCTGGGTGCTGATGTTTTTCAGCAGGCGGTTGGCGTTGCCCTGGGTGACGCCATCGTCCGGCGCGCCAAGCACGGCGCGCAGGGCCGGCAGATCGCCGAGGATCTGTGGCAGCACTTCATAGCGGTGCAGGGTGCCCAGCAGGTTGGCGACGTAGAGATCGAGGGTCTGGCGATTCTGGCCAGCCAGTTCGCTACGGTAATAGCGCTCGGCCAGGTGTTCCAGGGGCCACAGCAACGGCGCCAGGCACAGCGCGAGCAGGGCCAGGCTGCGCCAGCGGGGTCTGCGGGGAAGGGTCGGAGTCATGAGCATCGAGCGCCTGTGGGTACAGGTGCATTATGCCTAGGCTTGCCGACGCAGTCTGCGCACCTTGGGGTCGGTGCGAGCGGTGTTTCAGTCGAAGACGTCGGCGTCCTTGAAAAATGCCGCGGCCTGGTCCCTGGCCGACAGTTGCGGCGCTGTATCCAGCGGCCAGTCGATGGCCAGGTCCGGGTCGTCCCAGCGAATACTGCGTTCGGCCGACGGGTTGTAGTACTCAGTGGTTTTGTAGAGAACTTCGGCGAAATCACTCAACACCAGGAAGCCGTGGGCGAAACCCTTGGGGATCCATAGCTGGCGACTATTCTGGGCAGAAAGGCGTACGGCCACCCACTTGCCGAAATGCGGCGAGCTGCGCCGCACGTCAACGGCTACATCAAGGATTTCACCGGCGCAGACCCGGACCAGTTTGTCCTGGGTATTCTCCAATTGGTAATGCAGCCCACGCAGCACGCCTTTTTGCGAGCGCGAATGGTTGTCCTGAATGAACTGGGTGTTCAGGCCGGTGGCTTCCTTGAAAACCTTCGCGTTGAAACTTTCGTAGAAAAAACCACGTTCGTCACCGAAAACCTTGGGCTCGATGATCAAAACACCGGGCAGGTCGGTGGTCACAACATTCATGGGTTTCTCCAACGATGGGCATTGATGGTCGCCATTCTTGCCCAGAGGTGCCGGTTAGAGCGAGCGTCATGTGCTTTTTTCTTTGTAGTTGGCCGATCCAGCGGCTTACCAGCCGGCTGAAGGGGGGTTGCGTATCTGCTCGTGCAGTGGCGATATAGGCGCCTAATAAATTTAACACCTTCATTGAAGAGGTCTGTTTCATGCCGCTCGCCACGTTGATTCATCGCGCCAGTTTGCCCAGCCCGCAAGTGTCTGCGGAGCAAGCGCTTGAGCTGTTGCAGGAACATTACGGGTTTGGCGGAACGTTGCAGGCCCTTGGCAGCCAGCAGGATTTGAACTACCGCGTCGACAGCGACCAAGGCCGCTTTGTCCTGAAAATCTGCCGGGGCGACTATTCGGCCCTGGAGCTGCAAGCCCAGCATGCCGGGCTCAAGCATCTGGCGGAACATCCCGACGTGCACGTGCCGCGTGTGATTGCGGCAAAAAACGGGGTGGACCTGTTGTCCCTGAAGGTCGCTGGCCAAGCGGTGCATGTGCGTTTGCTGGACTACATCGAGGGCCAGTCCCTGACGCACCTCGAATACTTCAATCGCACGGTGGTGGCCGGTTTTGGGCGGTTGTGCGGTGAAATGGACCTGGCACTGGCGGATTTTGACCACCCGGGCCTGGCGCGAACCCTACAGTGGGACGCGCGCCACGCCCATGCACTGATCGCGCACTTGCTGCCGGTCATCAAGGATGAAACCCAGCGCCGGCTGATCGTTGAAGCGTCCGAGCAGGCCGAGCGTCATTTGTTGCCGCTGCAGGACAGGTTGCCGGTGCAAGCCATACACATGGACATCACCGACGACAACGTGGTGTGGCAGCGCGATGCGCAACGCCATTGGCAATTGCAAGGTGTGATCGATTTCGGCGATTTGATCCGCACCTGGCGCATAACCGACCTGTCGGTGACCTGTGCAGCGTTGCTGCACCATGGTGAAGGCGATCCGTTCTGCATTTTGCCAGCGGTGCAGGCGTATCACGCGGTCAATCCGTTACAGCATGAAGAGCTGCTGGCGCTGTGGCCGCTGATCGTCGCCCGCGCGGCAGTGTTGGTGCTCAGTGGCGAACAGCAGGTCAGCATCGATCCGGGTAATACCTATAGCCGCGATAATCTGGTCCACGAGTGGGAAATTTTCCGTGTGGCCACGTCGGTGCCGTTGGCGTTGATGGAAGCGGCCATCCTGTCCGCCGTCGGGCAGAGCCTGCCGGGCATTGGCAGCGAGGGCTTCGCGCCACTGTTGCCGAGCCTGGTGGGGCGTGAGTTTGCGTTAATCGACCTGGGCGTGCTCAGCCCGCATTTCGAGGCCGGTAACTGGGAGCAGGAAGGCATCGATCAGCGCCTCCTGGACGAAGCCGCCGCCGTCCACGGCCTGGCGGCCAGTCGTTACGGGCAGTACCGGTTGTCGCGCACGCGCCCGGACACAGCCGGCGAGCCGGACACCTGCCCCCTGCACGTTGAATTGCGCGTACCCCACGGCACGGCCGTCGAAGCGCCGTTCGCCGGGGTGGTGCACCAGCCGATGCCCGAGGTGCTGCAACTGGACGGTCCGCAACTGAGCGTGCGGCTTTGGGGGGTCACGCCGTCGCTGGATAGCGGCGCGGCGCTGGTCAAAGGCCAGGTGCTGGGCTCGGTCAGCGGGCCGTTGATCGTGCAACTGTGCCGAGGGGCGTCGTTTACTGCGCCGTTGTTTTGCACACCTTCACGTGCAGGCGCCTGGCAAGCGCTGTGCCCGTCACCAGCGGCGCTGCTGGGGCTGGCCTGCGATGCTCAGGAGGAGCTCGATTCACAGACCCTGCTGGCCCGGCGCGACGCCAGCTTCGCCCGCACGCAAAAGCACTATTACGTCGACCCGCCGCGCATCGAGCGCGGCTGGCGCAACCACCTGATCGACATGCAGGGTCGCTCTTACCTCGACATGCTCAACAACGTCGCGGTGCTCGGCCACGGCCATCCGCGCATGGCGGCGGTCGCCAGCCGGCAGTGGTCGTTGCTCAACACCAACTCGCGGTTCAACTATGCGGCCGTGGCCGAGTTCTCCGAGCGCCTGTTGAAATTGTCACCGGAGGGCATGGATCGGGTGTTCCTGGTCAACAGCGGCAGTGAGGCCAACGATCTGGCCATTCGCCTGGCGTGGGCCTACAGCGGCGGACGCGACATGCTCAGCGTACTGGAGGCCTATCACGGCTGGACAGTCGGCGCGGATGCGGTGTCGACTTCGATCGCGGACAATCCCAAGGCCCTGAGCAGTCGCCCGGATTGGGTGCACCCGGTAACCGCGCCGAACACCTATCGCGGCGAGTTCCGCGGCCCTGGCAGCACGCCGGACTACGTGCGCAGCGTCGAACACAACCTGGCGAAAATCGCCGGTCAAAAACGCCAACTGGCCGGTTTCATTTGCGAACCGGTGTACGGCAATGCCGGTGGCATCTCGCTGCCGCCGGGTTACTTGCAGCAGGTTTACGCAATGGTCCGCGCCCAAGGTGGTGTGTGCATCGCCGACGAAGTGCAGGTGGGTTACGGGCGCATGGGGCATTTCTTCTGGGGTTTTGAAGAGCAGGGCGTGGTACCGGACATCATCACCATGGCCAAGGGCATGGGTAACGGCCAGCCACTGGGCGCGGTGATCACCCGCCGGGAAATCGCCGAAGCGCTGGAGGCCGAGGGGTATTTCTTCTCGTCCGCCGGTGGCAGCCCGGTCAGCTGCCAGATCGGCATGGCGGTGCTGGACGTGATGGAAGAGGAAAAACTCTGGGAAAACGCCCAGGTGGTCGGCGGGTATTTCAAGGAGCGACTTGAAGCGCTGATCGATATTCATCCGTTGGTCGGCGCGGTGCATGGTTCCGGGTTTTACCTGGGGGTGGAATTGATCCGCAACCGTGAAACCCTGGAGCCGGCCACCGAAGAAACCACCGCGTTGTGCGATCGCTTGCGCGAACTGGGGATTTTCATGCAGCCGACTGGCGATTACTTGAACGTGCTGAAGATCAAGCCGCCGATGGTCACCTCGCGCCAGAGCGTGGATTTCTTTGTGGACATGCTCTCGAAGGTGCTTGCGGAGGGGCTCTAAACGCACGACCCCTGTAGGAGCGAGCTTGCTCGCGAAAGCGATCATTCAGATAAGAATTGGTGTCTGACACGACCTCATCGCGAACAAGCTTGCTCCTACAGATATCCGGGGTGTTAGTTCGATTGTTATCGGGTTTAAGTGAGTTATTTTAGACGAGAGGCATATTTATCGCTTCAAAAGCCGATTTTTATCGGCTATAAAGTCGCCAATGCCAGGGTGTGGATGAACCATGCCCGACCGTCACGCACTTGCCCGGAGATGCTTCATGAGCCGTAACGTTACTGTCGCTGCCACGCAAATGGCCTGTTCCTGGGACCTTGAAGGCAACATCGAGGTCGCTGAAAGACTGGTCCGCGAAGCCGCCGCCAAAGGCGCGCAGATCATCCTGATCCAGGAGCTGTTCGAGGCACCGTACTTTTGCCAGAAGCCGAACCCGGATTACCTGCAACTGGCGACGACAGTGGAAGACAACGTCGCCATCAAGCACTTCCAGAAAGTTGCCAAGGAGCTGCAAGTCGTGTTGCCGATCAGCTTCTACGAACTGGCAGGCCGTGCGCGTTTCAACAGCATCGCGATCATCGATGCCGACGGCAGCAACCTCGGGATTTATCGTAAAAGCCACATTCCGGATGGTCCTGGCTATCACGAGAAGTACTACTTCAACCCGGGCGATACCGGCTTCAAGGTGTGGAACACCCGTTACGCGAAAATCGGCGTGGGTATCTGTTGGGACCAATGGTTCCCTGAAGCTGCTCGCAGCATGGCGCTGCAAGGCGCGGAAATCCTGTTCTACCCGACCGCCATAGGCAGCGAGCCGCACGACAAGACCATTTCGTCACGCGATCACTGGCAACGCGTACAACAGGGCCACGCCGGCGCTAACCTGATGCCGCTGATCGCCAGTAACCGCATCGGTAACGAAGAGCAAGACGGCTACGACATCACCTTCTACGGTTCGTCGTTCATCGCCAACCAGTTCGGCGAGAAGGTGCAGGAACTCAACGAAACCGAAGAAGGCATCCTGGTTCACACCTTCGACCTCGATAAACTCGAACACACACGCAGTGCATGGGGTTCCTTCCGCGACCGCCGTCCGAACCTGTATGGTGCTATCAAAACCCTCGACGGATCCCTGGAGTCCTGACTGCCATGACCACTTTGAACAGCTCCCCTCGCGCAGACGGCTTCTACATGCCAGCCGAGTGGGCACCGCAAACCCAGACCTGGATGATCTGGCCCGAGCGCCCGGACAACTGGCGCCTGGGCGGCAAACCGGCGCAAGCCGCACACGTGGCAGTGGCCAAGGCCATCGCCCGTTTCGAACCGGTCACCGTGGCGGTGTCCGCCGGCCAATACGAAAACGCCCGTGCCCGCCTGGACGTGCCGAATATCCGCGTGGTCGAGATGTCCAGCGACGACGCGTGGGTTCGGGATACCGGCCCGACGTTCGTCATCAACAACAGCGGCGAAGTCCGTGGCGTGAACTGGGACTTCAACTCGTGGGGTGGTTTCGACGGCGGCCTGTATTCGCCGTGGAACCGCGACTCGCAGGTGGGCGGCAAGATCCTTGAGATCGAGCGCAGCCCGCGTTATCGGACCGAGGGCTTCGTGCTCGAAGGTGGTTCGATCCATGTCGATGGTGAAGGCACGCTGATCACCACCGAAGAATGCCTGCTCAACCGCAATCGCAACCCGCACATGAACCGTGCGGAAATCGAAGCGGTGCTGAAAGACAATCTGGCTGTGGATAAGATCATCTGGCTGCCGGACGGCTTATTCAACGACGAAACCGATGGCCATGTGGATAACTTCTGCTGCTACGTGCGTCCGGGTGAAGTGCTGTTGGCCTGGACAGATGACCCACAGGACCCGAACCACCCACGCTGCCAGGCGGCCATGAAGGTGCTGCAAAGCAGCACCGACGCCAAGGGGCGTCCGTTCACGGTGCACAAGATGCCGATTCCGGGGCCGCTGTATGCCACTGAGGAAGAATGTGCCGGCGTCGATCCGGTCGACGGGACTCAGGAGCGTAACCCAAGCGTTCGTCTGGCCGGCTCTTATGTGAACTTCCTGATCGTCAATGGCGGCATTATTGCCCCGAGTTTCGACGACCCGCTGGATGGTCCGGCAAAAGAGATCTTGCAGACACTGTTCCCGCAGCACGAAGTGGTTATGGTGCCTGGCCGTGAACTGTTACTGGGTGGCGGTAACATTCACTGCCTTACCCAACAACAGCCAGCGCCGCACAAAGAGTGAGTGCAGTTGTAACAGCTTGAGCTAACAGCAAAAAAATTCAGGCTGGCGCTTTCGCACGCCGCACCATGCAAAGCCCGCAGTCCTTGAGGATTGCGGGCTTTTTTGTATCCGTCGGTCGGCAAATGAAAAACATTGGCATAGCTCTTGTATCTATCGGGGGGTAAGGGGGAGGGGAGAGCTTCGATGTTCTGTCATAAACCTTGGATAAGTTAGCCGCTCAAAAACCAGGAGAGAGCGTTGAAATGAACGCCGAAGTGAATGTGGCAAGCGACAGCGAATCGCTGCAGGTCCTGGCGCACTGGTTAAAGTCCAATGGAACGTGTCAGATCAGCCAGACTGATCCGCGCCGGATGATGATCGAGCGTTACCCTGCTGGTTTATTCAGCGAGGCGGAACTGGATGCGTTGTGGGATGTGATGGAAGGATAAGAAGTAAAACAACGGATTGAAAAAGAAAAGCGCTGCCGGGATGGCAGCGCTTTTTTTATGGACGAAGGTCCTGCTGGACCGAGCCCTGTAGATACCGTCTTGAACCTCACCGGCCAAGGCATCCCAGCGGCCATAACCCGGCAACACCGTGGTGTTGAGATTGTCGGCATAACGATCGCCGACCAGGGTCACAACGGTTTCGGCGTACCCGGTTGACGATCCCGCCCTGGCTGCCACGGCCGTACAGCACGGCAGCCGGGCCTTTGAGTACGTCGATGCGTTCGATGTTGTGCAAGTCGCGCACGTATCGGCTGTCGTTTTTCAGGTTTTTGACGCCATTGGATGGCGTTAAACCTGCACGCGAGTTGAGTTTTTCTGCCAAGTAAATTCATTTCTTAGACGATTTTCGCCTGCTTAGAGACGATTCATGAAATTGACACACCGTTAAAGGCGCGGCTACGATCCATTCAACGCCTGTGGCAGACCGCCATGACCAAATAATAATTAAAAGGCCCGCCGCGACTGATCGTGGGCGGGCTTTTTTGTTTGCGACATGAAAAAAGAGCGCGATAGCGCCGTTTCGGCTGTTCGACACAGCGCGTTTCAACCCGTAATAAGGAAAACAACATGTTGAACAAGCGAATCAGCCTGATCGCTCTGGGGATTTTTAGCGCTACACAGGCCATGGCTAACGATCAGGCCGAATCCAAGGGATTTGTTGAAGACAGCAGCCTCAAAGTGCTGCTGCGCAACGCCTACATGAACCGTGACTACAAAGACGGCAACCCGGACAAGTCCGAGTGGGGCCAGGCAGCCATCGGTACGTTCTCGTCCGGCTTCACCCAAGGCACCATTGGTGTAGGTGTAGATGCCTTTGGGTTGTACGCGCTCAATCTGGAACGCAATGAAGACCGCAGCGGCGCCCAAGGCATCGATTTTTTCAAAAAGGGTGCCAGCGGCGAACCGGCTGACGACCTGGCCAAGGCTGGCGCAGCGGTCAAATTCCGCCTGTCCAGCACCACGCTGACCTACGGCGACCAAATGCCGGTCCTGCCGGTACTGAGCTACGACAACGGTCGTCTGCTGCCAGAAAGCTACACCGGTACCCTGATCACCTCCAAGGAGATCAAGGGCCTGGAGCTGAACGCCGGTCGCTTCACCGCCGAATCGCGTAAAAGCGCCGAAGGTCATGACAGCGGTGGCCTGAAGTCGATCAACGTGTTGGGTGGTAGCTACCAGTTCACCGAACAATTCAAGGCCGCGTTGTACGCCTCCGACGTCGAAGACGTGCTGAAGAAGCAATACGTGAACGCCAACTACGTATTCCCGATCGACAAGGACCAGTCCCTGACCCTGGACTTCAACGGCTATCGCACCAAGCTGGAAGATTCCTACGTTCGCGACAACAACGTCACCGGCGACGACAACAAGATCTGGAGCCTGGCAGCCACCTTCGCCACCGGCCCGCACTCGTTCACCCTGGCTCACCAGCGCAGCACCGGCGACAGCAACCTGGGCTACGCCTATGGCGGCTACCAGAAAGATCAAAACCGCGTCGGCGACGGTGGCAACACCATCTACCTGGCCAACTCCTACTGGTCCGACTTCAACGCCGAAGACGAACGCAGCTGGCAACTGGGCTACGGCCTGGACTTCAGCACCTTCGGCGTCCCGGGCCTGAGCTACAACTTCGCCTACGTACGCGGTGACAACATCACCACTTCCACCAGCGAAGGCGGCACCGAGCGCGAAATCTTCAACCAGTTCAAGTACGTCGTGCAAAGCGGCCCGGCCAAAGACCTGAGCATCAAGCTGCGCAGCTCGATCCTGCGCGTGTCGCAGAAGTCGAGCGAGTACAACGTCAGCGGTAACGAAGTGCGTGTGTTCGTGGATTACCCGATCAACGTTTTCTGATGATGGGTTGCGGTATTGAGGCCTGATATAAGGCTGAGAACAAAGAAAAGCCCCGACTGGTTCGTAATGCTGTTCACTTAAGCCATCGTGGTTCAATGGGGCACCCAAATGATCGTTCCCACGCTCTGCGTGGGAATGCATCCTGTGACGCTCCGCGTCACCGTTGCGCATCGCTCATGTCATGCGTCGTCAGCGGAACGCGGAGCGTCCCTGGCGGCATTCCCACGCAGAGCGTGGGAACGATCACATCGCGGACAGACCTGCATTCAGGTCGGCAGTCAGGCCGCCTCTCTATGGCTTTTGATTTTCTTTCCACATCGAGCCACTAAAGTGAACAGCATTACGACTGGTTCGGGGCTTTTTTTGTCGTTCAAAAAGTACATGTCGCCAAAACACGGTTTCGGGTACACGTCTTGGGAACGTGTCGTCCGCGGCGACATGTTCCGCGGACGTGTCGCAAAAAAGTGAAAAAGTACGACACGTTAAGGCTGGGAGAGGTTAAGCGGTTAGTTATTGCCTGTTGCCAAAAAATCAGTAGAGCACTCGCGGGGAGCAGCGGCTCCCTGGTCCACCCCAATTAATTACCTCACGTAATTAATGATGTTCCCGCCCCCACCTTTATCCCCTCCAGCGAACTCCATACATTGAGCTCCAACGCCTCTCCCATCATCCCGACGGGAAGGTCACTGGAGTTTCCCTCATGCCTTTTGTAAGCGTACGCATCACCCGCGATGGCGTTACCACTGAGCAGAAAGCTCAGGTGATTGCCGAGATCACTGAAACACTGGAACGCGTCCTCAACAAACGCCCTGACCTGACGCACATCGTGATCGAGGAAGTCGACACCGATAACTGGGGCTACGCCGGGATCACCACCACCCAGTACCGCAAGCAACTGGCGGAAGAGGGGCAGTCATGACGGCGTCGGTGACCATCGATTTCGTCTCCGATGTGGTGTGCCCATGGTGCGCACTGGGGGCGACGGCGCTGGAGCAGGCGATCGAGAATGTGGCGGGTGAGGTTGCGGTCGAGCTGACCTACAAGCCTTTCGAGCTCAACCCGAACATGCCGGCCGAAGGCGAGAAAGCCGTCGAGCATTTGATGCGCAAATACGGACGTACCGCTCAGGACGTCGCCAATGGCAAAGCGATGCAGATCGAACGCGGCAATGCCATCGGCTTCAAGTTCGACCTGGAGAAGCGCACGCACTTCTACAACACCTTCGACGCTCACCGTTTGTTGCTCTGGGCGCTGGAAGAAGGACGCCAGGTGGCGCTGAAGAAGATCCTGCTTCGCGCTTACTTCAGCGAAGGCCAGAACCCGAGCGATCAGCAAACGCTGGTGCGGCTGGCGGGTGAAGCCGGACTGGACGAGGCCCGTGCACGCAAGGTGTTGGCGTCGGGCGCCTTTGCCGACGAGGTGCGTGAGCTTGAAGAGTTTTATCGGCAGCACGGCATCAATTCGGTCCCGGCCCTGGTGCTCAACGGTCGTCACCTGGTGTCCGGTTCGCAGTCGGTCGAGTACTACGAACAGATGTTGAGACAAATGGCACAGGCCTCGGCCGAAGCCTGATCACCCAGTTTTTCAAACCATCATTTATCAGTAGAGGTTCATCATGAGCAATTCGAAAAAAGTCGTTGTCATCACTGGTGCATCCCAAGGTCTCGGCGACGGCATGGTCAAGGCCTTCCGCGAGCTCGGTTACCAGATCGTCGCTACCTCGCGCTCGATCAAGCCATCCACCGATCCGGACATCCTCACCGTGGCCGGCGACATCGGCGAGCCAGAGACTGCACAGCGCGTGATTCGTGAAGCGATCGCACGTTTCGGCCGTGTCGATACCCTGGTCAACAACGCCGGGATCTTCATCGCCAAGCCGTTCACCGCGTACACCGCCGAAGACTACGCCAATGTGTTGTCGGTGAACGTCAACGGCTTCTTCTACATCACCCAACTGGCAATCGCCGAGATGGAAAAACAAGGCAGCGGCCACGTGGTCAACATCACCACCAGCCTGGTCGACCACGCTATCGACGGCGTGCCATCAGTATTGGCCTCGCTGACCAAAGGTGGCTTGAACGCGGCGACCAAATCCCTGGCCATCGAATACGCCAAGCGCGGCATTCGAGTGAACGCGGTATCGCCTGGCATCATCAAGACCCCGATGCACGGCGAAGAGACCCACGCCGCGCTGGGCGCCTTGCATCCGGTCGGTCACATGGGGGACATCGATGACATCGCTAACGCGGTCGTGTACCTGGATGGCGCCAAGTTTGTCACCGGCGAAATCCTGCACGTTGACGGTGGCCAAAGCGCGGGTCACTAAGGTCCGGTTTTTCAAATGGCAGAAACAACAAAGCCCTCGTATTTCTACGAGGGCTTTGTTTTGTATGGTGCCGGCACCAGGAATCGAACCCGGGACCTACTGATTACAAGTCAGTTGCTCTACCATCTGAGCTATACCGGCGTGTCAGGGCGACGATTATAGCGATTGGGTAGGTTCTGTAAACCCCTGAATTCAGACTATTTTTGCGCGGGGCTTTGTCGAGGTCTTCCGACGTTCACTGATCGTCATCGCGAGGTGCAAAACGAGGTAGCAGAAGAGCTTTTTCTTGGGTGTGTTGTTGCAGATCCGTCGTTGCGTTATGTCTTTTGATCGAGCGCTTATGCACAACGGGATTTTCGATTCACCCGGTTTACAGTGTTTTTGTGGATCCGTTCTCATTAGCTCGCAAATGCCTGTTTTTCTGGTTTTTTATTCAGTGTACGAAATCTGAGCAGTGCCGTATCAGGGCTGAAACAGCTGTAAAGATTGGATCCATGAATATTTCATCAACAGAGTTATCCACAGGCTGTGAGCCCTTACGGACGTTCCGCAAGCAGCAGGACGTTACGCGGTGTGAGCGAGCTTTCACAGAAGGTGCCGAGGCGAACGGTGTAACCCTGTTCTTGTAGGAACAGGGCCCGATCCAGCAGCAGCCAAAGCTCCAGCGGGCGTCGGAAAATTCCGCGCAGAAGCTCCAGGTTGCGGACTTGGGCAAGACGCTGCCAACCGGTGGCCTCGAGTGCGGGCCAATCCTGGGTGCCGATTGTGGATAACTCTTTGAGATCGGCCAGGTGTTGGCAGTATTCGGCAAAGGGTTTTTCCAGCCATACGCTGGGCAGGGATGGGGTCGGCAGGTACTCGTCAACGCCGCGCACTTGCCTTTGCAACAAGTCGAAGCCTAGACGTCGGGCCATCGAGGTGTCGCGTTGGCGTCGCACGCGAGCGCCGGCGGTCACGGTTTCACTCATCGGTAGCCCCAGATCGTCGAGGGACAGTTGCAGGGCGGAGCTTCGGGCGGCTGAGGACATCGGCGAATACCGGTCCAGGCTGGTCCGGTTATAGCAACAAGGGGCGATGGCGAGTTGCTTGCAGCCGGCTGTGCTGGCGAGCCGGATCAGTCGCACGTGCAAATTGCCGCAGGCGTGCAGTGCGACGGGTGTGTGTCGACCGTTCAATAACGAAGCCGCATCGGCCGCCAGTACGTCCTGTTCGACATGCAGCGCGTGCAGTCGATGCCTCTGGCTGAGTGCCTGGCCGCTGGCAACCAGCGCTGGATCGTATTCCAGGCAGGTCAGTTGTTGTCCGGGTTGTAGCAGGCGTCGGCCCAGGTGTCCCTTGCCAGCGCACCAGTCCAGCCAATGCCTGGCGGTACCGGCAAATTGCAGTCGGCTGGCGAAGGCTTCAATTTGCTGCCACTTGCGCCCCGGCACATCCACATTCAATCGATGAGCTGGCGCTTGGAGCGCATGAGCGGGCAATTGATCCAGCGCACTCAGCGCCAGGGACATGTCCGCCAACGAAGCAAAAGGCTGCGGTGCTTCCACAAGGGCAGGGTGGTTATGAGCGCTTTCCGCCTCTTCCAGTGACCGCCCGCGTAACCAAGCGGCCAGCTCGGGGTAGGTGGTTTCCCAAGGCAGTTGCAGATGCGTGAAGGGGCGTGGTTTCCACAGCGCCTGATGCGCTGTCAGAAACGTGTCCAGCGCGGTGAAACGGGCGAGCAGTTCCTCGCCCGTCAGCACCCGAGGCTCAACGCCCTTGGCAGGCATCGACGCGCAACCAGCGCTCCAGCAGCTTGAAGCCGCGTACCAGCACATAGGCCATCAACAGGTAGAACATGCCGGCGGCAAAGAAGATCTCCACCGGCAGGTAGGTCCGGGCGATGATGGTGCGGGCCATGCCGGTCAGCTCCAGCAAGGTCACGGTGCTGGCCAGGGCGCTGGCCTTGAGCATCAGGATCACTTCGTTGCTGTAGGCCGGCAGGCCGATGCGCGCCGCGCGGGGCAGCATGATGTAGATCAGCGCCTTGGTTTTCGACATGCCCAGCGCCCGTGCCGCTTCGATCTCACCCGGCGGAATCGCCTGGATCGCGCCGCGCAGGATTTCAGCGATGTAGGCGGCGGTGTGCAGGGTCATGGTCGCCGTGGCGCACCAGAACGGATCGCGCAGGTAAGGCCACATCGAGCTGTTACGGATCACGTCGAACTGCGCCAGCCCGTAATAGACCAGGAACAGTTGAACCAGCAACGGCGTCCCACGGAAAAAGAAGATGTAGCCGTAGGGAAATGCCCGCACCCACCACAGGCGCGACGAACGCGCGATACCCAGCGGAATTGCCAGCAGGAGGCCTGCGATCACGGCAATGGCGACCAGTTCCAGGGTCAGGGTTGCGCCTTGGGCCAGTTTCGGCAGCCACTTGATGATGACTTCCCAGTTCATTGGGTGCTCCTCGCGAAGCCGCGAGCGGCGCGTTTTTCCAGGAAGTGCATGCCGGTCATGGCCAGAATCGTCAGACTCAGATACATGAATGCCGCGACCATATAGAAGGTGAACGGTTGCTTGGACACGGTCACGCCGATTTGCGCGTGACGCATGATTTCTTCCAGGCCGATCACCGACACCAGCGCGGTGTCCTTCATCAGGATCATGAACAGGTTGCCCAGGCCCGGCAGGGCGATGCGCCACATCTGCGGCATGATCAAGCGGGTGAAGATGCGCCATTTCGACAGGCCAAGGGCCACGCCGGCCTCACGATGGCCTTTGGGGATGGCGAGGATCGCGCCGCGAAACACTTCCGTGGCGTAGGCGCCAAAGCACAGGCCAAGAGCGATCACGCCCGCAGCGAAGGCATTGAGTTCAAGGTCAGGGTTGCCGAAAAACTCGCCCAGGGCGCGCATCAGGTTAACCGTGCCGAAGTAGATCAACAGCACCCAGAGCAGTTCCGGGATGCCGCGAACCAGTGTCGAATAAGTGCCGCCAAGCCATTGCAACGGCTTGTACGGGGAAGTCTTGGCCAAGGCGCCGAGCAGACCGAGCACCAGCCCCAGGCACAGGGCCGAGAGTGCCAGTTTCACAGTCATCAGCGCGCCAGCGGCGAGCGCCGGGCCGAATCCGTAGAGGTCGATAATCATGGATTTCTTTTCAAATCGCGGCAGGCAATACCGTGAACCGGCGCCATCAGGCGCCGGCCAGGCAGGTCAGGATCAATAGATGCTGAACGGGAAGTACTTGTCGTTGATCTTCTTGTAGGTGCCGTCGGCAACGATTTCTTTAAGCGCGATGTTCAGCTTCTCGCGGATCGGATCGTTTTTACGGACAGCAATACCGATCTTGTCGCTTTCTTCCACCGGGTCGCCCTTGAATTCATAGGACTTGCCGGCGTCGCTTTTCAGCCACTCGTAGTTGACGTACTTGTCGGCCAGGATGCCGTCCAGGCGACCGGAAGTCAGGTCGAGGTAAGCGTTTTCCTGGGTGTCGTAGAGTTTGACTTCAACGCCTTCCATGTTGTCTTCCAACCAGGTGCCGGCCAGGGTTGCACGCTGGGCGCCGATCACTTTGCCCTTCAGTGAATCCTTGTCGGTCTTGAAGTCGACGTCTTTCTTGGCGATGAACTGCAGCTTGTTGGAGTAGTACGGCTCGGTGAAGTCCACCGCTTGCTTGCGCTCGTCGGTGATCGACATCGAGGAGATCAGGAAGTCGAACTTCTTGGCGTTCAGCGCCGGGATGATGCCGTCCCAGTCAGAGGTGACCACGGTGCACTCGACTTTCATCTTGGCGCACAGGGCGTCGCCGATCTCTTTGTCGAAGCCGACGACATTGCCACTGGCATCTTTATTGTTGAACGGCGGGTAGGCCGCTTCGATGCCCATCTTCAGGGTTTCGGCCATGGCACCGGCGCTGAACGCCAGGGTAACGGCGGCGGCCAGGAAGACCTTCTTGTAATTGCGCATGCGGTTAGCTCCGTTAGCGGTTGCTGGACATGAATTGCTTGCAGCGCGCCGAAAGCGGGTTTTCAAACACCTGCTGTGGCGATCCTTGTTCTTCTACCAGGCCCTGGTGGAGGAATACCACTTCGCTGGAGACCTGACGGGCAAAGCCCATTTCATGGGTAACCAGCAGCATGGTGCGACCTTCTTCGGCCAGGGCGCGGATGACATTAAGTACTTCCTGGACCATTTCCGGGTCAAGCGCGGAGGTGGGCTCGTCGAACAGGATGACCTTGGGCTGCATGGCCAGGGTGCGGGCGATGGCCGCACGTTGTTGCTGGCCGCCGGACAATTGCGCCGGGTAGGCGTGGCGCTTGTCGGCGATGCCGACCTTGGCCAGCAGGGCTTCGGCGACTTCGATGGCTTCGGCCTTGCTCTGGCCGAGCACGCGGCGCGGGGCCTCGATGATGTTGTCGAGCACGCTCATGTGCGGCCACAGGTTAAAGTTTTGAAACACAAAACCGATTTCGCTGCGCAGGCGATTGATCTGCTTGCCGTCGGCAGCGACCAGTTCGCCGTTCTTCGCGGCCTTGAGCTTGAGTTCTTCGCCGGCCACCAGGATCTGGCCCTGGTGCGGGTTTTCCAGCAGGTTGATGCAACGCAGGAACGTGGACTTGCCGGAACCGGAGGAGCCGAGGATCGAGATCACGTCGCCGTCGCGGGCGGTCAGCGAGATACCCTTGAGCACCTCCAGCGAGCCGTAGCGTTTGTGCAAGTTGCGGATTTCAAGCGCGGGCGTGGCCTCAGCCATGTGCGTTCCTCATTGTGTATTCGCTCCTGCTGTTGGTGGCCTTCCTGGCGAGGCGGCCAAGCTAGCATAGCGTTTCAAGGGCAGCCAACAGCGCTAAGGGCAGTAAACGGTTGGTATGTGGCAGGTTGTCGCATCGGCACAGCAGACTGTCGCCCCATCAACAACCGAACAGCCGTTTGAACCCTGCTTTCATATAAAAGCGCGGTGGCTGTCGCGTAAAAAAGGGCGCGATGTTGCCAGCTTTGGCGGGGGGTTGGAAGCGCTAACGGGCCAAAGGTGGCGGATATGCCCTTTTATCGTGCGTCGACGGATTTTTGTGTGTGTTTCCGGGGCGCTGGTTCGTTCATAAAGTGAGTCGCAGGGTAACGCTTTGGCAAAGTGCCATTAATATCAATGGCTTGCGATCTCTGCTCCGTCAGGGCGAAGTTCCCGAACTAGACGGTTTTGAAACATTTTGGCGCAAATATTGCGTGCAGATTCCGGAACGCCCCGTTTGTTTCTTTTTACAAGAAAGAACACAGGCGGGATGCACGCATTCGCTTTTCCTTACAAAGGTAGTTTCAATGAGCAGTACCCAAAGCTCCAACGGCCTCGAACAGGGGCTCAAACCGCGGCATGTCACCATGCTGTCGATCGCCGGGGTTATCGGCGCCGGCCTGTTCGTTGGTTCGGGCCACGCCATCGCTGCAGCAGGCCCGGCCGTGCTCTTGGCTTACGCCGCCGCCGGCATGCTGGTGGTGTTGGTAATGCGCATGCTCGGTGAAATGGCTGTCGCTTCGCCAGACACGGGCTCGTTCTCGACATACGCCGATCGCGCGATCGGTCACTGGGCCGGCTTCACCATCGGCTGGCTGTACTGGTGGTTCTGGGTGCTCGTCATCCCGCTGGAGGCCAACGCCGCCGCAACCATCCTGCATGCCTGGTTCCCTGGCGTGGACATCTGGGCCTTCGCCCTGGTGATCACGATGCTGTTGACCGTGACCAACCTGTTCAGCGTGAAGAACTACGGTGAGTTCGAGTTCTGGTTCGCTCTGCTCAAGGTCGTGGCGATCATTGGTTTCATCGTGCTCGGCGTCCTGGCAATTTTCGGCTTCCTGCCCAACAGCCAGGTCAGCGGCGTTTCGCACCTGTTCGACACCCAAGGCTTCCTGCCAAACGGCATGGGCGCGGTGCTGGGTGCCATCCTGACCACCATGTTCTCCTTTATGGGCACCGAGATCGTGACCATCGCGGCCGCGGAATCGAAAAACCCTGGCAAGCAAATCTCCAAGGCCACCAATTCGGTGATCTGGCGGATCGGCTTGTTCTACCTCGTATCGATCTTCATCGTTGTGGCCCTGGTGCCATGGAACGACCCGATTCTGGCCAGCGTCGGTTCCTACCAGACCGTTCTTGATCGCATGGGCATCCCGAACGCCAAGATGATCGTCGACATCGTGGTACTGGTCGCGGTGACCAGCTGCCTGAACTCGGCGCTCTACACCTCGTCGCGCATGTTGTTCTCCCTGGGCAAGCGCGGTGATGCGCCAGCCGTTTCCACCCGTACCAACCAAAGCGGCACGCCTTACTGGGCGGTGATGCTGTCCACCGGTGCAGCGTTCCTGGCAACCTTCGCCAACTACGTGGCCCCGGCTGCGGTGTTCGAGTTCCTGCTGGCCAGCTCCGGCGCCATTGCACTGCTGGTGTACCTGGTGATTGCGATCTCGCAACTGCGCATGCGCAAGCAGCGTATGGCTCGCGGTGAGAAAATCGTCTTCAGCATGTGGTTGTTCCCGGGCCTGACCTACGCGGTGATCGTGTTCATCGTCGGTGCCCTGACCATCATGCTGTTCCAGGAAGCCCATCGTGTGGAAATCCTTGCGACCGGCTTGCTCAGCCTGCTGGTGGTGGCAGCCGGTTTGATGGTGGCTCGCCGTCGCAAGCTGGAAAAAAGTGGCGCGGTGGTGTTGAACTGATTCATACCGCGTAACGCAAAACGGCCGCTGTCAGTGATGACAAGCGGCCGTTTTTGTTTGAGTCGTAACCCTTACTCGGCTTTTTCTTCCGGCGCGTCCAGCGTCTGGCGGTAGACGTCCAGGGCGTCGCCGAAGTCGGTAATGAACTGCGGGTCGGTCAGCCATGTCTGGGCGGTCTCGCGGTCCATGCCGTCAGCCCACATGCGGTAGTCGATCAGCATGTCGGCGGCCAGGTGAGTGGCGGCCATGCCTTCGTCGTCGGCGTTTTCCATGTCCAGCAGTTCTGGATGGTCGATGATGATGAAGGCGAGATTCGTCAGTAGCACGGAGAGCATTTCGCGGCGGCTGATGGCTTCCGCGTCACGCATTTTGCTGAACATCGCCAGGGTGTATTCCGGGATCGGTTCGCCGATTTCGCCCAGGTCATCGTCCAGTGCGGCGGGTTTTCTGCCGTGGATATTGATCTGCTTGGCTTTGGCTTTCGCGCGTTTGGCGCGTTTCTGTTGCTTGTTCAGGGAGGCCATGGGAACTCAGTTCGGTTTCTGTTGGGTTTGTGCCGCGATGACGTCGGACGCCGCCACGTAGTCAGCCTGGAAGGCCGGTGATTCGATCCACGCCAGGGCGCCGGCTTCGTCGGTTTCGGTGGACCACTGGCGATACTCGATCAGCGCCGCGAGGATGAAGTCCATCGCGCCTTCTTCGCCTTCCTGCTCGTACACCAGTTCCAGCAACGGGTCTTCGAGGAACGCTGTGCACATGGCTTGCTGGCTGATCTTTTCGGCGTCGATCATTTTCTTGAACAGTTCGGTCAGGTCCACCGATTCGAAGTCGATGCGATCGTCGTTCGGGTCCAGCTCCACCGGCGCGGCGGCCCGTTGCGTGCGGTTCTGCTTGGCCTTGGCCTTGGCGCGGGAGGCGCGTTTTTGCTGTTTGTTGGCGGAGGCCATGGGCGTCGTTCCGTATTTCGTTGAAAGGGCTGGTGGCTCAGTTACGTGGCACTGTGCGCCCGGGTGTGTCGGGGGCCAGCTCGCCGTCTTGCAGCCAGGACAGTGCAATGGGCCATAGTGTGGCTTGGTATGCGCTGCGAAAAAAGGCGAAATGTCCAACTTCTTGTTCGCCGATGTCTTGGGGGGTGATGCGCAGGTGGGTGTTTATGCTGCCGGTGAAGTAGCCGAGCAGGCGCTCGATGGCCGGGACTGTGCCGTAGGGATCGTCGCTGAGGCTGATGGCCAGGGTTTTCGCGGTGACCGCGGCGAAGTTCCTGACATGGCCGTCCTGGCCGCTGGGGCGCTTTTCGTAACGAGCGGTGGACGTGCTCCAGTCATGGACTACACCGGCTGGGGTGTCTTCCAGCCAGCCGAGGCGTTTGCCGGGAAAATAGCCGTACAGCCTCGTCACCAGCGGCATCACCACATGCCACTTGGCAAACATCCGCCAGCGGTGAGCGGGCGCATAGTCGCGCCAGTAAGCGAATTGCGCGCCGACCGTCACCAGATGGCGAATTAGCTGGCCGGATGCTCCCAAGCCCGCTGCACAGCCTCCAAAGCTGTGACCGACCACGTCGATCGGTTGGCCGGGAAAGTCACGCTGTGCGCGCTTGAGCATCGCCTCGAAGTCCAGGGCGCCCCAGTCGGACCAAGTCGCTTTCAGTCCTTTCATAGACGCTGGCCGTGATTCGCCGATGCCGCGGTAGTCGTAGGTGATGACATCGAAGCCGTTGGCAAACAGGTAATCGGCGAAACGCGAGTAGTGTCGGCAGCGGACCGAGGTGGCAGCGTTGATGATAACCACTGCCCGGGAAGTGTCCTGCCGCGCATGCCGCCAGATGAAGCCGCTGAGGATGAAACCGTCGGCGGCAGCTTGCTTGAACGGTTCGCCCGAAGTGCCAGCCGTCAGTGGCAGCTCGATTTGAGTGGGGGCGAGTGAGGGGGTGTCCTGCAAATTCATTGGCGTCGGACCTTTGCGGGTAGCTGCCAACAATAGTCTTCGCGCCACGTATGAACAATCCATCACGGTTCCCAAGCAATGAGGTGATAGGTGGGTCTTGGGTGTCATCGGGTACGAGGGCGCTCTGGAGCTTGCGCAGTAGGCTGAACAGGCAGAAGAGAATGGCAAGAGAGCATGGGACGATGCTGCAGGGCGCCTTTGAAATGGCCTGAGGAACGGGCTGATAGACACGAAGGGTGGGGCAGCGATCCACGTAGTACGTTTCGTAGTGGCTCCAAGTTCAAATCGTTCTAAAACACGACGACCGTGCCGCAAATCCAAGTTAAGTAACGATTGGGTTCCATGGAACCCGGGAGTCGTCATGATGAAGTCTGTGAAGTCACTGTTCCTGCCCCTCGTCGCTATCAGCGTATTGATGTTGCCGGTTGCACCGCAGGCCGCCAGCCTCGAACCGGTCGACACTTCGGGCGTGCAGGTCCAACGCCAGGAACAAAACGGAATTGCCTACCTGTCTGGTGGTATCGGTGAAGATGAGGCGAAGGCCATCCAGCAAACCAAGGGTTACAACCTGCATATGACATTCTCCGTCGGCGTCGGTAACGAATACATTCCGGATGTAAATGTCGCCATTCAAAACGCCCAGGGGAAAAGCGTGTTGACCCTGACTGAGGCCGGTCCGCTGGTTTACGTTCAGTTGCCGCCTGGCAAGTACACGGTCGTTGCATCGCGTGCTGGTCAGGAGCGACGTGATACCGCGGATGTTGGCTCGGGGGCTGCGCGCAACCTGGTATTTCACTGGAGTGATAGTTAGCCGTGCCGTAAGGCGTGCGGTGAATTCCTCAACTCTCACATCCGCAAACAGCTGGCTTTACAGCTGTTTGCGGAGCACCGCGCGCTAGAGTTTGCGGTTTGCAAATGCGCGATGGATGGTTTGCTGAACAAACACCTGGGGGGATGTGTTAGCGGATGCTGCGGATGTTGCCCTTGTTGCCTTTTACCGTGACGGAGACTTTCTTGAAAATGAAGTAGTTTTCTTCGTTCACTTCGTAGCGAGGGGCGACGATCAGGTCGGCGCCGGACGATTTGACCGCTTTGTAGGCCGCAGCAGATTTAACCGCGCTGACGGGGTCCAGGCCAAGCCCGCTCAAGGCACCACTTTCACCGCCATAGCTGACGCCGTCTGCAAACTGGGAGTCGCCACCAAATTTGAGGAAGCCGAACAGTACGTTGACCGAAGACTGGCCGGAAATTGCGTCACCGACGGCAATGTCCGCTTTAAGGTCTGCCTTGACGGTGCTGTCGATTGGCGAAGACGGCTGGCTGTTGTTGTAGCTGACGCAACCGGAGGCGGTGGCAATAATTGTCGATAGGGCGAGGAGTTTCAGTAGCGTGTTCAATAACTGCTTCCTTACGTTGAAACATGAATGCATGCAGGCAGATTTGCTGCTGCGATAGTTTCAATGAGGTAAGCGCTTGCCCTCTATGAGAGGAATCCTAAAGCACTGTATGAAGAGTTGGCGCAACTGGAAGGAAAGAGTGCTTGGCAGGTGTAGGAGTTTTCGATGGCGGGGGGATTTGTTAAATCCCAAGTATAAAAAACTGAAACTTACCTGATGCCTCAGGCCCTCGGCACTACCCAGTTTTTTCTTGGGAACCGAGCATATTTTTACTATTTTTCCTCGCCGCGAGAGTCGAGCATGATCCTGCGAAACCAATAAAAACTGACCGAATCAGCGGTCGGCATGGGAGTAGCGTGTGCTCGATCTCAACTACTGGCAGCAGCGGGCTGCCCGCCAAACATTCATTGAAAATGCCTTGATCGAAGGGCAGCAGGTCGCGTGCGCCTCAGGTGCGACTTTCGAGGTGATCAATCCGGCGACCAACCAGCGGCTGGGCTGTGTCGCCGCATGCGGTGAGGAGGAAGTGAACCTTGCGGTTCGCTCGGCTCGCCAGGCGTTCGAAGAGGGGACGTGGGCCCGCATGGCTCCGGTGGAGCGCAAGAAGATCCTGATCAGGCTCTCCGAACTGCTCCTGGCCAACCGCGAGGAGCTGGCACTGCTCGACTCGCTGAGCATGGGCAAGCCGGTCATGGATGCCTACAACATCGATGTGCCTGGCGCGGCCAGTGTGTTCGCCTGGTACGGTGAAGCCCTGGACAAGCTCTACGATCAGGTCGCGCCTACCGCGCGAAATGCCCTCGCCACCATCACTCGTGAGGCCCTAGGGGTGGTTGCCGCCGTGGTGCCCTGGAATTTCCCGCTGGACATGGCTGCCTGGAAGCTCGCCCCGGCATTGGCCGCCGGTAATAGCGTGGTCCTCAAGCCCGCCGAGCAGTCGCCATTCTCTGCCTTGCGCCTGGGGCAGTTGGCGCTCGAAGCCGGCATTCCGAAAGGGGTGTTGAACGTTGTCCCCGGCCTGGGCGAAAGCGCCGGCAAAGCCCTGGGACTGCATCCTGATGTGGACTGCCTGGTGTTCACCGGCTCGACCCAGGTCGGCAAGTACTTCATGCAGTACTCGGCACAGTCCAATCTCAAGCAGGTCTGGCTGGAGTGCGGCGGCAAGAGCCCGAACCTGGTCTTCGAAGACTGCCAGGACCTGGACCTGGCCGCGGAAAAAGCCGCGTTCGGCATTTTTTTCAACCAGGGCGAGGTCTGCTCGGCCAACTCCCGGCTCTACGTGCAACGTTCTATCCATGATGAATTCGTCGAGCGGCTGATTGCCAAGGCTCGGGCCTGGATGCCCGGTGATCCGCTGGACCCTGAAAGCAGGGCCGGTGCGATCGTGGACAGCGAGCAAGCCGCCCGCATCATGCAGGCGATCGAGCAAGCACGGGGTGACGGCGCGAAACTCCTGGCAGGCGGCGAACGCCTGACCATCAATGGCTCTTCGAACTTCATCCAGCCGACGATTTTCGCTGGTGTGGATAGAAACATGCGCCTGGCGCGTGATGAAATTTTTGGTCCAGTATTAGCCATCAGTGCCTTCGACTCCGAAGAGGAGGCGATTCAGTTGGCCAACGACAGCATCTACGGTCTCGCCGCGTCAGTCTGGAGCGATGACCTAAACCGCGCTCATCGTGTGGCCCGGGCATTGAAGGCCGGGACTGTCTCGGTCAACACCATGGATGCTCTGGATGTCGCCATTCCTTTCGGCGGCGGCAAGCAGTCCGGCTTCGGGCGCGATCTTTCCCTGCATGCGTTCGACAAGTACACGCAACTGAAAACCACCTGGTTTCAGCTCCGTTAACGTCGCTTCCGTCGGCTACGTCGCAAGGCGTGGCAGGGAAAAACTCATCTGCACGCACTCCCCGCAGTGGCGTGCTTTTCCTGTTTGTGGGGCAGGCGGAACGGTCATCTGACACCCTTTGGTCGACTCACCCTAACGGGTGATATCGGCACTTTTGCGAGCGTGGGAACATCATTTCAACCCCGGCACCAGTAAAACTTGTGTCGCTCCCAACCATTCTTTCGGCGAGTCTTTGAAGTGGAAAACGATCGGTTTTTTTCTGCGCAATGGTTCGAACAGATGGCCAAGGTGACCGAGAGTATCGGTCAACCGGGATTCGCCGCGACGCTGTTCGAAACCCTGGGTTGCATCTGGCCCATCCAAGCGACGACGCTGTACCTGTATCCGCATGGCGGTATGCCCAGCGCGCTGTTCGAACTGGACGGCCCCTGGCTACCGCAAGGCAATGTGCGCCAGTACCTGTCCGGGTTCTATCTGCTCGACCCGTTCTACGGTGCCTGTGTGGAAGGCGTCAGCTCCGGTTGCTACGACCTCGCCGAGGTCGCTCCCGACCATTTCGAACTCAGCGAGTATTACCAGTCGTTCTATCGCCACTCGCACCTGCAGGATGAGTTGAACTACATCCTGCAGTCTGCCCCCGGGCTGAGCCTGGCGGTGTCACTGGCGTTTACGGAAAAACTCGACGCCGCTACGACGCAGCAATTCAAGCGCATGACACCTTGGGTCCTGACCTTGCTGGGCAAGCATTTTGTCGGCCTGGACACGCGCGGGGCGCGCTTCGAAAACCTGTTGGAGCAGCGCATCCACTCGGCACTGGATAATTTCGGCTCGTCGATCCTGACCGAGCGCGAATGCCGCATCGCCCAACTGATCCTGCGTGGCCATTCGACCCGCTCCCTGGCCGAGCGCCTCGGGGTATCGGAGGACACCATCAAGTCTCACCGCAAGAACGTCTACTGCAAGCTCGACATCGGCACGCAATCGGAGTTGTTCTCCCTGTTCATCGATTCGTTGGCCGAAGCCCAGGGCGTGCTCAGCAAAGACCCGCTTGAAAGCTACATGAGCAAGAGCCGCTGAGCGGACTTGCTACCCCTCGCGTGACTACCAACAAAAGAGAAAAAAGCCATGAATGCACCCTTCGAACCGAAACGGCAGACTCAGGATTATCAGAAGTCCGATGCAGCCCACCATATCCACGCGTTCGTGGATCAAAAGGCGCTCAATGCCGAAGGCCCTCGAGTGATGGTACGCGGCGAGAGACTGTATCTCTGGGACAACGACGACAAGCGTTACCTGGACGGCATGTCGGGCCTGTGGTGCACCCAGCTCGGCTATGGTCGCAAGGACCTGACCGCGGCGGCGGCTGCGCAGATGGACCAGTTGCCGTACTACAACATGTTCTTCCACACCACCCACCCAGCGGTGATCGAGCTGTCTGAGCTGCTGTTCAGCCTCTTGCCGGGCCACTACAGCCACGTCATCTATACCAACTCCGGCTCCGAAGCGAACGAGGTGCTGATCCGTACCGTTCGCCGTTACTGGCAGGTCGTCGGCAAGCCGCAGAAGAAGATCATGATCGGCCGCTGGAACGGTTATCACGGCTCGACCCTGGCGGCCACTGCGCTGGGCGGGATGAAGTTCATGCACGAAATGGGCGGCCCCATTCCGGACGTCGCGCACATCGATGAGCCTTACTGGTTCGCCCAGGGCGGCGATCTGACCCCGGCCGAGTTCGGTCGACGCTGTGCCTTGCAACTGGAAGAGAAGATTCTGGAACTGGGCGCCGACAATGTCGCGGGCTTTATCGCCGAGCCTTTCCAGGGCGCTGGCGGCATGATCTTCCCGCCTGAGAGCTACTGGCCGGAAATCCAGCGCATCTGCCGCCAATACGATGTGCTGCTGTGTGCCGATGAAGTGATCGGTGGTTTTGGTCGCACGGGCGAGTGGTTCGCCCACCAGTACTTCGGTTTCGAGCCAGACACCCTGTCGATCGCCAAGGGACTGACTTCCGGTTACGTGCCAATGGGTGGCCTGGTGCTGGGCAAGCGCATTGCCGATGCGCTGGTGGAGCAGGGCGGTGTCTTCGCCCACGGCCTGACTTATTCCGGACACCCGGTGGCGGCCGCGGTGGCGCTCGCCAACCTCAAGGCGCTGCGTGATGAAGGCATCGTGCGCCAGGTGAAGGAGGATACCGGGCCGTACTTGCAGCAGATTCTGCGCGAGGTGTTCGGCAACCACCCGATGATCGGCGAGATCCAGGGCGCGGGCCTGGTCGCGGCCTTGCAGTTCGCCGAGGACAAGGCTACGCGCAAACGCTTCGCCAACGAAAACGACCTGGCCTGGCAGTGCCGCACCTTTGGTTTTGAAGAGGGCGTGATCATTCGCTCGACCCTGGGCCGCATGATCATGGCGCCGGCGCTTGTGGCAACGCGCGCTGAGCTGGACGAGCTGGTTGAGAAGACTCGCATCGCGGTCGACCGCACCGCACGGATCGCGGGAAAGCTCTGAAGTCATCTGTGTGCCAACCCATGCACGGGGTGGTGATCGCCAGCGTTACATCGCCCTGGATGCATATCGATTGAACTGAGGCTGCCGGAAATCGGGCAGCCCACTCTTCAGCAGATCATTCACCAACGGTATCCGTTCTTCGGATACCGCAGCGTCCTGCATTCAAATTTTCAGGAGTCAGCAATGATTACAACAACAAGCGTGGCCGATACTCCTTCCCATCATTGCCCGGCGGATTCGCCTGGCCGGTTTCGACAATCCCTCGGGCTTACCGGGCTGGTCCTCTTCGGCCTGGCATACATGGTCCCGCTGGCGGTGTTCACCACCTATGGCCTGGTGACCCAGATAACCAAGGGCCACTTGCCTACCGCCTACCTGCTGACCCTTGCCGCCATGCTGCTGACCGCCTACAGCTACGGACGCATGGTGCAGGCGCATCCGTATTCGGGATCGGTGTACTCCTATACGCGCAAGGCCTTCGGTAGCTACTTTGGCTTCATGGCCGGCTGGACCTTGTTGCTGGACTATATCTTCCTGCCGCTGCTCAGTTATCTGCTGATCGGCATCTACATGTCCGAATACTTCCCCGCGGTTCCCGCTGCGGTGTGGGTGCTCGGCTCCATTGCCCTGGTGACCTTCCTCAACCTGATCGGCATCGAATCCATCACCCGGGTCAACCTGTTGCTCGTGGTTGTCCAGCTGGTCTTCATCGTGGTGTTCGTTGCGTTGTCGATCCACAACCTGAGTGATCAGGCAGAGCCGGTCTCGCTGCTCGCACCCTTCCACCATGAAGGCTTCAGCGTGCCGCTGATCATGACCGGCGCGGCGGTCCTGTGCCTGTCCTTCCTCGGCTTCGATGCTGTGTCGACCATGGCCGAGGAGACACCCAACCCGCGGCGTCTCATCCCCCTCGCCATCATGGTGGTGAGCCTGCTCGGGGGCCTGCTGTTTGTCCTCGTTTCGTATTTCGCGCAAATGGTCTATCCGCAATGGAACAGCTTTGCCGACCCGGACTCGGCGTCGCTGGACGTCATGCGCCGCGTGGGTGGTGAGCTGCTGGTGACCGCCTTTACCGCCACCTACGTGGCCGGATGTTTTGCTTCGGCGATGGTCTCCCAGGCCAGCGTCTCCCGGGTGCTGTTCGCCATGGGTCGAGACGGCGCGTTGCCCCGGGTGTTCGGCAGGCTGGTTTCGAAGAAGCGGGTGCCGGCCACCGCGATCATGCTGGTCAGCCTGTTCTCGCTGATTGCCCTGTTCATCACCCTGGATACCGTTGCCAACATGATCAGTTTCGGTGCGCTCTTCGCGTTCTCGGCGGTGAACCTGGCGGTCATCAAGCATTACCTGGTCGACCAGAAGCTGCGCGGCCTGCGCAATTGCCTGTTATACGGCGCGGTGCCGGCCCTGGGGTTCCTCAGCACCATCTGGCTGTGGACAAGTCTCTCCAGCATGTCGTTCATGATTGGCCTGTGCTGGATGGGCCTGGGGCTCATTTGTTTGCTGGGCGTTACCCGTGGGTTCCGAATGAAACTGCCGGAGCTGCAGATGGCGGAGTGATCAAGGGTATGAAGCTGCGCAGTGTTTCGCGCCGCTGAGGCGGGACGCCCCTTGTGATCGCCCACGAAGCTTTCACGGGGGGCTTATCGCAGGTAAGTGGATTTCCAGATCGAACGGATCTACTCACATGGGTTTGGGCTTGGAAGGGAATGAACCACAGAAAGCAAAAAACCCGCACTAGGCGGGTTTTTTGTGTGTTTACAGGTGTGCTTGGCATCACCTGTAAACGAAAGGTGGTGCCCAGAGACGGAATCGAACCGCCGACACGGGGATTTTCAATCCCCTGCTCTACCGACTGAGCTATCTGGGCAACGGGGCGCATTAAACGGGTTTTTCAGGGGGTCGTCAAGCAAGTTATCAAAAAAATTTAATTATTACCGTCGCTTACGATCCGACCCCCGATTTTACGGGCTTACTCGGCAGGCGGTACGTAGCCTTCGGCCTTGGCGTAATCTTCGCCGGAGAAGTACTTGTCCATCTCGCCCTGAAGATATTTACGGTCTTCGGCGTTCATCATGTTCAAGCGCTTTTCATTGATCAGCAGGGTCTGGTGTTTTTGCCAGTCGGCCCAGGCCTTGGCCGAGACGTGGTCAAAAATGTCCTGGCCTTTGGCGCCCGGGAATGGAGCGCGCTCCAGGGCGGGCAATTCTTCTTTGTACTTGCGGCACATGATGGTGCGGGTCATGACGACTCTCCTGCGTTCAATACGGCGGCCGCGCGTTCGAGCAAGGTCTTGACCGGGGCGGCAAGGCCCAGGCGCGGCGGGGTGGCGAGGTTATACCAGAGCCAGTCGGCCTCGGCCACGTGATGGCCGGCCTCCTGGACCTGAACCAGCCAGGGTTCGATGGATAACTGGAAATGGCTGAAGGTGTGCACCAGGCTCGGCAGTGCCTGCTGATTGCCCAGCTCCAGCGAATGCTGCGAGGCGAGGTGTTGCAGGTCGTCGAGGTCATCGAGTTCCGGCAGGCTCCATAAACCGCCCCACAGGCCCGTGGAGGGGCGACGGTAAAGCAGGATTGCACCTTCACCATTGGCGAGCATCGGCATCAGCGTGCGCTTCTGCGGGATGGCTTTGCGTGGCTTGGGAATCGGGTAGCGGGTTTCCAGGCCGAGCATGTGCGCTTCACAGCCCTTTTCCAGCGGGCAGAGCAGGCAGCTCGGCTTGCTGCGGGTGCAGAGCGTGGCACCCAGGTCCATCATCGCCTGGGTGTAGGCGTTGACCCGATCGTGCGGCGTAAAACGCTCAGCGTTCGCCCAGAGCTGTTTGGCAACCTTCGGCTCGCCAGGGTAGCCCTCTTGTGCGGTAAAGCGCGCCAGCACGCGTTTGACGTTGCCATCGAGGATGGGGGCGCGCAGACCCATGCTGATGCTGGCGATCGCGCCGGCCGTGGACAGGCCGATGCCAGGCAGGTCGGTGAGTTTTTTCACGTCCCTGGGAAATTCACCGCCGTATTGCTCGACGACGATCTTCGCGGTCTTCTGCAAATTGCGCGCGCGGGTGTAGTAGCCCAGGCCCGTCCACAGGTGCAGCACTTCGTCCTCGGGCGCCGCGGCCAGGGCTTCGACCGTCGGCAGCGAAGCCATGAACCGGTCGAAGTAATTCAGCACGGTGCTGACCTGGGTTTGCTGCAACATGATTTCCGAGACCCACACCCGATATGGGGTGATGCCCTGTTGCCAGGGCAAATCGTGGCGGCCGTGGCGGTCGAACCAGTCCAGTACCGCCGATGAAAACTGCTCGGCTCTCATCGCTTGAACAGCCCCTTGAGTGCGTCCTTGAGTTCCGGGCTGACCTTGTCGCCCAGTTTCTCGTCGATTTTTTCGCCGATCCGTTCGCCCGCCATTTTGCTCGCGACCTGCCCCATGCGTTCGTTGTCCAGGCGGCAGGCCTTGGCGCCGAGTTCCAGTGGGCCGCGGCAACGCAGCGGCCACTGGATGCCGACAAATCTCTCGCTCACCTGGCAGGCCGGATCCGGCATGTCGCTCTTGTCGCCTTCGACAATGATACCCACGCGGTAATCCATGCCCAGGACGCGCAGGTCGACATCGCCGTCGCCGTTGACGGTCATGCCCGGGATGCGCACTTTCAGGTCCGGGTTGCTCGCGACACCGTTACGAAAGGTCAGGCTGCCCTTGAGCTCCTGGAACGGTGTGTCCTTGCCCCGTGGCTCGCCGCTGAGCTCCTTGCGGTTGAGCGTGGCGATGCCTTTGCACAACTGTTGTTCGAGGTTGGCATTGAGCAGCACGCCATTGTTGATGATGAAACTGGCGTTGCCGTTGAGGGTTTCGATCAGCGCTTTCTGGCTGTTACCGCTACCGGTGAGGGTGCTGTTGAGTGTTACCAGGCCCTTGACCGGTGGTTCCTTGCCCTGGCTTTCGAGGATTTTTTCCGCGGGCACCCGGCTGATCTGCGTCTGCATGTTCAGCACCGGTGCCTGCTGGCGCACATCCAGGGTGCCCTTGGCTTCGAAGTTGCCCTCGTACAGGTCACCGCGCAGGCTGCTCAGCGTCAACAATCCACCTTGGCCGGTGGCCTTGAGTACGGCGTTCTGGATCGGCAGTTTTTCCAGGGTCAACTGGCCGAAGGTCAGGTCGGCGTCTACATCCAGCTTGTTCAGGCGTTCCACCGGCAGCAGGCGTTCGTTGCTCCAGGCTTCCTTGGTTGGGGATTGCGGCAGCGGTGTGCTGCCGGCCCCGGCCATGGCATCGGCTTCGGTGCTGGCGACTTCGGCCTGGCGCACTTGCTCGGCGCTGTTGGCCTCGGCCGACTTCGGCGCCAGGTAACGGTCGACGTTGAAGGTGTCGGCCTTGAGGGTGGCGCGCAGCGATTGCTTGGCGAAGTCCTCGACGGCGATGCGACCGGTGAAGGTGCTGTCGTCGACTTTCAGGTTGATGTCATCGAGCGTAAGGCTTGTGGGCGTACCGGCCAGGCGCGTGGCCAGTTCGACCTTGCTCAGGCTGCCTTCGGCCATCGCCGGCAGTTTCTGGCCGATACTATCGACGAACTTCGCCAGGTCGAACTGGGCAATCGACAGGCCTCCGTTGACCTGCGGGGTCTTGTCGAGGTCATTGACCTTCAGTTCACCCAACGCTCGCAGTTGATTGGCGGAGACCTTGATCCCGGTCCATTCGGCGACATTGGCAGCCTTGTCCAGCAGCAACTGCCCCTGGGCGGCAAAGGTCACGGTCTTGCCTTGCAGCGGATCGCCGGCGACTTCACCGGACAGCTTCATGTCTTCCAGTTTGTAGCGCTGCAACGCGCGCTCGAAGCGCAACTCGCCGTTGAGCTCGGTGCGCACCCGCAGAACCGGTTGGTTGGTGCCCAGGAATGCGGTGAGCTTGACCGGGATATTGGTGGAGTCGTGCACCGGGCCGGTACTGAGCTGGATGCTTTCGGCGCTGAATTGCTTGCCGGTTTTTTCGTCGCTGTATTCAACGCGGGCGTTGTTGACGGTCAGGCTGTCGATGTCCAGGCGAATGGGCTGGGCCGGTTTTTCCGCCTGGGCGGTGGTTGTCGGCTCGGGTTCGCTGGTGGAATCGGCCGGCGTGGCCGTGGTTGCAGGCTTGGGCACCTTGCCGATGTCTTCCCAGTTGCCGTGGCCATCCTTGTCGCGGTTCAGGCGCAGGTTCAGGCCTTCGACGCGCACATCGCTCATCTGCACCTCGCGGCGCAGCAACGGTAGCACGCGGACTGACAGGCCGAGCATCTGCAGGTCGGCGAACGGTTCGGCGGGCTTGGCCAGGGTTGCGACCGCCGCATCGTGCAGTTCCAGGCCCAGCCAGGGGAACAGGCTCCAGCCGATATCGCCATTGAGCGTCAGCTCGATGTGGGCCTTGTCGCGGGCAATCTGGCGTATCTCGTCTTTGTAGTCGTTGGGATCGAAGAGGTGGGTCAGGGCAAAGCCCAGCGCCACTACGATCAGCAACAGCCCGAGAAGTACCAGACCCAGGATTTTGCCGAACGCTTTCATGGGCGAGTCCTTGTAGTTAGTCGAATTCGAAATTTAGCCGGGGAGTATAGCGCTCCGCAGCGACCGACCGGGCAGATCACAAGGGCAGAGCGGCGAGCATCCAGGCAAAAAGTGATTTTTCCTACGTGTAGTCAGGATCTGTACCGAAGAAGTTGTTAATCAGTTCGACAATGATCGGAAGGGAGGTTCCTTGGGTGGTACGAAAACAGACAACGTCGAAAACGTGATGTCAGTTTGGTTTTTCGGTCACTGGCAAATGCTACCCTGCACCGGTTCGTCCGCCTGTCCTGCGACGTAATGTCGCAGGGAAAACGAGCTTTTCCCTAAAAAACAGTCATGTCTGCGTGCATTAAGGCTGAGGGTGAAGAGTGGGTGACGAAACCTACTGATAATTGGGGGATACACAATGACCACGAGCATCACGGCGGACGGCCTTCAAGCCGGCCAGCCCGCCTTCCTTTCCAAGGAGCGCATCATCGCCAGGCCCGGTTTCAACCGTTGGCTGGTGCCACCGGCCGCGCTGGCCATCCATCTGTGCATCGGCATGGCCTACGGCTTCTCGGTGTTCTGGTTGCCGCTGTCCAAAGCACTGGGCATTACCGCGCCAGTGGCTTGTGCGCCAGACATGAGCTTCATCGCTCAAGTCTTTTCTTCGCAGTGCGACTGGCCGATTTCGATGCTCGGCTGGATCTACACCCTGTTCTTCATCTTCCTGGGTTGCTCGGCCGCCATTTGGGGTGGCTGGCTGGAGCATGCCGGGCCGCGCAAGGCGGGTGTCGTCTCGGCACTGTGCTGGTGCGGTGGACTGCTGATTTCCGCGCTGGGGGTCTATACCCACCAGATCTGGCTGATGTGGATCGGCTCCGGGGTTATTGGCGGCATTGGCCTGGGCCTGGGTTACATCTCGCCGGTGTCGACCCTGATCAAGTGGTTCCCGGACAAGCGCGGCATGGCGACGGGCATGGCGATCATGGGCTTCGGCGGGGGCGCGATGGTCGGTGCTCCATTGGCAGCGGCGTTGATGAGCCATTTTGCCTCGCCAACCAGCGTCGGCGTATGGCAAAGCTTCCTGGTCATGGCCGCGATCTACTTCGTGTTCATGATCGGCGGTGCGCTGTCCTATCGTGTACCGCCTACCGGCTGGAAACCTGAAGGCTGGACGGCACCTGCGAAAAAAGCCTCGAATGCGATGATCACCCACCGTCACGTGCACGTGAACGTGGCGTGGAAAACGCCGCAATTCCGCCTGGTATGGCTGGTGTTGTGCCTGAACGTTTCGGCGGGTATCGGCATCCTCGGCATGGCATCGCCACTGTTGCAGGAAGTGTTTGCCGGCAAATTGCTGGGCAATGACCTGACATTTGGTCAGCTGGACGCCGGGCAACTGGCTTCAATCGCCGCCATTGCTGCAGGGTTCACCGGTTTGCTGAGCCTGTTCAACATCGGCGGGCGTTTCTTCTGGGCTTCGTTCTCGGATTACCTAGGCCGCAAAAACACCTACTTCGTGTTCTTCGCCTTGGGCTTTGCCCTGTACGGACTGATCCCGAACCTTGGGCATCTGGGCAGCGTCGCACTGTTCGTGGCGGCGTTCTGCATCATCCTTTCGATGTACGGCGGTGGTTTTGCCACGGTTCCTGCTTATCTCGCGGACCTGTTCGGCACGCAGATGGTTGGCGCGATCCACGGGCGTCTGCTGACGGCGTGGGCGGCGGCGGGCGTGTTGGGTCCGGTGCTGGTGAACTATCTGCGTGAGTATCAGCTGAGCATCGGCGTTGAGCGTGCGGCGGCTTACGACATCACGCTGTACATCCTGGCGGGCCTGCTGGTGCTGGGCTTTATCTGCAATCTGCTGGTGCGTCCAGTGGCGGACAAGTACTTCATGACCGACGCCGAGCTGGCTGCCGAACAGGCGCTGGGCCACGACAAGGGGGCTGACAGCAGCACCGTGCTGGAGTGGAAAGCCGATGCCGGCACCAAGCCGCTGGCGGTGGCTGCCTGGCTGGTGGTGGGTATTCCGTTGGCGTGGGGTGTCTGGGTGACCTTGCAGAAGACGGCGGTGCTGTTTCACTAACACCAGTTTCAACCCGAAACCTGTGGGAGCGAGCTTGCTCGCGATAGCGGTCTGACAGTCAGCAAAAGTGTTGAATGTGATGGCCCTATCGCGAGCAAGCTCGCTCCCACATTTGTTTGCGTCGTCTGCAAATGGCTTGTATGGACATGTCTATCGTCGGCACCCCCGAATTCACTCCGTCAGTGATATCACCTCCCGTGTTTCTGTTTCGCGCCCGCGCCCCTATAATGGATGCCTTTTTCGCCCAATGATTTTGCGGAGCTGGTGATGGCCGAACGTATGGCGTCAGTCGAGCGCGACACTCTGGAAACCCAGATCAAAGCCTCGATTAACCTGGATGGCACCGGAAAGGCCCGATTTGATATCGGTGTACCTTTTCTTGAGCACATGCTGGACCAGATCGCCCGTCACGGGCTGATCGACCTGGATATCGTCAGCAAGGGCGACCTGCATATCGATGACCACCACACGGTGGAGGATGTCGGTATTACCCTGGGTCAGGCATTCACCAAAGCCATCGGCGACAAGAAAGGCATCCGTCGCTACGGCCACGCCTACGTGCCGCTCGATGAAGCGCTGTCGCGCGTGGTGATCGACTTCTCCGGTCGTCCTGGCTTGCAGATGCATGTTCCGTACACCCGCGCCACCGTCGGCGGTTTCGATGTTGACCTGTTCCAGGAGTTCTTCCAGGGCTTCGTCAACCACGCCAACGTCACCCTGCATATCGACAACCTGCGTGGGCACAACACCCACCACCAGATCGAAACCGTGTTCAAGGCTTTCGGCCGCGCGCTGCGCATGGCGGTAGAACTCGATGACCGCATGGCCGGGCAAATGCCGTCGACCAAGGGCGTCCTGTAATGCAGACAGTCGCGGTTATCGATTACGGCATGGGCAACCTGCATTCGGTGGCCAAGGCCCTCGAGCACGTAGGCGCTGGCAAGGTGTTGATCACCAGCGATGCGAACGTGATTCGCGAAGCCGACCGGGTGGTTTTTCCCGGTGTTGGCGCGATCCGCGATTGCATGGCGGAAATCCGTCGCCTGGGTTTTGATTCTCTGGTGCGTGAAGTCAGCCAGGATCGTCCGTTCCTCGGCATCTGCGTGGGCATGCAAGCCTTGCTCGAGCACAGCGAAGAGAACGACGGCGTCGACTGCATCGGTCTGTTCCCGGGCCAGGTGAAGTTCTTCGGCAAGGATCTTGTCGAGGATGGCGAACACCTGAAAGTCCCGCACATGGGCTGGAACGAAGTGCAGCAGAAGGTGAGTCACCCGCTGTGGCACGATATTCCGGACATGGCACGGTTCTACTTCGTGCACAGCTACTACATCGCCGCCGGCAATGCGCGGCAGGTGGTCGGTGGCGGTCACTACGGGGTCGATTTTGCCGCAGCGCTGGCCGAAGGCTCGCGTTTCGCGGTGCAGTTCCACCCGGAGAAAAGCCATACCCATGGCCTGCAGTTGCTGCAGAACTTCGCCGCGTGGGACGGTCGCTGGTAATGGCTGCCAAGAAGAGGCCGCCGATCCTGACCCTCACTCCTGAACAGGAGAACGAGGCCAATCTCAAGATCAAGCGCTTCATGGAGGATCGCTTCGAACTGGACCTTGGTTCGTTCGAAGCGGCTGAAATCCTTGAGCTGTTTACCCGCGAAATTGCTCCGCACTATTACAACAGGGCGATTTTCGATGTGCAGGCGCACCTCAAGGAGAGGTTCGAAAGCATCGAAAGCGACCTGTGGGCGCTCGAGAAAAACTGATTTCCGAGCCAAGCTGAACATTCGAATTTGAAGGTTTGCCAGATGCTGATTATTCCCGCTATCGATCTTAAAGACGGTGCCTGTGTTCGTCTGCGCCAGGGCCGCATGGAAGATTCCACAGTGTTCTCCGATGACCCGGTGAGCATGGCTGCCAAGTGGGTGGAGGGCGGCTGCCGTCGTCTGCATCTGGTTGACCTGAACGGCGCGTTCGAAGGCCAGCCGGTCAACGGCGAAGTGGTTACTGCCATCGCCAAGCGCTACCCGAACCTGCCGATCCAGATCGGCGGCGGTATTCGTTCGCTGGAAACCATCGAGCACTACGTGAAAGCGGGCGTTAGCTACGTGATCATCGGCACCAAGGCCGTCAAAGATCCGGCCTTCGTCGCCGAAGCCTGCCGCGCATTCCCGGGCAAGGTGATCGTTGGTCTGGACGCCAAGGACGGTTTCGTCGCTACCGACGGCTGGGCGCAAATCAGCACCATCCAGGTGATCGACCTGGCCAAGCAGTTTGAAGCCGACGGCGTGTCCGCCATCGTTTATACCGACATTGCCAAAGACGGCATGATGCAGGGTTGCAACGTACCGTTCACCGCTGCGCTGGCTGCTGCCACGAAGATCCCGGTGATCGCTTCCGGTGGCATCCACAACCTGGGTGACATCAAGACGCTGCTCGACGCCAGGGCGCCAGGCATCATCGGTGCGATCACCGGTCGCGCGATCTACGAAGGCACCCTCGACGTCGCTGAAGCGCAAGCTTTCTGCGATTCGTACAAAGGCTGAGGACTGACCATGGCGCTGGCCAAACGTATCATCCCTTGCCTGGACGTGGACAACGGCCGGGTCGTCAAAGGTGTGAAGTTCGAAAACATCCGCGATGCAGGCGACCCGGTGGAGATCGCCCGTCGCTATGACGAGCAGGGTGCCGACGAGATTACTTTCCTCGACATCACTGCCAGCGTCGATGGTCGCGATACCACGCTGCATACCGTCGAGCGCATGGCCAGCCAGGTGTTTATCCCGCTGACCGTTGGTGGTGGCGTGCGCACCGTGCAGGACATTCGCAACCTGCTCAATGCCGGTGCGGACAAGGTCTCGATCAACACCGCGGCGGTGTTCAACCCGGAATTCGTCGGCGAAGCGGCGCAGCACTTCGGTTCGCAATGCATCGTGGTTGCCATTGATGCGAAGAAGGTCTCGGGACCTGGCGAAACCCCGCGCTGGGAAATCTTCACCCACGGCGGACGCAAGCCAACCGGCCTCGATGCCGTTGAATGGGCGAAGAAGATGGAAGGCCTGGGTGCCGGTGAAATCCTCCTGACCAGCATGGATCAGGACGGCATGAAAAACGGCTTCGACCTGGGCGTCACCCGCGCCATCAGCGATGCGCTGGGCATTCCGGTGATCGCTTCCGGCGGTGTCGGCAACCTGCAGCACCTGGCCGATGGCATTCTCGAAGGCCACGCCAGCGCGGTGTTGGCGGCGAGTATTTTCCACTTCGGCGAATACACCGTGCAGGAAGCCAAGGCCTATATGGCTCATCGCGGAATTGTGATGCGCTGAACAAACCGGTGCAGGCCAGTGGACATCATGGCGGGCTCAGGGCACTCTTGGGTACGCCATGGATTTCGGTAGCCAGACATGTTTAAACGCATTCTCCTTGTCCTCGCCAGCGCTTCCTTGTTGCTCATCAGTAGCGCGCGTGCCGCAGACAGCTCCGCCACGGAACTGGTGTTGCTGACGGAAAACTTCCCGCCGTACAACATGGCCAAGAACGGCAAGAACTTCGCTCAGGACGAGAACATCAATGGCATCGCCGTGGACATCGTCCGCGAGATGTTCAAGCGTGCCGACATCACCTATAGCCTGACCCTGCGTTTCCCTTGGGAGCGTGTCTACAAACTCGCCCTGGAAAACCCCGGTTACGGAGCATTTGTGATGGCGCGTTTGCCGGACCGCGAGCGGCTTTTCAAGTGGGTCGGTCCGATAGGTCCGGATGACTGGATCATGCTGGCCAAGGCTGACAGCAAAATCTCCCTCGAAACCCTGGAAGACGCGCGAAAGTACAAGATTGGCGCGTACAAGGGCGACGCCATTGCCATGACTTTGGCCAAGCAAGGCTTGAAGCCCATTGTGGTGCTGCGCGATCAGGACAACGCGAAGAAGCTGGTCAGCGGCCAGATCGACCTGTGGGCTACCGGGGACCCCGCTGGGCGCTATCTGGCGCGCCAGGACGGGGTAACCGGGCTCAAGACTGTGCTTCGCTTCAACAGCGCGGTGCTTTACCTGGCGCTGAACAAAAACGTGCCGGACGAAACCGTGGCCAAGTTACAGGCTGCTCTGGATCAGCTACGCAAAGATGGCGTGGTCGACGAGATCATGGGTCGATATCTGTAGGTGTTGGCAAGTCTAAGACCGGCGGCCTGACCTCGGTTTCGCCGTTGGACTCAGAAGAGTACTCGGTTAAGTGAAAGCTGCTGTTATCGGCGTATCCGAAGTTGATGCCCGCTTGAGTGCCGTCATAGCGCACCAGATCGAAATGGCTCTGCAGTTGGTACACCGCCATAATCCTGTTTGCCGGAATGACCGCGACGACTTCTACTGTTGTCGGCGTGAGCCATTCGCGAGTCGACGTTTCAGTGTGACTGAAATTCTTGTTCAATCGTGCCGAGAATTGTATGGAGTCGACAGGCTCCGCAGGCCTGGCCGACCAGGCGGGTCCCACTTGAACAGAGGTAATGCGAGTGAATATCTCGAGTATCTTGGAGTTCTGGAGTCGGGGTGTTCGCCATTTGAAGAATTCCCCCTTTTTGCCTGTGTTATGGCCATAGCCAACGAGGGCATAAGCGTCGCTCCTCTCCAATCGGTAATACGGCGATGTGCTTAATTTTTCGGCAGCGGACAGACCGTCGTCTTTTACCGCGAACCACGGAATGTAGGCGATTTGAGTGGCTTCCAGCGATTCATGTTCTGGGGGCACTTCGTAGCCGGAAAGTATCGGGCCTACAGGTGCGGGGTTGATCCGGAGCGCAATCTTCATCCGCAACGAATAAGCGCAGGGGTGTGTCGCGGGTTTGATAAAGCTATTGGCCCCGACAAAGGTCCCTGGTGCGAAGTGAATTTCCCCCGCTCGTGCGGTCGGAGGAGTGATAGTCCAGGCGCTGAAGTCCTGATGGGGGCCACTGTTCCTACTGTCCCAGATGCCCGCGCCGACGTCCGAGGCGACCACCAGGTCTGTCCGGACGCAACGCACCGAATTGAACGAAGGCTTTACCGAATCACTCGTGCACACCAATCCCAGGGCTGCGTAACCCTCAGGGGGGATTGGCTGCCATATTGTGCACTGAGAGGTGCCTGCCGGGCTGGTGATGGCCCAGATCTGTTCAAAATCATCAGGTCGGGCGAGTGCCTTGCCTTTCTCCGGGTCTGCACTTGGCAAATCGGCCTCGCATACAACTGCCACCACTCGTTTCTCGTTGATATTGTCATGTCCGGTAATGACGACATCACCCAGCGGGAAAAATCCGGGCAACAGGTCAGCGGTTGAGGTGGGGCGCCAAAAGCTTGCGGGTTTGGAGCTTGAACCCCTGACATCGCAGACCCGAAGGAACTCGGTCGTGAAGTTGATCAGCAGGTTGTCAGCTTTGATCGATTCCATCGGCGTTGCGACGGATGCCTTGTTTTCGTTGGTCATATTCAGTCCAGATAGTTGAGAAGACTACATTGAGAGTCGCGACATGTTGCATGTCTCACTATCCGGAATGGAGGTGGGTCTCTGGCGGTAATTATTTATCGACTTCGAGCAGGTTTTTACCGATAAACACCGTCTTTACCATGGGCGGCCATGGCGCGATTGCCGCGCACGCTGACCATCTGCCTGATGTCGATCCAGTCGATGCCCTGAGCCTTGAGCTTGGGCAACTCCCTCTCCAGCACTGCCAGTGTTTGCGGATAAGGATGGCCGATCATCACGGCCGAGCCCTGCTTGTGCGCCAGACTGATGGCTATCTGAAGCTGGTTGAAAATCGCCGCTTCCGTTGCCTCATCATCCAGAAACACATCTCGTGAAATGCTTGCCAATCCAATCTTCTGCGCTTCGGCCGCCGCCACAGTCTGCGCGCTGGTGCGACTATCGACGAAGAGCTTGTGCCGACGCTGCAAGTCAGCCATCAACCAGGCCATGGCCGGTCGCTGGGCGGTCATGCGGCTGCCCATGTGGTTATTGATGCCGGCGGTGTAGGGCACGACCTTGAGCGCTGCGTTCAGGCGTTTCTCGAGCTCTTCGATGGGCAAGTCGGGGTGCCAGGCGAACGGTCCGGTGGCCGGGTCCATGGGCATGTGCAGGATGACGATCTTGCCAGCGCGATGGGCTTCGCGGGCGAACTCGGTGGCGTGAGGGGTGTCGGGCATGATCGCCGTGGTCACTGGCCCCGGCAGGGCCAGTACCTGGCGATCCCGGGGCAGGCTCTGCCCCAGGTCATCGATGATCAAGCTGATATAGGCCTTTTGAGGGGCGGGTGCTGCGTGTACAACACCCACCAGGCAGCACAGCAGCCCCAGGACTACCCGCAAAAGCATCTCAGCGGCCGGACGTGATGCTCAGCCCTTTGAGCAGGCTCAGGGCCTGGGCCAGTTGGTAATCGTCGTCCTGCGGCATCGGCTTGGTCTTGCCGCCGGAACTGGTCGGCTTGTCGGCGCCGCCGTTGCCGTTGCCCAGGTGACCCTGCAGATCGGCTTCCTTGAAATAGTCGCCGTCTTGCTCGTTGGTGATCTTGGCCTTGCGCACTTCGATGTCCGGGACGATGCCCTGGGCCTGGATCGAGCGGCCGTTTGGCGTGTAGTACAGTGCCGTGGTGATCTTCAGGGCGCGGTCGTTGTTCAGCGGCAGCACGGTTTGCACCGAGCCTTTGCCGAAACTTGGCGTACCCATGACCACCGCGCGTTTCTGGTCCTGCAGGGCGCCGGCGACGATTTCCGAGGCTGAGGCGCTGCCGCCGTTGATCAGCGTGACCATTGGCACGGCTTCGCTTTCGTCCTTGCCGGTGGCAGAGAAGCGCAGCTCGGAGTTGGCGATGCGGCCCTTGGTGTAGACGATCAGGCCCTTGGTGATGAAGTGGTCGACCACTTCCACCGCCGCTTGCAGCACGCCGCCCGGGTTGTTGCGCAGGTCGAGGATGATGCCGTTGAGCTTCTTGCCGTTGTCTTTGCGCAGTTTGGCCAGGGCCTTGGATACTTCTTCGCCGGTCTTGACCTGGAACTGGGTGATGCGGATGTAGCCATAGCCGGATTCGAGCAGCTGGCTCTTCACGCTCTTCACCTGAATGATGGCGCGGGCCAGGGTCACATCGAACGGCGTGCCACCGTCACGAACCAGGGTCAGGGTGATTTTCTGGCCGATCTTGCCGCGCATCTTGTCCACGGCTTCGGTCATGCTCTGGCCGCGGGTGGGTTGGCCGTTGATCTTGACGATGTAGTCGCCCGCCTGGATGCCAGCCTTGGAGGCCGGTGTGTCATCGATCGGCGATACCACCTTTATGAAGCCGTCCTCGGCACCGACTTCGATGCCCAGGCCGCCGAATTCGCCGCTGGTGCTTTCCTGCAGTTCAGCGAAGTCTTCAGGTCCGAGGTACGCGGAGTGCGGGTCGAGGTTGCTGAGCATGCCCTTGATCGCGTTTTCCAGCAGGGTCTTGTCGTCTACCGGTTCGACATACGCTGCCTTGATCCGATCCATGACCTCGGCAAAGGTGCGCAACTCTTCCAGCGGCAATGGCGCCCTGGTGGTCGCGGCAGTGCCCGCGGGCGCGACTGCCGGGGCCGGTTGAGCGGCAAACGCCAGAGGCGCGCCGATCACCAGGGCAATCGTCAGGGCCAGCGAGGTAAGGCGGGACAAATACAGCATGTCGAACGAACTCCTAATGTAGGTGACTCAGCGCCTATCCTTGCGCGCGGCACCATTGCGCCGGATCACTCGGGTGACCCTGCTGACGAATAGCAAAGTACAGCGCTGGTGAGTCCTGCCCGCCACTGTTGCCGACAGTGGAGATGGATTCACCGGCTTTTACCACGTCACCCGCAGACTTGAGCAGTGTCTGGTTGTGACCATAAAGACTCAAAAAACCGTTGCCGTGGTCGAGGATCACCAGCAGCCCGGCACCGCGCAACCAGTCAGCGAACACCACTCGACCGCCATGCACCGCATGCACGGTACTGCCGGCAGAAGCGCCGATCATTACGCCGTCCCATTTGGTCCGGGCGTCGTCGCCACGGCTTTCACCGAAGCGCGCCAACAGTCGACCATCGACAGGCCAAGGAAGTTTGCCGCGAGTTGACGCAAATGCGCCGCCAAAGGTTTCGCCTGAACTGGAAACCAGTGGGCCAGGTGTCGATTTAACCGGTTTGCGTGGGGCGTCATCGTTGGCTTCTGCCAGCGCCTGGGCCTCACGTAAACGCTTTTTTTCGGCTTCCTGCTGGGCGATCAGCGCTTTCTGCCGCGCTTCTTCTGCCTCACGAGCCTGGCGGGCCAGGGTTTCTTCAATGGTTTTAAGGACTTTAGACAGGTCTGCCTGATCCTGCTCGCGGGCTGCCAGTTTCTGGTCGCGTGCCTTCACGTCGTCGTTAAGCTTGGCCAAGACTTGCTGGCGCTCCTGGCGAACCTTCTCGAGCTCGCCACGCTGGGTTTCGAGGCTGCTTTGCTGCACCAGCAATTGCGCCTGCTGCAGTCCGATGTCTTTTTCGACATTGGCCAGCTGGCGCAAGGTTTCGTTGAAATTCTTCAGCTGTTCCAGGCGGGCCTGGCTCAGGTAGTCGTAATAGGTGAGTGTGCGAGCGAACTTCTCGGGGTTCTGCTGGTTGAGCAGCAGTTTCAAGTACTCCTGGCGACCGTTCTGGTAAGCCGCGCGGGCCTGGATGGCGATCAGTCGTTGCTGTTCAGTGCGCGCGCTCTGGAGTTTTTTTTTCTCCGCATCGAGTCGATGCAACTCGGTTTCGCTTTTCTTAAGCTCTTTTTGCAGGGCGTCGACCTGTTTCTCGAGCTTGCCCATCTCGGTCTCGGTGCCCTTGAGGTCTTTCTGCACGCCGGATTTTTCTTCCTGCAGTTTGCCCAGCAGTTTTTTCAACTCGGCAATGTCCTGACGCGTGGCGTCCAACTGTTGCTGGGTTTGCGCTCGCTCATCGGCGAAGGCCGGTTGGAGCAGGCAGGTCAGGGCGAGGGCTATCAGGACGCGAAGCATAGAGGCAGGCGACACCAGGGAAAGGGACGTCCTAGTATGCCCGCCAAGCGCAGCAAAAAAAATGCCCAATTGGGACTGTGTGATAACTGGCCCGAAAAACACCGCAAGGCCCTGTAGGAGCAAGCTTGCTCCTACAGAAGGCCGGTGTATGAAGTTGAATTACACCAGAATCGAGGTGCCAGTCATTTCCTTCGGTTGTTCCAGGCCCAGCAACTTCAGCATGGTCGGTGCCACATCCGCCAGCACACCGCCTTCACGAACCTTCAGGTTGCGCTTGCCGACATAGATAAACGGCACCGGCTCGGTGGTGTGTGCGGTGTGCGCCTGGCCCGTGGTCTCGTCGGACATTTGCTCGACGTTGCCGTGGTCCGCGGTGATCAGGGCTTCGCCGCCGACTTTCTCCAGCGCTTCGACGATACGGCCGACGCACTGGTCCAGACACTCAACGGCCTTGACCGCTGCCGCAAACACGCCGCTGTGGCCGACCATGTCGCCGTTGGCATAGTTGACCACGATCACGTCGTAACGCTGGTTTTCGATGGCATCGACGATGCGGTCGGTGACTTCCGGTGCGCTCATCTCCGGCTTCAAATCGTAAGTGGCGACTTTCGGCGACGGGATCAGAATGCGATCTTCGCCCGGGAACGGTTCTTCACGACCGCCAGAGAAGAAGAAGGTCACGTGGGCGTATTTTTCGGTTTCGGCGATGCGCAGCTGGGTCTTGCCGTTTTTCGCCAGGTAATCGCCGAGCACGTTTTCCAGGCTGCCGGCGGCAAAGGCCGATGGCGCGGGGATGCTGGCGGCGTATTGGGTCAGCATGACGAAACCGGCCAGTTTTGGCTGGCGGGCACGTTCGAACTCGTTGAAATCGTCTTCGACGAAGACGCGAGTCAGTTCGCGGGCGCGGTCGGCGCGGAAGTTCATGAACACTACGGCGTCGCCGTCTTCGACTTTCACGGGCTCACCGATGGAGGTGGCCTTGACGAACTCGTCGCTCTCACCACGCTCGTACGCGGCTTGCAGACCTTCCTGGGCGGTGGCGGCGTTGAATTCGCCATTGCCGTCGACAATCAGGTTATAAGCCTGGGACACCCGGTCCCAACGGTTGTCGCGATCCATTGCGAAATAACGACCGATGAGACTGGCGATACGGCCTTTGCCCAAGGCCTGGAAGGTGGCGTCCAGCAGTTCGATCGACGATTGCGCGCTTTTCGGCGGGGTATCGCGGCCGTCGAGGAAGGCGTGCAGGTAGATTTTTTCGGCGCCGCGCTTGGCGGCCAGTTCGGCCATGGCGACCAGGTGATCCTGATGGCTGTGCACGCCGCCGTCGGACAGCAGGCCCATGAAGTGCACGGCTTTGCCGGCAGCGACGGCTTTGTCCACCGCAGCGCAGATGGTCGGGTTCTCGAAGAACTCGCCGTCGCGGATCGATTTGGTTACGCGGGTGAAATCCTGATACACCACGCGGCCGGCGCCCAGGTTCATGTGGCCGACTTCGGAGTTACCCATCTGGCCGTCCGGCAGGCCGACGTCCATGCCGCTGCCCGAAATCAGGCCGTTGGGCACGGTGGCCCACAAACGGTCCAGTACGGGCTTCTTTGCAGCAAAGATGGCGTTGGATTCAGGGCTCTCACTGTGACCGAAGCCGTCGAGAATAATCAGGACCAAAGGTTTAGGCGTGGTAGTCATGGAATCCACTCGTGGCTGAGATAAAAGAGGGCGATGGAAAAGGGAGTGGCAGTTTAAAGCGAAGTTCCGGCCACGTCACCGCCGGACGGGGTTTGGCCCACCATAGTGGCTGTGTATACTGGCCGACATTTTAACGCCCTGGAACCTCCTTCGATGGTTGCTAACCTGATTCAATTTGCCACCAACCACTACATTCTCGTCGGCATTTTCGTCGTGCTGCTGGCCCTGCTGATCGCCTACCAGATGCAGGGCGGCGGCCGTAGCCTGAGCACCGGCGAACTGACTGGCCTGGTCAACAAAGACGCCGGCGTGGTGATCGACATCCGTCCGACCAAGGACTTTGCCGCCGGCCACATTGTAGGCGCGTTGAACATTCCTCACGACAAACTGACTGCACGCGTTGGCGAGCTGGAAAAGCACAAGGCCAAGACCATCATCCTGGTCGATGCCATGGGCCAGACCGCCGGTACTCACGCTCGCGAACTGGTGAAGGCCGGCTTTACCGCCGCCAAGCTGTCCGGTGGTGTTTCCAGCTGGAAAGCCGACAATCTGCCGCTGGTGAAGTGATATGAGTAACGTCGTCGTCTATTCCAGCGATTACTGCCCTTATTGCTCCCGAGCCAAGTACCTGCTCGAGAACAAAGGCGTGGCCTTCGAAGAGATCAAGGTCGATGGCAAGCCGCAGGTGCGTGCCGCAATGGCTCAGAAGGCCGGACGTACGTCCGTGCCGCAGATCTGGATCGGCAGCACCCACGTTGGCGGTTGTGATGATTTGTTTGCCCTGGAGCGCGCCGGCAAGCTCGACGCGCTGCTCAAGGCCTGAATTCCATACCCTATAAAAGCCCAAGATCAGAAAGGATCTGAGATGACTGACCAACAGAACACTGCAGCTAGCGAAGAAGAAACCGCACCGCAATTCTCCTTGCAGCGCATCTACGTACGTGACTTGTCCTTCGAAGCCCCGAAAAGCCCGGCGATCTTCCGCCAGCAGTGGGAGCCGAGTGTCGGTCTGGATCTCAATACCCGTCAAAAGGCGCTGGAAGGCGACTTCCACGAAGTCGTACTGACCCTGTCGGTAACCGTGAAGAACGGTGAAGAAGTGGCGTTCATCGCCGAAGTGCAGCAGGCCGGCATCTTCCTGATCAAGAACCTGGACGACGCTTCGATGAGCCACACCCTGGGCGCGTTCTGCCCGAACATCCTGTTCCCGTACGCGCGCGAAGCGCTGGACAGCCTGGTGACCCGCGGCTCGTTCCCGGCCCTGATGCTGGCTCCGGTGAACTTCGATGCCCTGTACGCGCAAGAGCTGCAACGCATGCAAGCGGCGGGCGAGACTCCGACCGTTCAATAATCTGCGCTGCTGAAAATCGCGGGCAAGCCCGCTCCCACAGGATTGTGCAAAACCTGTGGGAGCGGGCTTGCCCGCGATTGTTTCTGTCAGGCGAAAATGATTTCGGACTATTTGAAGTCGTTCTGGCGCCAGGCTTCGTAAACGGCGACGGCCACGGTGTTGGACAGGTTCAGGCTGCGGCAGCCTTCGCGCATCGGCAGGCGCAGGCGTTGTTCGCCGGGCAGGGCGTCGAGCACCTCGGCTGGCAGGCCACGGCTTTCCGGGCCGAACAGGAACGCATCGCCAGGGGCGAAACTGACGTCGTGAAATGGCCGCGAACCCTTGGTAGTGAAGGCGAACAACCGCGGGTGACCGAGGCTTTCCAGGCAGCTGGCCAGGTCCGCATGGCGTTGCAGAGTGGCATACTCGTGATAGTCGAGGCCCGCCCGGCGCAGGCGCTTGTCGTCCATCTCGAAGCCCAGCGGTTCGATCAAATGCAGGTGGCAGCCACTGTTGGCGCACAGCCTGATAACGTTGCCGGTATTCGGCGGAATTTCTGGTTGGAAAAGGATGACGTGAAACATGCACGGCTCCGAAGGTAGAGATGAGCGGCATTCTACGCCGCAAGCCGACCCTCGTTCGAAACTATTCCCGCGTGTGATGGCTTCGCTGGCAATCGTGGGGGTGATGGTGGGGTTGATGATCGGTCGCCTGACCACCCCCGACCCCAGCGAATTGCAACAGATCGAAGTGACGGACGACGGGTTGGTGGTGTGGTTCAACAATGAACCCAAGACCCACGGCGAGATCGTGGAAGGCAGTGTCGCGCTGTTGTTCGAAGCTCAAGGCAAGGCGCAAAAAGGCCAGCTCAAGCTCCACGGCAAGGATGTGAACTGGCGAACGCGATTGAGTGACGGGGGATTGTTGCTGACGCTGGTGGCGGCCCGTCCCCTTCAGGGTGAGTGGGCCGGTAGCGAGGTCGATGACCGCTGGCGGCTGGAGATCCATCTCCGGGAGCAATAAAAGAGGGAATCCCCGGCCTGCCTGTACCAAGGTCCCCAAAACGGGAGGGTTCGCGCATGGCGTCTGAACCCGGTGTAAAGAGGGAATCCCCGGCCTGCCTGTACCAAGGACCCCAAAACGGGAGGGCTCGTCGCTTGTGCGGTGTGAGCCCGGTGTAAAGAGGGGAATCCCCGGCCTGCCTGTACCAAGGTCCCCGAAACTGGGTAGTGATCTGAATCACTGATGAGACTATTGCAGGGGGCGTGCCAGGTTTTAACAAGTTGAAACAGAAAGGCGCGTGCAAGCGTCGAAAGCCCCGTAATCCGGGGCTTTCGTGTTTGTTCGGTAGAGGTTCTATTGTGAAAACAGACGGGGTTCGGGATCAGCTGCCGTGCGCGATTGCGGTTCACGGTGCATTCCAGCGGTGCACGCAGGCCCTAAAAGCATCGCGAGCAAGCTCGCTCCCACAGTGGATTTTCAGAGTGCTCACCATCGAGTGAACACCTTCGAACCCTGTGGGAGCGAGCTTGCTCGCGATTGGATCTAACTGTCAGCGAAGAGCTAAAGGCTGCTTAGCCTTCATCCCCCTCATCATCATCCCCACCATCTACCTTCATCCCCAGCTCCTTGATCTTGCGAGTCAAGGTATTACGCCCCCAGCCCAGCAACACGGCGGCATCGCGGCGGCGGCCGGCGGTGTGCTTGAGGGCGGTTTCGATCATGATCCGCTCGAAGGTCGGCACGGCGCTGTCCAGCAGGCTGGACTGTCCGCGTGCCAGTGCCTGGTCGGCCCATTGGCGCAGCGCCTGTTCCCAGTTGGTCACCGGGGCCGAATCCTGCGGCAGGCTCAGCAACTCCGGTGGCAGGTCGCCGATATGCACTTCGCGACCCGATGCCATCACGGTGATCCAGCGGCAAGTGTTCTCCAGTTGGCGTACGTTGCCCGGCCAAGGCAGGTTCTTCAGGTATTCCTCGGTTTCGTTTTTCAGCAACTTCGGCTCGACTGCCAGCTCCTGCGCTGCACGGCTGAGGAAGTGCTTGGCCAGGGTCGGAATGTCTTCGCGACGGTCCGACAGGCGTGGTATGTGGATGCGGATCACGTTGAGACGGTGGAACAAGTCTTCACGGAATTTCCCGGCATGCACCAGGGTTTCCAGGTTCTGGTGCGTGGCGGCGATGATCCGCACATCCACCTTGACCGGGACGTGACCACCGACACGGTAGAACTCGCCATCGGCCAGGACCCGAAGCAAACGAGTCTGGGTGTCGGCCGGCATGTCGCCGATTTCATCGAGGAACAGCGTGCCCCCATCCGCCTGCTCGAACCGCCCGCGACGCAGGTTGGCGGCACCGGTGAACGCGCCTTTTTCGTGGCCGAACAACTCGGATTCCATCAGGTCCTTGGGGATCGCCGCCATGTTCAATGCAATGAACGGTGAAGCGGCCCGCGGGCTGTGGCGGTGCAGGGCATGGGCCACCAGTTCTTTACCGGTGCCGGATTCGCCGTTGATCAGCACGGTGATGTTGGAGTGGCTCAAGCGCCCGATGGCGCGAAACACTTCCTGCATCGCTGGCGCTTCGCCGATGATTTCCGGGGTACGGGTCAGTGCGACCGGGACTTCCAGGCCTTGTTGTTCCTGAGCGTGCTGGTTGGCGCGCTTGACCAGGGAGACCGCTTCGTCGACATCGAACGGCTTGGGTAGGTATTCAAAAGCGCCGCCCTGGTAGGACGCGACAGCGCTGTCCAGATCGGAGTGCGCGGTCATGATAATCACTGGCAGCCGTGGGTGTTGCTCGCGAATCCGCGCCAGAAGGTCCAGGCCGCTGGCGCCGGGCATGCGGATGTCGGAGATGATAACGTCCGGCTGCTGGCGCGCCAGGCGGCTCATCACGCCATCGGCGCTGTCGAAGCTTTGCGTGGTCATGCCTTCCTGCTGCAAGGCTTTTTCCAGGACCCAACGGATAGAACGGTCGTCATCGACGATCCACACGGTTTCACTACGGCTCATGTCGATGTGGCTCCTTGTTCCAGTGGCAGAAAGATCGAGAAGGTGGTGTGGCCGGGGTGGCTGTCACATTCGATCAAGCCCTGGTGCTGGCTGATGATGTTCTGGGTAATGGCCAGGCCCAGCCCGGTACCGTCCGGACGGCCGCTGACCATGGGGAAAAAGATGGTTTCCTGAAGATCCGCAGGAATGCCTGGACCGTTGTCGATGATTTCGATCTTGGTCACCAGGCGATGGCGCACGTGGCCAATGGTGAACTGGCGCATGGCGCGGGTGCGCAGGCTGATGCGACCCAGGCGCAGCTCATTCTGGCTGCTGATGGCCTGCATCGCATTGCGCACGATGTTCAGCACGGCCTGGATCATTTGTTCGCGATCGATCAGGACGTCTGGAATGCTCGGGTCGTAGTCGCGCACCAAAGTGATGCAGCCCTGGCTTTCGGCCTCGACCAGGTGGCAGACGCGCTCCAGCACTTCATGAATGTTGCACATGGCCAGCGATGGCAGCTTGTTCGAGCCGAGCATGCGATCGACCAGGTTGCGCAGGCGGTCAGCCTCTTCAATGATGACATTGGTGTAGTCGCGCAGGCTTTCTTCCGGCAGCTCGCGCGCCAGCAGTTGTGCCGCGCCGCGAATACCGCCCAGCGGATTCTTGATTTCATGGGCCAGGCCGCGCACCAGCATCTTGCTGGTTTCCTGCTTTGAAAGCTGTGCTTCTTCCTTGGTGATGCGCAGCAAGCGGTCGCGAGGGTGGACTTCGAGCAGCAGCAGTGTGTCGCCGCCTGAAAGGATCGGTGTTACCGCGTAATCGACCGTCAGGGTCTGGCCGGTAAGGGCGGTGAGCATCGCTTCGCGCTTGGTGAACGGATGCGCCTGCTGTACCGCCTGGCGCAACGAATTCAGCGCCTCGGTGGACTCGGTAAACAGCTCGCTGATGAACTGCCCATGGCTGCGCTGGCCGCTAATGGCCAGGAGCATTTCCGCCGCGGGATTCATGTACTCAAGGCGCAATTCGGCGTTGAGCAGGATGGTGGCGGTGGTCAGGTTGTCGAGAAGCAGGCGATGCAGTGCGTCACTGATGGTCATTCAGGACCTCTTTTGGAGCAGGGCGCGCGCATGAATAACGCGCTGATGCGAGGAAAATGCAAAAACCAAACCAAGGCTCCGAAAAGAAGCGCTTAACCCCTGAAACAGGCGTTTGACGCTCGATTGCGTGGCGTTCTGCCAGCTTTCGCGGGTAGTTTCGAACCAAAATGGGCTGCAATGTGCGCGCGGTGCAACCATTCGCACCAATATAGTGCGCAAAGCTGAACGAGGTTGGAAGTCCTTCAGCGCTTGTGCACCCGCTGCAATGTGAAGGTGACGGTAGGGCTTTGCTGCACGATGGTTTCGCCACTGACGACCTGCACGGCGAGGCGGTGCGAGCCGCGGTCGATGTTCACCAATTGCAGGATCGGTACGTTGCCGGGTTGGCCATAAGGCTGTCCGTCCAGCAACAGCTGCAACAGATGCGGGCCTTGCAGGCGCGGTTCGATCATTACGGTGACAGTGAAGGTGCCGTTGTTGGCGCGCAGGGCTTCGGTGGTGGGCAGGCCGGTGAGTTCCAGTACGTTGTAGGCGATGCGTGGCTGGTCTTGTTCAGGGGTGGGTGTGGGAGATGCTTGTGTGGGCTGGGGCTGAACGCGGTTGAGCGGTGGCAGTTCGACCGGTTGCGCGGTGACGCCATCAGGGGGTTGATTGCTATACGCCGTGTTGCCTTGAGCGTCGGTGTACTTGTAGATCTGCGCTGTGGTGGGCAGGGCAATCAGCAGCAGGATGAGGAGAAAACCACGAGCCATGAAATCGACCGGAAACGAAAGCATAGGAGTGCAGCATAGGTCAGGGTGGTGGGTTGACCCAAATCGTCATCATTACAGGAAGCAAGATCAAAAAAGGCCTCCCGAAGGAGGCCTCTTTTTGTCACGCCGCGTGTCGCAGCGCTACCGGATTAGCAGCTGTAGTACAGCTCGTATTCCAGTGGGTGTACGAAGGTACGTACCTTGATTTCTTCTTCGCTTTTCAGGGCGATGTAAGCGTCGATGAAGTCGTCGCTGAAAACGCCGCCTTTGGTCAGGAACGCACGACCTTTGTCCAGCTCTTCCAGGGCTTCTTTCAGGCTGCCGCAAACTTGTGGGATCTCTTTCGCCTCTTCAGGCGGCAGGTCGTACAGGTTTTTGTCAGCTGCGTCGCCAGGGTGGATCTTGTTCTGGATGCCGTCCAGGCCAGCCATCAGCAGTGCGGCGAAGCACAGGTACGGGTTGGCAGCCGGATCCGGGAAGCGTGCTTCGATACGACGGGCTTTCGGGCTCGACACGTAAGGAATACGGATCGAAGCCGAGCGGTTGCGAGCCGAGTAGGCCAGCATTACCGGAGCTTCGAAGCCTGGAACCAGACGCTTGTAGGAGTTGGTCGCCGGGTTGGTGAAGCCGTTCAGGGCCTTACCGTGCTTGATGATGCCGCCGATGAAGTACAGGGCGGTATCGGACAGGCCGGCATAACCTTCGCCAGCGAAGGTGTTCTTGCCTTCTTTCCAGATCGACATGTGTACGTGCATACCCGAGCCGTTGTCGCCGTACAGAGGCTTAGGCATGAAGGTAGCGGTACGGCCGTAGGCATCGGCAACGTTGTGCACGACGTACTTCAGGGTTTGGGTTTCGTCGGCTTTCTTCACCAGGGTGTTGAACTTGACGCCGATTTCGTTCTGGCCGGCAGTTGCCACTTCGTGGTGGTGAACTTCGACGGTCAGACCCATTTCTTCCAGTGCGTTGCACATGGAGGTACGGATTTCGTGGTCGTGGTCGAACGGCGGAACCGGGAAGTAGCCGCCTTTGACGCCTGGACGGTGGCCTTTGTTGCCGCCTTCGATGTCCTGGTCGGACATCCAGGAACCTTGTTCGGAGTAGATCTTGAACATGGAGCCGGAAATGTCGGACTTGAACTTCACTTGGTCGAAGATGAAGAACTCTGGCTCTGGACCGGCGAACACGGTGTCACCGATACCGGTGGATTTCAGGTGCTCTTCGGCGCGCTTGGCGATCGCACGTGGGTCGCGGTCGTAGCCTTGCATGCTCGAAGGTTCGATGATGTCGCAGACCAGGATCAGGGTCGGCTCTTCGGTGAACGGGTCCAGAACAGCGGTGGAGTCGTCCGGCAGCAGGATCATGTCGGAGGCTTCGATGCCTTTCCAGCCAGCGATGGAGGAGCCGTCGAACATTTTACCGACTTCAAAGAAGTCATCGTCCAGCGCATCGCGAGCCGGCATGGTCACGTGGTGCTGAGTGCCCTTGGTGTCTGTGAAGCGCAGATCAATCCACTTGACGTCATGATCTTTGATGAGTTGAACCGACTTCGACATAGTGTCCTCCGGGTGGATTAGGGCTGGTAGTGGATGCCCTTAAATGTTTGTGATGCCGGCGCGAATACTCTGCCAAGGCAACCTGCCTCACAAGGGAGCAAATTGCATGCCAGTGCCCCACCATGGGTTTTTTGCCCCAATTTCACGCTTTTAGAGGTGCAAAAGGCTATAAAGCAGAAAATTGCGCCCCTTAATGTGGCGCCTAAATCTAAAATTGACCTGTTTTGGTGCGTGCAAAACCTTCTGCACATTAACTGGTTAAACCTTGAGCAATTTCCGCTATAATCCGCGCCCCCCTTTTTCGGCAGGCCTCGCGCGCGCTGTTTCCATGAAATTAATCGTAAAAGTCTTTCCAGAGATCACCATCAAGAGCCGCCCGGTACGGATGCGTTTCATCCGCCAGTTGGCCAAGAACATCCGTGCCGTGCTCCGTGACCTGGACCCGGCTGTGGTGGTGAACGGCGTGTGGGACAATCTCGAGCTGGAGACCCGCGTCAGCGACCCCAAGGCCCTGAAGGAGATGGGCGAGCGCCTGAGTTGCATGCCGGGTATCGCGCACTTCCTGCAAATCGACGAGTACCCGCTGGGTGATTTCGACGACATCGTCGAGAAGTGCAAGCAGCACTACGGTGATGCACTGGCCGGGAAGATTTTCTCGGTACGTTGCAAGCGCGCCGGCAAGCACCCATTTAGCTCCATAGACATCGAGAAATATGTCGGCAGCCAGTTGCGCCGTCAGTGCGGTGCCGCCGGAATCGACCTGAAAAAGCCTGAAATTGAAGTCCGCATCGAAGTTCGCGACCAACGGTTATTCGTGATCCACAGCCAGCACAACGGTATCGGTGGTTATCCGCTGGGTGCGCTGGAACAGACGCTGGTGCTGATGTCCGGTGGCTTCGATTCCACCGTCGCGGCCTACCAGATCATGCGTCGCGGCCTGATGGCGCATTTCTGCTTCTTCAACCTGGGTGGACGTGCCCACGAATTGGGCGTCATGGAAGTCGCGCATTTCATCTGGAAGAAGTACGGCAGCTCGCAACGCGTGTTATTTGTCAGTGTGCCGTTCGAAGAAGTGCTGGGAGAAATTCTCGGCAAAGTCGATAACAGTCATATGGGCGTAGTATTGAAGCGTATGATGTTGCGCGCTTCCTCCCAAATTGCTGATCGACTGCACATCGAAGCGCTGGTGACCGGTGAGGCGATCTCCCAGGTGTCGAGCCAGACGTTACCGAACCTGTCGGTGATTGATTGCGTGACCGACAAACTGGTCTTGCGCCCGCTGATTGCCAGCCACAAGCAGGACATCATCGACACGGCCAACGAAATCGGCACCGCCGACTTCGCCAGGCACATGCCGGAGTACTGCGGGGTCATCTCGGTGAACCCCAAGACCGCTGCCAAGCGCCATCGCGTGGAGCACGAAGAGAAAGAATTCGACATGGCAGTCCTTGAGCGTGCGCTCGAGAACGCCAAACTGGTACCGATCGATCGGGTGATCGACGAATTGGGCCAGGACCTGCAAATTGAAGAAGTCAGCGAAGCGCTGGCCGGTCAGATCGTCATCGACATCCGTCACCCGGATGCCGCTGAAGACGACCCGCTGGACCTTGCTGGCATCGAGGTACAAACGATGCCGTTTTATGCACTGAACGCTCGTTTCAAGGAGCTGGACCCTACTCGCCAGTACCTGCTTTATTGCGACAAAGGCGTGATGAGTCGCCTGCATGCCCACCATTTGCTCAGTGAGGGACATGCCAATGTGCGCGTTTATCGACCGAGCTAAGTGCCCGGGGCTGTTTGCCTGTGGCTTGCGTCACCGGCCCCCCGACGCCGCCGTCAAGCTGTAACGGCAAGGCCTGACTCTACTGTAAATCGCTGCCAAGACTTGTCAGCACACCGAATCCTCTGATCGAGATACACAAGTGATCGAAAATCTACGCAACATCGCCATCATTGCCCACGTTGACCATGGTAAAACCACCCTGGTAGACAAACTCCTGCGTCAATCCGGCACCCTG